>JAWLDJ010000046.1:0-3790 GCA_041686695.1 Nitriliruptoraceae bacterium
CCCCCGGCCGGACCCAGGCGGCAGCGACCAGCGGCCCGCAGCCGTCCGCAGCAGCCACGGGACCGACCGGATCCCCCGTGGCGGCGAGGCTGCCGGTGCGCTCGGCGCCACGGCCACATGTCCCTCGCTGCCCCGTTCCCGGTGGGGTATCGTGAAAGTCACTTCATCGCGCGTCCCTTCGCTGCTGTCCCTCGACGCGCTCATCGCAAGACCGCAAGGAGGTTGTTCATGGCTGCCAACACCACGGCTGTCCGGGGACCGGTGGTCCTGACGACAGACGGTCGCGCCTGGGTCGAGCAGCGTGTCGCCCGCGGCCATGAACGGCTGGCCCGGATCGACGCCGACCTCGCTGCCGAGCGGACCGAGGAGCTGGTGACCGCCCGCGAGCAGCTGCGCGAGCAGCTGGATGAACTCGAGGTCGTGCTCCGTGATGCCCTGTCACCCGCTGACGTCACCGATGACCCCACGATCGTGGAGCTCGGGGACGAGGTGGAGGTCGAGTTCCCCGACGGGGACCGCGAATCGTTCCTGATCGTTCACCCCATCGAAGCCGGCATGGACGAGCACCGGACCTCCAGCGACTCGCCCCTGGCCGAGGCGGTGCGGGGGCACCGGCCCGGTGACACCGTGACGGTGCGCTCCCCCGCCGGCGAGTACCGCTGCACGATCGTGCGTCACGACCGGATCGGCTGAGGCGTGCCGCCGCCCGCGTCGCAGCCGCCGTGCCCGACGCGGTGGTCGGGAGCGGGTCACCTCGGAGGTCCGGCATGACGACCCACGAGCGCGAGCTCACCGAGCCGGTAGATCTGTGCACGTCGGATGGCCGACGCCTCAACCCCGACGCTCGTGGTTGGGCTTCCCGGTCGGTGCATCGTGCCAACCTCGCTGGCGGCTGGGGACGCACGAAGCGGTGGGACTACCACGCCATACTCACCCGCGACGTGGTGGTGTCCCTGGTCTACGCCGACGTGGACTACCTCGGCATCGTCGGCGTGTGGTGGGCCCACCTGCCGTCGGGCCGTAGCGGCGGACGCGAGGTCACCGTGCCGCTGGCTCACGGCATCGACCTCCCAGACCACTACGGCACCGCCCCACTGGTGTTCCGCCACCACCACCTCGGTGTCGAGGTGGTGGAGGACGCGGACGGCACCCACCTCCTTGCGCGCTGGCGTGAGCGTGACGGCAGGATCGGTCGGTTGGAGGCCACGATCTTCTGGCTCCCCGGGCACGGCACCGTGGACGTGGTGATCCCCTGGAGCGATCGACGCTTCCAGTACACCTCCAAGCACCAAGCCCGGCCGGCGACCGGGAGCCTGGTCGTCGGAGAGGACCGCTTCGAGCTCGGTGGACAGCGCCTCGACGGGCAGGGTGAGGACATCGACCAGGCCGACCGAGCCGAGCAGGCCGACCGAGCCGAGCAGGCCGACCAGGCCGACCGAGCCGAGCAGGCCTGGGGGGTCCTCGACGTCGGCCGGGGCCGCTGGCCCTACCGGACCCGGTGGAACTGGGGCGGCGGCGCGGGGCACGCGAGCGATGGCCGCGTCGTCGGGTTGCAGCTCGGCGGCCGGTGGACGATCGGCACCGGCGCCACGGAGAACGCCATCATCGTCGACGGTCGGGTGGGAAAGCTCGGCGAGGAACTCGACTGGGAGTACGACTGGGACCGGCCGCTCGAGCCGTGGACGGTGCGCTCACCCGACGGGTCGCTGTCGGTCACGCTGACCCCGCGCTTCGACCGTCATGCACGCACCGAGGCGGTGCTGCTCGGCACCGAGGTCCACCAGGTGTTCGGCACCTGGACCGGTCACGTCCCGGGACCCGACGGCGACCGCTTGCAGATCAGTGATCTGGTCGGCTTCGCCGAGGAGTCCCGCTCACGCTGGTGAGCTCCGCGCGGTGGCGCCGCGACGACCAGCCGCGCCGCAGGAGAACGAGCGCGGCGAACACGGCGACCACGGTCAGGACCAGCCGGTCCGACACGAGCCGGTCGAGCCTGAGCAGCCATCCCTGCGCGGCCAGGTCCAGCTGCGTCGTGTCCGGGATGCCCGGCAGGGCCATCGACCCCCCGGAGGCGAGCAACCACCCCCCGATCGCGACGAACAGCGCCCCGGTGACCACCGAGGTGGTGTGCAGCTCGAAGCGGCCGAGGTGCAGCGCACGTCCGCGCAGCCAGCCGCGCTGGCCGAGCTCGAAGCGTTGCCACACCCCCGCCAGCAGGAACAGCGGTGCGGCCATCCCCAGGGCGTACACGGCCAGCAGGGCCGCACCGTGGGCGGGACGCCCGTCCAGGGCGGCGATCGTGAGCACGGCACCGAGGATCGGCCCGGCGCACGAGCCAGCGACGCCGTAGACCGCGCCGAGGCCGAACACCGCCGCTGGTGAGGTCCGGCCGGCCACGCGGGCCTGGGCACGGCCGCTCAGCGACGGCAGCAGCCGCCCGACACCTGCCGCCGTGAGCACCCCGAGCAGGACCAGCAGCCACCCGGCGGCGACGATCAGCCGCTCCTGGTTGCTGAGCAGCGCCTGGCTCGCGAACGCCGCACCGGTGCCGAGCGGCACCATCACCGTCGCCAACCCGGCGTAGAACACCCCCGTGCGCGCCAGCAGCACCCCGGGCCGGTCGAAGGCGTAGGCGAAGAACGACGGCAGCAGCAGCGCCCCGCAGGGACTGAGCAGGGTGAGGACCCCGCCGAGGAACGCGGCGAGGTAGCCGATCTCGATCACGGCAGCTCCGCACCCGCCTCGATCGCGGCGTTCTCGATCACGTTGACGAAGGACTCGAGCGGCTGCGCACCGACCAGCGGGTAGCCGCCGACGATGAAGGCCGGGGTACCGGTGATCCCGAGCGACTGCGCCTGCACGGCCTCGGCCTGGGCCCGCTCGGTGAGCGCGGGATCGTCGAGCGCGGCATCGAACGCCTCGACGTCGAGGTCGAGCTCCGCCGCGACCTCCAGCAGGAACTCCCGGCTCATCCGGCCGTCGCCACTGCGCAGGTCCGCTGCGAACAGCGCATCGTGGTAGGCCCAGAAGGCGTCCTGTTCGGCGGCGGCCTGGCCACCGACCGCGGCCAGCACGGCCTCCTCACCCTGGAAGGGCAGGTCGCGCCACTCGATCCGCAGGATGCCGGTCTCCACGTAACGCTCGATGAGCTCCGGCTCCGTGTCCCGGGCGAACACGCCGCAGAAGGGGCAGAGGAAGTCCGCCCACTCGATCATGACCACGGGGGCGTCCACGTCCCCGAGGGCCCGTGGATCGTCCGCCTCCCGGGTCGCCAGCGCGGCCAGCTGGGCCCGCGCCTCCTCCTGGGCCTGCTGTTCCTCGGCGAGCGCCTCCTGCTGGTCGGCATCGCCCTCCACCGCCAGGTCCTCGGCGATGTCCCCGGCCGGGTCGTCGGTCGGCTCGGCGGACACCTCGGGTGCCGCCGCGCCCACCTCACCGTCGCCGTCGGACGAGCCCCCGGTCATCGCGGCGACCGCCAGCACACCCACCACGAGTAGGACCACCATCGGTGCCAGCATCCCGCGGGCTCGACCACCCTGGCGGAGCGACGCCTCCTCGGTGGGCGGGGTGCCACCGTCGCTCGGTGCTGGTGGGCTGCTCGGGGATGCCGTGCTGCTGCTCGGGGATGCCGTGCTGCTGCTCGGCGGTTCGGCGTCGGTGGACATGGGTGGCTCCTGCAGCGGCACGCGCTCGACGGGCCACCGATCGGTGCCCGGACCAGCACCAACGTACCGACCGCGTCAGAGCTTCCCGCTCCCGGCGGGCCGCACAGCGCCGCTCCCGGCGGGCC
>JAWLDJ010000046.1:3890-7943 GCA_041686695.1 Nitriliruptoraceae bacterium
GGCCGCACAGCGCCGGCACGGCGATCGGCTCGCCCGGTCCGCGACCGGCGAGCCGGGGCGCTGCGCCTGGCACACTCCCGGCCCACGTCATCGGAGCTGGCCGTGTCCTGGACGACCCGCGATATCCCGGATCTGCACGGTCGGATCGCCGTCGTGACCGGCGCCAACGGCGGCCTGGGTCTGGAGACGACCCTGGCGCTGGCCGCCAGAGGTGCGACGGTGGTGATGGCAGCTCGCGACCAGGGCAAGGCCGAAGAGGCCCGGGCGGTGGTACGCACGCAGGTGCCTGACGCGCCGCTCGAGCTCGTACCACTCGATCTCGGCGATCTGGGGTCGGTGGCCGAGGCCGCGGATCGGATCTCTGTGGCACACGGGGCGATCGACCTGCTGATCAACAACGCCGGTCTGATGGCACAACCCGAACGCCGGACCGTCGACGGGTTCGAGATGCAGTTCGGGGTGAACCATCTCGGGCACTGGGCCCTGACGGCCCAGCTCCTGCCCGCGCTGCTGCGCGCTGACGCTGCCCGGGTGGTGACGGTCACCAGCACCGCGCACCACATCGGGCGCCGGGTCGATCCCCGCAACCCCCATCTGGTGGGAAGCTACGGACCGTGGAAGGCCTACGGCCAGGCCAAGCTCGCCAACCTGCACTTCGCGCTCGGCCTACAGCGCGAGTTCGATCGTGCCGGTCTCCCGGCCAGGAGCTTGGCGGCCCATCCCGGACTCGCCCAGACCGACCTGCAGTCACGGTCGGTCCGCGAGCAGGGCGGCGCCCTCACCCACGTCTTCGAGCGCCTGCAGCAGCGGACCGGGATGTCGGCCGCCGAAGGCGCGCTGTCCCAGCTGCGTGCAGCGACCGATCCTGCCGCGCCGGGCGGGGGCTTCTACGGCCCGCTGTGGGGGAACAACGGACCTGCGGTCCGCAAGCCGATCCTGCGCGTGATCGGGCTCGAGCGATCCATCCAGGTGCTGTGGGCAGTCTCGGAGCGCGAGACCGGCATCGCTGTGGACGTGGCGGCAGCGAGACGACAGCCCGACTGAGGTCGCCCGCGGTCGCCCCGGCAGGACGACCCGACAGCCGACACCTCGACCCTGCGTCCCGCTGCCGAGCGGCGCGACAGGATCCTGTCAGAACGCTATGTTCCTGGCGTCGTCGGCTGCCAGGGGTCGTGATGCTCGGTCGTGAGGTCCGTCGCCTGCGGGCGGCGCAGGGGCTGACGCAGTCACGATTGGCGGAGCTGGCGGGCGTCAGCCGGCAGCTGGTGGGAGCGGTCGAGGCGGAACGCCACCTGCCACGTGTGGACGCCGCGGTCGCGCTCGCCCGGGTGTTGGGCGTGGCCGTCGAGGAGCTGCTGGGCACGCCCCCGGCCGCAGCGGCCGTCGGCGTGACCGCGCCCCTGCGGGAGGGCGCGCTGGTCCGCACGGTGTCCGTCGGCGAACGGGAGGTGTGCGTGCCGAGCTCGGACTCGGGCGCGGCGTGGGCCCGGGCGGACGCGGTCGTGCGCGACGGGCGGCTCGAGCGGTTCGAGCCGGCCCGCGACGGCGCGCTGGTCGCCGGCTGCGATCCCGCCATCGCGACCGTCGCCGGGTTGCTGGACGCCACCGGTGGTGGCGTCGTCCCGGTGGTGACCTCGAGCCGGACCGCGATGGCGGCGCTGACCGAGGGGCGGGTGCATGCCGCGGTCGTCCACGGTCGCGACCAGGACACACCCATCGCGCCTGGCGGCACCCGCCGGTGGCGGGTCGCGCGCTGGCAGGTCGGACTCGCCGCACCGAGCGAGTCGCCCGACGGCTGGGTCGCGGCAGCGCTGGCGGGCCGGGTGCCGGTCGCGCAGCGCGAGCCGGGAGCAGGCAGCCAGGCCGCCTTCGCACGCGCCGTCATCGAGGCCGGCCGGATCGATCCGGCGCTGGTGCCCGGGCCGGTGGTCGGGAGCCACGAGGAGGCGGCGCGTCGGGCCGCGATCGACGGGATGGTCGCCGTCACGATCGAGCCCGCCGCGCTGGCAGCGGGGGTGGTCTTCCATCCCCTGGAGGTCCACGCCTCGCAGCTGTGGACCACCTCGGCGTCCCTGGACACGGCGGCGGTGCGGCGGTTCCTCGACGAGCTGGTCGGCGCGCGGTTGCGGCGGCGGTTGGAGAGCGTGGGGGGCTACGACCTGTCGCAGGTGGGCGTCGAGGTGGCGGCCTGATGTCGACTGCCGAGGTGGCAGGGACACGATCGATGCGCGGACGTCGTCGCAGGCGGACGGCCGGTCCGGTGGTCATGGTGATGTCCGCGATGCTGGCCGCGGCGCTGCTGGCGGCCGGGTGCGGTTCGACCGCCGGCGGCGGTACGGCCGATGGAGCAGCTGCCGGCCAGGCGGGGGACGCGCAGCCGGGGAGCGCGCAAGCCGGTGACGCCCAAGCCGGTGACGCCCAAGCCGGTGACGCACCGGCAGGTGACGCACCGGAGGGTGCGGTGCTGGTCTTCGCCGCGGCCTCGCTGACCGATGCCTTCGGCGCGCTCGCCGACGCGTTCTCCGAGAACAACCCGCAGGCGGAGGTGGTGCTCAACCTCGCCGGGAGCCAGACCCTCGCGCGTCAGATCGTCGAGGGCGCCCCGGCCGAGGTGTTCGCCGCGGCGAACGAGCTCCAGATGGACGTGGTCGCGGACGCTGGCGAGCTCGCCACCGACCCCGAGGTGTTCGCCACGAACCGACTGGCCATCGCCGTCGAGCCGGGCAACCCACTGGGCATCACCGGGCTCGATGATCTCGCCGACCCGGAGCTGCTGCTGGTCCTGCCCGACGAGCAGGTCCCGGCCGGCCGGTACGCGCGGCAGGTGCTGGACGCCGCCGGCATCGCCGTCGCCCCGGTCTCGCTGGAGCAGGACGTGCGGGCGGCGCGCTCGAAGGTCGAGCTCGGCGAGGCGGACGCCACGATCGTGTACGCCAGCGACGTCGTCGCCGCCGACGGCCGCGTCGACGGCGTCGAGGTCGCCGACGAGCACAACCTCCGGGCCACCTACCCCATCGCCCGACTCGCCGACAGCTCCGACCCCGAGGTGGCGGAGGGGTTCATGGCCTTCGTGCTCAGCGAGCGGGGGCGGGAGATCCTGGCCGAGTACGGGTTCACGGCCCCATGAGCGACCTGGTGGGCAGTTCCCGCGCCACCACCCGGCCGAGTGCCGGGGTGACACCTCCCCGGGCCGTGGTGCTGCTCGGCATGGTCGCCCTGGTGCTGCTGGTCGTGCCGCTGTTCGCGCTGACGCTCAGGACCCCGTGGGCCCGCGCCGGCGAGCTGCTCACCGACCCGGTGGTCCTGCAGGCTCTGCAGCTGTCACTGACCACCTCGCTGGCAGCGCTGGCCCTGTCGACCGTCCTCGGCGTGCCGCTCGCGCTGCTGTTCGCCCGGGTCGACTTCCCCGGCAAGCCGTTCGTCCGGGCGGTGGCGATCCTGCCGATGGTGCTGCCCCCCGTGGTCGGCGGGGTGGGGCTGCTGGCCGCGTTCGGCCGCCGCGGCCTCATCGGCCGCCCGCTCGAGCAGCTCACCGGGATCACCGTGCCGTTCACCGCCGCGGCACCCGTGCTGGCGGCCACGTTCGTCGCGATGCCGTTCCTGGTCGTCACGGTCGAGTCGGGACTCCGTCTGCTCGACCGTCGACTCGAGGACGCGGCCGCCACGCTCGGCGCCGAGAGGTGGACGATCCTGCGCCGGATCGTGCTGCCGATGCTCGCGCCGTCGCTGGTCGCCGGCATGGCGCTGGCGTGGGCCCGGGCGCTGGGCGAGTTCGGCGCCACCATCACCTTCGCCGGCAACCTGCCGGGCCGCACCCAGACGATGCCCCTGGCGGTCTACCTCGAGCTCGAACGCAACCCCGAGGCCGCCTACCTGCTCAGCTTCCTGCTGCTCGCCGTGTCCGTGGCCGTGCTCGTCGCCCTGCGCGACCGGTTCCTGACCACCTCATGAGCCGCCACCCGCGCCGCGCACCGTCCTCCGGCCCCACGGGCCCGACCGGCCCTGCCAGGCCCACGGACCCCAGCGCTCCCGCCGGTCCCGCCGCTGGCGCCG
>JAWLDJ010000046.1:8043-16339 GCA_041686695.1 Nitriliruptoraceae bacterium
CGCCGGTCCCGCGCTGGCAGCGCGGCTGCAGCGGCAGCTCGGCACGTTGGACCTCGACGTCCGGCTCGATGCCGCACCGGGCGAGGTGGTCGCCATCGTCGGCCCCAACGGCGCGGGGAAGACCACGCTGTTGCGCGCTGTGGCCGGGCTCCTCCCGCTCGCCGGCGGCCGTATCCGCATCGGTGACCACCTGGTCGAGGAGCCGAGCACCGGCGTGCGGGTCCCACCGCAGCAGCGCCAGGTCGGGGTGGTGTTCCAGCAACACCTGCTGTTCCCCCACCTCACGGCCGTGGAGAACGTCGCCTTCGGGCTGCGTGCCCGCGGCGTCGGCGCCGGCGAGGCGCGGTCACGGGCTCGGGACTGGCTGGCACGCGTCGGTCTGGACGGCCTGGAACGCACCAAGCCGGCCGCGCTGTCGGGTGGGCAGTCGCAGCGGGTGGCGCTCGCACGGGCGCTGGCCACCGACCCCGGGCTGCTGCTGCTCGACGAACCCATGGCCGCGCTCGACGTCGACGCGCAACGTGCGGTCCGCCGCGTGCTGACCCACCACCTCGCCGCCTTCGCCGGACCGACGCTGCTCGTCACCCACGATCCCCTCGAAGCGATCAGCCTCGCCGACCGGCTCGTCGTCCTCGAGGCGGGACGCGTCGTCCAGGACGACGCGCCCGCCACGATCGCGCGGCGCCCACGGTCCGCCTGGGCCGCCCGCCTGGTCGGCCTCAACCACTACCACGGGCGCATCGACGGGCACACCGTCACGCTCGACGGCGGCATCCGCCTGACGGTCGCGGACGCCTCCCCCGCCGGCGAGGTCATGGTCGTCATCCATCCCCGCGCCGTCGCGCTCCACCTCGACCGGCCCCAGGGCAGCCCACGCAACGTCTGGCAGGCGACCATCGACACGCTCGACGTCCACCACGACCACATCCGCGTCCACCTCGACGGCCCCGTCCCGATCGTCGCTCAGGTCACGGCCGCCGCCCTCGCCGACCTTCAGCTGCGTGAGGGTCGCACCGTCTGGGTGGCGGTCAAGGCCACCGAGATCGATCACTGGGCCCGGTGAGATCGAGCAGCTGGCCGCCGCGATGACGGCGCGCCGGCTCGCGACGACGAGGGAGGGCACGAGGGCCCGGCGCAGGACCCAGCGCTGGCGCCGGCGCAGGACCCGGCGCTGGCGCCGGCGGGCCGGCGTACGCCGTCACTCGCCCTGACCCAGCGAGTAGGCGCGCTCGCCGTCGAAGGTGTAGAGGTGCTCCGTCTTGATCACCTCGAGTCCCCGGTCGTGGAGGGCGGTGAGCAGCCCGATGACCTCGCCGAAGCCCGACGCCACACCGTCGGCCCGGACGAAGCGGCAACGCCAGTGGTCGGTGTGGAAGGTCTCGGACAGGCCCTCGGGGTACACCTTGACCCCCCGGTTGGTGATCATCTTGAGCTGCCAGCCAGCCACCGCAGCCTCCTCGAGCCGAGCTCCGAGGACATCGGGGTCGCGGCCATCCTCTGACCAATCGAGGAAGACGTCGACCCCCACCAGCTCCTTGACCTTCGGTGCCGCTGGCGACGCGGAGCGGACCGCGACCCCTCCTTGCTGGTAGTCGACCGGGGCCAGCTGCTTCGGCCGTTCGCCCAACCGGTCGACGATGGCGCGTGAGAACCCCTCGGTGCCGACCTCCGCACGGCTGAGCCCCTCCCGGTAGATGTCCGCGGTGTGCAGCCCACTCTCGAGCGTCGCCAACCAGGCGTTCTTGATGGTCTCGGCCACCTGGCCCTGGCCGATGTGCACCAGCATCTGGGTCGCCGCCCACAGCAGCCCGGAGGGGTTGGCGATCCCCTTCCCGGCGATGTCCGGCGCGGAGCCGTGGACCGCCTCGAACATGGAGACGTGCTCGCCGATGTTCGCCGAGCCGGCGAGGCCGACCGAGCCGGCGACCTGGGAGGCGATGTCGGACAGGATGTCGCCGTAGAGGTTGAGCGTGACGATGACATCGAAGTACTCCGGCTGTGCGGCGACGCGCGCCGCTCCGATGTCGATGATCTGATGGTCGCTCTCGATGTCGTCGTACTCCGCAGCGATCTCGTCGAAGACCTGGTGGAACAGACCGTCGGTCAACTTCATGATGTTGTCCTTGGTCATGCAGGTGACCTTGCGACGGCCGTAGGCCCGGGCGTACTCGAACGCGTACCGAACGATCCGTTCGCAGCCAGGGCGGGTCACCAGCTTGAGGACCTGGGTGACCTCCGGGGTCTGCTGGTGCTCGATGCCCGCGTAGAGATCCTCCTCGTTCTCGCGGATGATCACGAGGTTCATGCCGGGATGCGGCGAGGAGACGAACGGCGCGTAGGACTTCGAGGGCCGGACGTTGGCGAAGAGGTTCAGCGACTTGCGGATCGTGACGTTGAGGCTCTTGTACCCCCCACCCGAGGGGGTCGTGATCGGCGCCTTCAGGAACACCGGGTTGCGACGGATCGTCTCCCATGCCTCGGGGGAGATCCCCGAGCTGTGTCCCTGCTCGTACATCTGCTTGCCGATGGTGATGGGCTCGTAACGCAGCGGCGCGCCAGCTGCCTCCAGGATCGCGAGCGTGGCCTCCATGATCTCCGGGCCGATGCCATCGCCCGAGGCAACGGTGACCGCGGTCGATGTTCCGGTAGCGCCGCTCATATCGGTTCCTCTCTCAGGTTCGGGAAAAAGATGGATTTTAGATACCGGCAATACACTACCAATGTTGAGCCGTGTGGCTGCACTCGCGCGGACGCCGTACCCGGCGGCCAACGCCCGCTGGGGAGCACGCTGCGCGCATCGGGGGCCGGAAGGGCACTCCTGCGTCCGGCGCCCCGCCAGCACAGGAGGCAACCTGGGGCCCCGGAGCACCGGGCCAGCGACACAGCCTGCGCCGGCACCGGATCCCGGGGGAAGGATCGTCGTGCACCTCAGCCAGACCTCCCGCGTCGGGGGTGCCGGTCTGCTCGCCCTGGTGGCGACCTACGGCATCGGCCGGGAGGCCTACGGGCTGTTCGTCCCGGCCTTCCGGGAGGAGTTCGGGCTGCCACTGGACGTGCTGGGCTTCTACGCCAGCGCAGCCCAGGCGGGCTACCTCATCGCAACCGTGATCACGGGCGCCCTCACGGCCCGTCTGGGGCCTCGCGTCCCGGTCGTGTCCGGCTGTCTGCTCCTGGCCATCGGTGCGGCAACCACGGCGTCAGCACCCGGCCCGGTCCTGCTGGGCGTGGGACTTGCCGCCGCGGGCACCAGCGCCGGAGGGGCGTGGGGACCGTTCTCGGACGCGGTCGCCCGCCAGGTGCCACCGTCGGGGAGCCCGCGCGCCCTGGCGCTGGTCAACGCCGGCTCGCCGGCCGGGCTGGTGGTCGCCAGCGGGCTCGTCCTGCTCGCCGGTGACCGTTGGCGGACGGTGTGGTGGGGGTTCGCGGCGATCGGGCTGGTGGCAGCCGCAGTGGCCTGGCGGGTGCTGCCAGCGGGCGCGCCGGCGCCGGCCCTCGCGCGCCGACGACCTCCCCTCGGCTGGTTCCTCAACACACGTTCGATCCGGTTGTTCCTGGTCACGCTGGGCATCTCCATCACCTCCGGCGCCTACTTCGCGTACGCGCCGGACACCGCACAGGACGGTGGCCTGGCCGGTTGGATCGGTCCGGCGATGTGGGTGACGCTCGGCGTCGTGGGGACCGCGGTGGGGACCTTCGGCGGCGAGATCGCCAACCGCTACGGCCTGCGCGGACCGCTGGCCGTGCTGCTCGTCCTGGTCGGCGGATCGACCGTCCTGCTGCTCGTCGCGCCCGGCTCCGTGGCCGCCGCGCTCGGGTCGGCTGCCCTGTTCGGGGTGGGGTTCACCACCGGGTTCGCCCTCGTGGTGATCTGGAGCCAGCAGGTCTTCCACGATCGTCCCACCACCGGCTTCACCCTGGCCATCGTGTTCATCGCGACCGGGTTCATCATCGGGCCGAGCCTGTTCGGCGTGGTCGCCACCCATCTCGGCCGCCCCACGGCACTGCTCGCCGCGGCCGCTCCTTCGCTGCTGGTCGCACTGGTGCCCCCCGCGCGTGACGACCACCCCAGCGGCGCCACGACGTCCGAGTAGCCCGCCACACGCCGGGGGTAGCGTCGGTGATGGCGGCCACCGGACCGGCCCTCGGGGCGGGTCCGACCGGCGACCAGCACCGACGCTCAGGTGGCGTCGAGGACGACGCAGGTGAGTTCGTGCTTGTTCTGCGACAGGTGGAACAGCTGCGCGCCGGGCAGCGCCGCGAAGCCTGCGGCCGCGCCGTGATCGGTCGCTCCCTGGAACTTGACCGTGCAGACGAGGTTGCCGACCCGGCCCGACTCGAGCCACCGCGTCACCAGTCCCAGCAGCCGGTCCGGGTAGGCGATGATGTCGCTGCACCACCAGTCGAGGTGGCCGACATCGGCCGGAGCGAGACCGAACGCGGAGCCGCGCTGCACGGTCACGTTGGACAGCCGGGCGACCTCCGGCGCCAGCGGGGCCCGGTCCACCGCGAGCACCTCGGCGCCCGTGCGAGCCAGCAACCAGGTCCAGCCACCCGGCGCCGCGCCCAGATCGAGGCACCGGTCCCCCGGTCTTGGCTGGCGGCGCAGCCGCGCGAAGACCTCCCACAGCTTCAGGTACGCCCGGCTCGGTGGGCCGTGCCGCTCCTCGACGAACCGCGGGACACCGTTGGGGAACGGGCTCGAGCAGTCGGCGGCGGCCAGGACCACGTCACGCTCCAGTAGCGTCCAGGATCCCAGTGGCGCGTCGGGCGCGAGCTCGCCGAGCTCGAGCGGCCGTGCCGCCACGTGGGGGAGCTTGTCGGCGATCAACCCTGCCCGCCCGCGGTGCGCGGGGGCGTAGGCGATCCAGTTGCGCTGCCGGCGACGCAGCTCCTTCGCGGCGTGGCCGATCGAGGTCACCGCGATCCGCTCCGCCTCCCACCACGTGTTGGCTGACCAGGCGGCGTGGACGGGCGGCCCCTCGCTGACCCGGAGCCGACCATGCCGGACACCCACGGCGACGCCGGCTCGGGCGAGCTCGTCGTCGAGCTCGGCCTCGAAGCCCTCGGCGGCGAGGTAGGCCGTGGTCACCTCGACAGCCAGGACGTGGTGCGTCCCGGGCCAGCGATCCTCGTCGATCGACGGCCCCCGGGCCGGTCGACGGCGCTCGAGGCGATCACCACGCTGCCTCCTCGGTGTCGGGGTCGCGGCGACCAGTCGAGCACATCAGCACCGGGGCGGACGATGCTCGAGCGATTCGAGGTCGATCGAGGTCGAGCGGGAACCGGCCCGGGTTGCCGGGTCGACACCCGGCACCTCACCGGTCATGCTCGTCCTCGAGCTCCGGGGACAGGGCGGAGCTGCCCGGACGCTGTCTGGGTGACCAACGCACGTGTGCCGCGAGTGGGTGACGCGCAGAAGTGGACCGTCGATGACCCTGGACGACCGGCCGGCGACCACCCCGAGCGGCGAGCTCATCCCTGCGCTGCGTGGCTGGCTGCATGGCGCTGCGGTGCCCGTCGCGGCCGTGGTCGCGGTGCTGTTGTGGCGTGCTGGCGCACCCGGACCGGCACGTGTCAGCACAGCGGTCTTCGGGATCGCCCTGGTCGGCTTGTACTCGGTCTCGGCGCTCTACCACCTGGTGAGGTGGTCGGCACGCGGACGCCGATGGCTCGGGCGGATGGACGGCGCGATGATCCAACTGTTCATCGCCGCGACCTTCACGCCGGTGGCGGTGCACGCGTTGGGCGGGATGTGGCGGACGACGAGCCTGGTCATCGCAGGGACGATCGCGCTGATCGGTGCCGGTGTCGCGATGTCGCCGACGACGCCCCCGGCACGGCTCTCCGTCGCGGCCTACGTCACGTTCGGGTTGCTGGCGGCGATCCCCCTGGTCCGCATCGGCGCGGTGCTCGACCCCGCTGGAACGGCGCTGATCGCCGCTGGGGGCGCGATCTACATCCTCGGCGGCCTGGTCTACGCGCGCCGGAGTCCGGACCCGTGGCCGGCGTGGTTCGGCTTCCACGAGGTGTTCCACGTGCTGGTCGTGCTCGCCAGCGCCACGCACGTGATCGCGATCTGGCGGTACGTGCTCCCGCTGGCAGCTCCCGGTGCATCAGGAAGCTGAAGACCTCGGCTGCAAGGCCTGGGCGGACGCACCGGCGAGCCGACATCGATCCGCCCGGGACAGCGGCCCTGCCGTGACTTATGGTGGGTACCGGTGCCCGTTGCGGATGACGTCGCCGTCGACCGGCCGATGTCCCCAGGGAGGTGGGTCGGTCGGCTATCGAGGGCACCACGGGAGGAACGAACATGAAAGCACTGGTCTATCACGGTCCAGGGAACAAGGCCTGGGAGGACGTCACCGAGCCCGAGCTTCGGGCCGCCACGGACGCGCTCGTCCAGGTCGACACGACCACGATCTGCGGCACCGACCTGCACATCCTGAAAGGAGACGTCCCCGCGGTGACCGACGGCCGGGTGCTGGGCCACGAGGGCGTCGGGACGATCACGGAGATCGGATCCGCCGTGAAGGGGTTCGAGGTGGGTGATCGCGTGATCATCTCCTGCGTGTCGTCGTGCGGCTCGTGCTCCTACTGCCACCAGCAGCTGCCGTCGCACTGCCTCGACGACGAGGGCGCGTCGGGTGTCGGCTGGATCCTGGGCCATCTCATCGACGGCACCCAAGCGGAGTTCGTGCGGGTGCCGTTCGCCGACAACTCGCTGCACAAGGTGCCCGAGGGTGTCAGCGACGAGGCGGCGCTCATGCTCGCCGACATCCTGCCGACGGGCTTCGAGATCGGGGTCCGCAACGGCCGGGTCAAGCCCGGTGACGTCGTGGCAGTGGTCGGAGCGGGGCCCGTCGGACTCTCCGCGATCATGACCGCCGGGCTCTACGGCCCCTCCCGGGTCGTCGCCATCGATCTGGACGACAACCGGCTGGAGCTGGCCCGCTCCTTCGGCGCGTCCGACACGGTCAACAGCGGGGCTGACGGCTGGCACGACCAGGTCATGGGCATGACCGACGGCCTTGGCGTCGAGGTGGCCATCGAAGCGGTCGGCATCCCCCAGACCTTCGACATGTGCACGACCCTGATCCGACCGGGCGGCACGGTCGCCAACGTCGGGGTCCACGGTGGGCCGGTGGAGCTCGCCCTCCAGGACCTGTGGATCAAGGACGTGGCCATCACGACCGGGCTGGTCAGCGCCACCACGACGAAGATGCTGCTCAAACTGGTCGCACAAGGCAAGCTCGCACCCGAGCGCTTCGTGTCCCACCGCTTCGCGCTCAACGAGATGACGGACGCCTACGACACCTTCCAGCGCGCAGCCGAGACCAAGGCGATGAAGGTCGCGATCTCGAGCTGACCACGGCGTGCCGGGCTGACCGCCTCGTGACCCGGCTCCGACCGGGTCACGAGGCAACCCGGGGTGCTCCGGGACGCACGACCGGTCCATCGCAGCTTGCAGCGTTGCTCCCACCGGCTGTGGGGCAGGCCGCTGGGTTCGGGACAGGGAGAACGTGTCGTGCTCCTCTGGCGCGGATGGCCAGTGGCGGTCATGCTGAAGGTGCTGGGACCGAGGGGGTGATCTCGGTGCGTGGCCGTGGGAGCTGGTGGCGGCTGGTCGGGCTCGCGGTCCTGATGGCCGGGGCGATGATCGTGGCCGCTTTCACCGCCCTGATGTGGGTGAACGCGGTGACCTGGACGATGTGGGACCCGACCGGTGATCCACCGTCGTGGCTGACGGTCCTGTCCCTGGGGATGGTCGTGCTGCTGGCGGCCGTCCCTGGCGCTGTGGTCGGCCTGGCTGCTGGCGTGCGGCGCTGGTGGGTGGTGCTGGCGATGGTGATGTCGGCACTGGCCGGTGTCGGGGCCCCAGCGCTGCTGCTGTTGACCCCGGCGGGAGACGCCGCGCTGGTCGTCGCGGTGCCGGGGATGGTGGCCGGGGCCTTGCTGGCGGTGGCGCTGGCCGATCGCGGGGGCGGCAGCGATCCTGGCCCGCGGGTCGTCGTCGCAACTGGACCGCCGATGCGTGCCCGCACGGACCGGATGATCGCCGGCGTCTGCAGCGGGTGGGCTCGGGCCCACGGGCGGGAGGCGTCCCAGGTCCGTCTCCTGGCGGTGCTGGTCGTCATCGTGCTGGCTGTCGCACTGCCCCCGCTGACGTTGCTGGTGCTCGGCTCCTACGTGTTCGCCTGGCTGACCTGGCCACGGGAACCGGCGGCGACTCCGACAGCCCCGAGTCGCGACCCCGACACGCTGGTGAACGAACCGCCGAGCAGGCGCGCGAACGAGG
>JAWLDJ010000047.1:0-15999 GCA_041686695.1 Nitriliruptoraceae bacterium
CGTGGACGTCGTCGTCCACCTCGCCGGCGAACCGATCGGTGATTCGAGGTGGACCGAGGAGACCAAACGCCGTATCCACCACTCGCGTGAGGTCGGCACCCGCCTGATCGCCGAGACCCTGGCAGGGCTCGACGAGCCACCCCGGGCGTTCGTGTCCTCCTCGGCCGTGGGGTACTACGGCGACCGTGGCGACGAGATGCTCACCGAGGACTCCACCCCCGGCGATGACTTCCTCGCCCGGGTGTGCGTCGCCTGGGAGGCCGCCGCCCAACCCGCCGTCGACGCCGGGATCCGGACCGTCCACCCACGTACGGGGGTCGTGATCGCCGAGGACGGACCGCTGATCGACAAGATCGACCTGCCCTTCCGGCTGGGCGTGGGCGGCCGTGTCGGCGACGGCCGGCAGTACGTGCCCTGGATCTCGCTCGAGGACGAGGTCCGGGCCCTGCGCTTCCTCGCCGAGCACGACGCACTGGCCGGGCCCGTCAACCTCGTCGGTCCGGAACCCGTCACCAACCGCGAGCTCACCAAGGCGCTCGGGCAGGTGCTGCACCGCCCCACGGTGCTGCCCATCCCACCCTTCGCGATCCGGTTGTTGTACGGCGAGATGGGGGTCACCCTGGCCACGACCAGCAACCGCGTCCTCCCGCAGCGGCTGCTGGACGCCGGGTTCACCTTCACCCACACCTCGCTGGTCAGCGCACTGGAGGCCGCGCTGCTCGACGAACGGGCGGCATGAGCATGGCCGATGCTGACGTCGTCATCGTCGGCGCGGGCCTGGCCGGCCTGACCTGTGCGCTGACCCTGCGCGCCGCCGGCCGCGAGGTGGTCGTGCTCGAGGCCTCGGACGCCGTCGGCGGCCGCATCCGCACCGACGTGGTCGACGGCTACCGGCTCGACCGGGGCTTCCAGGTCCTGCTCACCGGCTACCCCGCAGCCCGTCGCTGGTTCGACCTCGACGCGCTGGACCTCAGGGCGTTCTCACCCGGCGTCGTGATCCGCCACCTCGGTCGCTTCCGGCGACTGGCCGACCCGCTCCGGGCCCCCGTGACCGGCATGTCGGCGGTCACCTCGCCGATCACCACGATCCCCGACGGGCTGCGCCTGCTGGCGTGGCGACACTCGGTGCTGCACGCCGGCGGGCAGGAGGTCGCGGCCCGGCCGCAGGTGCCCACCTCGACGTTGCTCGAGCAGCGGGGCTTCTCACCGGCCATCACGGCCGGGTTCTTCTCCCCCTTCCTGGCCGGGACCTTCTTCGACCCCGGCATGACCACCTCGTCACGGGTGACGGAGCTCGTGTTCCGCAGCTTCTTCGAGGGCGAGGTGGCCGTGCCCGCCCTCGGGATGCAGCAGCTGCCGCAGCAACTGGCGGCCCGTCTCCCGCTGGACACGGTGCGGTTCGGTCAGCGGGTCGAGGCAGTGGCCCCGGGCCGGGTCAGCGTGGCGGACGGCGACGTCGTGACCGGCGCGCACGTGGTCGTGGCGACCGAGGGGCCGGCCGCGGCGCGGCTGCTCGGCACGCGGCTGCCCGGAGGTGTGGCGCCCGACCGGGGCACGGCCACCCTCTACTACCGCGCCGCCGAAGCGCCGGTGGACCGGCCCGACCTCGCGCTGGACGCCGACCACGACGGCCCCGTCACGACCCTGGCCGTCATGAGCGAGGTGGCCGACAGCTACGCACCGCCGGGTGGGGACGCGCTCGTGTCGGTCTCCACCGTCGGGGTGCCGCCCGAGGACGACCGCGGGGCCGATGCCGCGGTCCGGCGCCAGCTGACGGGCTGGTACGGCTCCGCGGTGGCGGACTGGGAGCGCGTCGCGGTCTACCGCATCCCCCACGCTCAGCCACGCCAGGACGTGGAGGATCTGCCGACGCTGGCCCGGGAGGTCCGGGTCGACGCGACGACGTGGGTGTGCGGCGACCACCGTGACACCTCGTCGATCCAGGGCGCGCTGGTTTCCGGCCGCCGCACCGCCGAGGCGCTGCTGGCCAGCTGAGGCGCCCCCGCACGTGCCACGCGACGGTGGTCGCGTCGGTTGCGTGGCGTGCGGCTTCGCGCGCGGTGCGCACAACCGGGCGGCGTGCGGCTTCGCGCGCGGTGCCCACAACCGGGCGGCGTGCGGCTTCGCGCGCGGTGCGCGCTGTACGGATGGTGACGCCTGCCGGCCAGGTGTGGCCGCCTGCGTGCCCCGCGGCCCCTTGCTGGGCGGGGTGGTGACGTGTGCCGGCCAGGTGTGGCCGGCTAGCTGCCCCGGTCGGTGTTGTTGCCGGGCGGACGGGCCTGGGCCGACGCGCCTCGGCTGACGGGGCCCCGGTTGACGTGACGGACCTCGGTTGACGTGACGGACCTCGGTTGACGTGACGGACCTCGCTGGAGCCTCAACACCGCGGCAACAGGACCAGCTTGCCGACGTGGTCACCCTCGGCGAAGTCGGCCTGCGCGGTGTGGATCTCGGTCAGCGGGTAGGTCCGGGCGACCTTCGGTTCGATGCGGCCGTGGCGAGCGTCGTCCAGGAGGCGACGGAACTGCGCGGGTGTGTGCATCGTGGAGCCGATCAGCCGCCGGCGTTGGAGGTAGAGCGTGCGCAGGTCGAGCGGCACGACCGGGTCAGCGACCGCGCCGCAGGTGACCCACCGTCCACCGGTGCCCAGTAGCTCGAAGAGCTTCTCGAACACCCACCCGCCGACGACGTCGGCCACCACCGCCAGCGGGCCCTGTGCGGCGTCGCGGATGCGGTCGGTCACCTCGTCATCGTCACGCGCCACGGTGTGGTCCGCGCCGGCGGCGCGGACGGCCTCTTCGTGGCCTGCGCTCGTCAGCGCGATGACCGTTGCGTCCCGGGCGTGGGCCAGTTCCACGAGCGCGAGCCCGACGCCACCGGAGGCGCCGGTGATCAGGACCGTCTCCCCGGCCCGTAGCTGCGCCCGTTCCAGCATGCCGGTGGCCGTGCCGTAGGCGATCGGCAGGCAGGCCAGCTGCTCGTCGCTCAGCGGCGAGTCGGTGACGTCGTGGGCATGGTCGGCAGCGATCACGACGTACTCGGCGAACCCGCCGTCCAACTCCGAGCCCAGCACTGCCTCCAGGGTCGGCTCGTCGCCGAGGTGGCCGTGCCCAGACGGTTGCGCCTCGCCGCGGTGGCCCTCGTCGGCGTAGAACGTCGGGTCGAGCAGCACCCGGCGTCCGACCATGGTCTCGTCCACGTCGTCGCCGACCTCGGTGACGGTCCCGACGACGTCGCCGCCCTGGATCCGGGGCACCTCCAGCGGCGTCCCCTGCCAGCCCGCGACCGCATCCGGATCGTCCTCGCGGCCGTAGGACCCCTGGCGGGTCCACAGGTCGGTGTTGTTCACGGCGGCCGCGCTGACCTGGACCTGCACCTGGCCGCGGCCGGGGCGCGGCACCGGGACGTCGTCACGGACCTCGAGTTGCTCCGGACCGCCGTGTCCGGTGAGCACCGCTGCGAGCATCTGTCGGTCCGTCATGACGGCTCCTCACGGTCGTCGGCGGGCGCACCGCACCCCATCCTCCCGCACGCACGGAACGCGTGCACCCCGCCGACGGGGACGTTGGTGCCCGGTCCTCGATCGGCCGGGTCGTCGCGACGCCGCGTAGCCCACACCATGCCCGTCCCGCGGCTGTGGAGCCGTTGTCGGTCGGTGCGTTCGAGACTCGCCGGCGGTGGAACGGTCGGTCGCTGACGGGTCGCCTGCCACCGCTGGGCGGCCAGGGGGTCGAGGTCGCCCCCAGGACTACGGTGGCGGACATGGACACCCACGCGCTGCTGACCGATGCCTTCCACCGTTTCCCGCCGCTCGTCAGGCGCCACGCCGAAGGCGCCGACGACCACCTGCTCCACACCCGTCCCGACCCTGATGCGAACCCGCTCGCCTGGCTGCTGTGGCACACGATCCGGGTCCAGGACGTCCAGGTGGCCGACCTGGCCGGCCGCGAGCAGGTGTGGACGGCGCAGGGCTGGGTCGAGTGGTTCGCGCTGGCCCTGGATCCGGGCGACCACGGCTACGGCCACGACCGCGAGCAGGTGGCCAGCGTCCGGATCGAGGATCCCGGACTGCTGGTCGGCTACCAGGACGCGGTCACCGCCATGATCGACGGCTACCTCGGCGAGGTGGATGCCGAGGAGTTCGCTCGCATCGTCGACGACGGCTACGACCCGCCGGTGACCGCCGGCGTCCGGCTGGTCAGCATCCTCGGTGATGCCTTCCAGCACCTCGGCCAGGCCGGCTACGTGCGCGGGCACCTCGAGCGGTCCCGCTGACGAGGCTCACCGCACCGGGTCGAGAGACGTGCAGCAGATGACGGAGGTGATCCGGTGACCACGCTCACCTGGATCACCATCGGCGGGGTCGCGATGAGCCTGCTCGCGCTCTCGGGCAGCCTGACGTTGCTGCTGCCTGAGCGGAGCTTCGACCGCGTCGTGCCGGTCTTGGTCGCACTCGCCGCAGGGACCCTGCTCTCAGGTGGCGTGTTGCACCTGCTGCCCGAGGCCGTCGAGGCGATGGGCAACGAGGTGGAGGTGTACCTCTGGCTCATCGGAGGGTTCTTCAGCTTCTTCGTGCTCGAGCAGTTCCTGCACTGGCACCACTGCCACCGCGCGGTGGCACGGCACGGGCCGCTCGGCTACCTGATCCTGGTCGCTGACGGGGTGCACAACTTCGTCGGGGGACTGGCGGTCGCCGGGTCGTTCCTCGTGGATCTGCGGGTCGGTCTGGTGGCGTGGGCCGCCGCCGCTGCCCACGAGGTCCCCCAGGAGCTCGGTGACTTCGGCATCCTGGTCCATGCCGGCTGGAGCAAGGGTCGGGCGCTGCTGTTCAACCTGCTCTCGGCGCTGACCTTCCTGCTCGGAGGTTGGGTCGCCTACGGTCTCGCCGGCCGCTTCGAGGTCACCTGGCTGCTGCCGTTCGCCGCCGGCAACTTCGTCTACATCGCCGCCGCGGATCTGATCCCGGAGCTCACCGACGAACCGGCGACCGGCCGCAAGGTCCTGCTGACCGGGATGTTCCTGCTCGGCGTCGCCGTGCTAACGATCGTCGCGCTCGTCGTCTAGCGCGGACCGGGCTCGGGCCCGGCCAGGCGAAGGCGCCGGTGTCGGGTCAGGAGGACCAGCCGCGCTCCTCCAGCGCGGCGGTGGTCAGCTCACGGCCGGAGTCGGCGAGCTCGCGCGCCAACGTCGGCTCGAAGTCGAGCAGATCGCCGAGCCCGACGATCGGGGCGTCGGGCAGCACCGTCAGCATCTGCACGAGGTCGCCGTCGCCGCCGCCGTCGCCGTCCACCCGGTCGTCGGTGTGCGCGGCGGTCCGGACGTCCTGGACGACCGCGTCGCGGAGCACGTGCGCGATCGCGAGCGAGATGACGTCACCGAAGGTCTGCGGTGGCCGCGACGGGGGATGGGCGGGCACCGGACCGACGACGAGCATCCGGTCGGGCCCGTGGGCGAGCGCTCCCGTCACCGGGGTGTTCTGCGACAGCACGCCGTCCCAGAACTGCCTGCCGTCGATCTCGATCGGCTGGAACAGCCCCGGGATCGCGGACGAGGCGAGCAGGTGATCGACCGTGAGCTCGGTGACGATGGTCTCGGCGGGGTCACGGCCGGGCACGGAGATGCTCGGGCGGTTGGAGAAGCGCACGGGCTGGCCGGTGTCGACCTCCACGGCCGACAGCACCAGCGTCCGTTCGTCCTCGAGAGGTAGCGCCTCGCCGCCCAGCTCCTCCACGAGTAGTGCCCGCAGCGGTCCGAGGTGGAACAGCCACGTCCACCCGAAGAGGTGCAGCAGCCCGTCGACCCACGTCGGTCGGCCGTCGATCAGCTCACGAGGGTCCATGATCAGGCCCGATGGTGCGAGCAACCGGTGCAGATCCTTGCGGGGACGCATGACGTGTCGGGACTGCAAAGAGCACCACAGCTCGGTGGTCCGTGCTGCGGACCAGCCACAGGCGAGAGCGGCGCCCGTGATGGCACCCGCCGAGGTGCCCGAGAGCACGGTCGGGCGGATGCCCTTCGCCTCGAGCGCCTGGGCGACACCGGCTTCGAAGGCGCCGCGGGCGCCCCCGCCGGACAGGACGAGTGCGGTGGTCGAGGTGGCGGCGGACATGGGCCGAGTGTGGCACATCGCCGAGGCCCGTCCAGGCCCGCCCAGGCCCGTCCGTCCAGGGCGGGCGGACCGGCCACGGCGTAGGGTCGCGGAGGTGCCGACCGCCGACAGCACCAACGCCTCGTGCCCTCCGACCGGCGCTCCGCTCTGTTCGTCCTGAACCCGGCTTCGGGGACCCACGACGCCGACGACACCGAGTCCGCGGTGGTCGACCGGCTCCGCAACAGCGGCGTCGAGGTCGAGGTTCGACGCACCGAGGGAGAGGGCGACGCGCGTCGCTGGGCGCAGGAGGCCGCCGACGGTGGTGAGGTCGACCTCGTGGTCGTGGCCGGAGGGGACGGAACGGTACGCGAGGCGGTGTCCGGCGCGCTTGCCGGTGAGGGCGACGTCGCGATCGCCATCGTCCCGTTGGGCACCGCGGACCTGCTGGCCCGCGCGCTCGAGGTCCCTGTGGGCGATCCTGCTGCGGCAGCGGGTGTGGCCGTCGATGGTCAGCGCCGCAAGATCGACGTCGTCGAGTTCGTCGGCAGCGATGATCATGCGGTGATCATGGTCGATGCCGGCTTCGACGCACAGCTGGTGCGTGACTCCGACCGGGGCAGCAAGAACAGCCTCGGTCCGTTCGCCTACGTCGCTGCCGGGATCCGGAACCTCTTCGAGCTGGAGCAGGTCGAACTGGAGCTCGAGCTCGATGGCGAGGTGCAGCGAACGGTGGGCCACACGGTCCTGTGCCTGAACATCGGCCGGATCGGCGACACCGTCGTCCTCGACCACGACGTCGAACCCGACGACGGGTCGCTCCACATCGGCGTCGTGAGCGATCCGGGCGCGCCCGGTGCCGTGATGACCGCACTGCGGATGACCGCTGACGACAGCGAGGAGCAGGCGAACGTGGTGTGGTCGACCTGCAGGACGGCCCGGATCACCGCCATGCCACCACTGGCAGTGCAGGTCGACGGCGATCCCGCCGGTGAGACCCCCTTCGAGCTGGAGCTGCTGCCCGGCGCCGTGACGATCCTCGTCCCGGCGCGGCGGGATCCCGCGGAGCGTGGCGCGTGAACCAGCCGAGTGGACAGCTGTGCGTGAGCGGTGCGCGGCGCCCGCGACCGGTCACCTGCCGCTGCGACCCGATGACATGCCCTCGGCGACCCCGATGAGCAGGACGGCGGCGATGACGGCCACGATGAAGCCGAGCACGTTGAGTTCGCCGATGTCGCCGGTGCCGAGCAGGCTGGCGACGATCCCACCGACGACGGCACCGCCGACACCGAGCAGCAGCGTCATCAGCAGGCTGAGGTTCTGCTTGCCCGGCCTGAAGAGCCGTGCGAGCGCACCGATGATCAGACCGGCGATCAAGAACCCGATGATGCCCATGTGTATCCCTCCGCGGTGATGAGCGGTTCGCTCCTCCAACAGTCTCCGAGACGGATCGTCCGTGTCGAGCGTCCGAGCCGCGCCGGTCGGCCGACGGCGGCAACGGGGTCGGTCAGCCATCTCGTCGGCCACGTTAGCCAGGTCGGCGGCTCGGCCGATGGGCGGGGTCGGATATGCCCGACCTCGATGGAAGGTCGCGGGTGATCAGGATCGATGCGTTGGGCCGCGCTGATCGCCCGCATCCCCCGCGATCTCGCTCGCCCGCAGGAACACCTCGTCGAGCATCTCCTCGGTGAGCCGACCGGTGAAGGTGTTCTGCTGGCTGGGGTGGTAGCTACCCAGCAGCACCCGGTCGTCGGGCAGCGTCACCTCGGCGCCGTGGCCGAACCGCGGCTTGCGTCCGGACCAGCCCGTCTGCGCGAGCACGGCGTCCCACGCGAAGCCGCCCAGCGCCACCACGGCCTGCCACGGCAGCAGTTCGAGCTCGGCGGCGAGGTAGGGAGCGCACCGGTCGCGTTCGTCCACGGACGGCTTGTTGTCCGGCGGGGCGCAGCGCACCGCCGCCGTCACGAAGGCCCCGGTCAAGCTCAGGCCATCGTCGCGGGCGACGGACTCGGCCTGGTTGGCGAAGCCCGTGCGGTGCAGCGAGGCGAACAGCCAGTCACCCGAGCGGTCCCCGGTGAACATCCGTCCCGTACGGTTGGCGCCGTGGGCGCCGGGAGCCAGTCCGACGATCGTGACCTGCGCGCGAGGATCGCCGAAGCCCGGCACCGGCCGGCCCCAGTAGGTCTGGTCGGCGTAGGCGGCCCGCGGCTCCTCGGCGACCTGTTCTCGCCACGCGACGAGCCGGGGGCAGGCCCGACAGTCGACGACGGCCTCCGATACGGCACCGAGGTCGGGGAACCGTCGCGTGGTCGGGGTGGACATGGCCACAAGGCTAGGGCGCTGGGTGTCCGTTCGGCGCCGGACCTGCGAACCTTGCAGGGCGCAGCGGTTCGCGCGTGCAGCTGCGACGCGACCGGGACGACCGACGCGACCAGGAGCGGTGACGTGGCGACGTGGCAGGTGTGGTTGACAGGGCTCGGGACGATCGCAGCCATGATGATCGTGACCTGGGTGATCAGCCTGGTCCGCAAAGACGCGAGCCTCGTGGACCGGGTCTGGGGACTCGCCTTCGTCGTGGCCGCGTGGACCTACGCCCTCCTGGCCGAGGCCCCGACGGCCCGTACCTGGCTCACCCTCGCGCTGGTGACCATCTGGGGACTGCGGCTGTCCGGCTACATCACCTGGCGCAACTGGGGCGACGAGGAGGACAAGCGCTACCAGGCGATGCGTGCGCGCAACCCCGACACCTTCGCGGTGCGCAGCCTCGTGACCGTGTTCCTCCTGCAGGCCGTGCTGGCGTGGTTCATCTCCCTGCCGCTGCTGGCCGCGACCTTCTACGACGCGCCGGAGGGGCTCATCTGGCTCGATCTGCTCGCCGTCGCGGTGTGGGTCGTCGGCTTCGCTTTCGAGGCGGGCGGCGACTGGCAGCTGGCACGCTTCCTCGCCGACCCGAGCAACCGGGGCACGGTGATGGACCAGGGCTTCTGGCGCTACACCCGCCACCCCAACTACTTCGGGGACACCGTGGTGTGGTGGTCGTTCTTCCTGCTGGCGCTGTCGACCGGTGCCTGGTGGACCGCCGCCGGTTCCATCGCCATGACGTTCTTCATCATCAACGTCTCCGGGGTGGCGCTGACCGAGAAGAACATGGCCAAGGGCGGCAGCAAGCGTGAGGGCTACGACGAGTACATCCGCCGCACCAACGCCTTCATCCCGGGACCGCGCAAGCCCTGAACCGGCCCTGCGGTACCGTCTGGGGCCGGCGAGGAGGTCGGTGTGGAGCCGGTGACGGAGCAGGACAGGCCGTTCGTGCTGGACCGGAAGACCTGGGACCTGCTGGTCGAGCACGCCTGGTCCGACTTCCCCTACGAGGTGTGCGGGTTGCTGGGGGCACGCTCCGACGGCACGTTGCAGCACTACCCGATCGACAACGCCGACCGGTCGGTCACCACCTACACCATGGACGGCAAGCAGCTGCTCAAGGCCATGCGGGAGATCGAGGACGAGGGCTGGGAGCTCGCGATCTACCACTCCCACACCCACACCAAGGCCGAACCCTCGCCCACCGACATCCGGCTGGCCGCCTACCCGGAGGCCACCTACCTGATCGTGACGTTGCAGGATCGTGACCGTCCCGACATCCGGGCGTTCCGGATCCGCGACGGCCAGGTGAGCGAGCGAGGCGTGCTCCTGCTCGACGAACAGGTCGTGTGATGGCCTGGCCGCTGCTCGCCGGCCGAGCACTCAAGTACACGCCGATCGCCTTGGAGGCTGCTCGCCAGCTCGACCGCCAGCTGCGGCCGCACCTGCTCGCCTACGGCTCCGCCCGGGACATCGACGGCTTCGTCGCGCGGTGGACCACCGCGGAGGGTGTGCACTGGGTGGTGTTCCCGGATCGCCAGGCCCGGCCGCTGCGGGCGTTCCCCCCGCTGACCGGTGCCGAACTCGAGGTGGTCGACGAGCAGCTCGACCGCAGCACGCTCAAGCACCACCAGGACCTGCCGGAGGCCCGGGTGAAGCAGACCGGCTCGAGGCTGGCGCAGACCCCCGGCAAGCTCGTCCAGCGCCGCCGCCACGACGACTGAGCGCGCTCACCGCGGGCTACCCTCGCGGCCGATGTCGCGGCTCTCCCCGGCCGCCGCTCGCTCGTCCCCACCACCTCGAGGTCTCAGCATGGCCACCGTCCGCATCCCGTCCGTCCTGCGCAAGCACACCGATGGCGTCGCCAAGCTGACGGCCGAGGGTGGCACCGTCGGCGAGGTGCTGCGGGCCGCCGCGGCCGCGCACCCGGGTCTCGAGGAGCAGTTGTTCGACGACGGATCGGTCCGCGGCTACATCAACGTCTACGTCGACGACGAGGACATCCGCTACGTCTCGGGGCTCGACTCCCCGGTCACTCCCGACAGCGAGGTGGCACTGATGCCGGCGGTCGCCGGCGGCGCACCGGCCTGAGACGTGCGCTTCGGTGACATCTCCCAGGCCGTCGGCCACACGCCGCTGGTCGCCGTGCCACGGCTGTCGCCGCCGGGGTGCACGATCCACCTCAAGCTCGAGGGCCACAACCCCACCGGCTCGGTCAAGGACCGGGTCGCCAAGTACCTGATCGAGGAGGCCGAGCGCAGCGGCACGCTGCGCCCAGGCCAGCGCATCGTCGAGCCGACCTCGGGCAACACCGGGATCGGTCTGGCCGCGATCTGCCGGGTCAAGGGCCACCCGCTGACGTGTGTGCTGCCCGAGAACACCTCGCAGGAGCGTAAACAGCTGCTGACGTTGTTCGGCGCCGAGCTCGTGTTCTCCCCGGCCACGGAGGGCTCCAACGGCTCCGTGCGGGTCGCCCGGGAGCTGGCCGAGGCAGACCCGGATGCCTACATGCCCTTCCAGTACGGCAACGCCGCCAACGCGCTGTCCCACTACGAGACCACCGCTCCGGAGATCATCGCCGACCTGCCCGAGGTGAGCGCGTTCGTCGCCGGGCTCGGCACCGGCGGCAGCGTCACCGGGGTCGGACGGCGGCTCAAGCGCTGGAACCCCGACGTCAAGATCTACGCCGCGGAGCCGGAGTACGGCGACCTGGTCTACGGCCTGCGCAACCTCGACGAGGGCTACGTCCCGGAGGTGCTCGACCTCGAGGTACTGGACAGCCGGATCAAGGTGAACTCCCGCAAAGCGCTGCAGGCCACCCGGGAGCTCGCCGAGGTGGAGGGCATCTTCGCGGGCGTGTCCACAGGCGCCTCCCTGGTCGTCGCGCAGCGCGTCGCGGCCCGGCTGCCCGAGCGCGCGCACATCGTGGCGATGTCGCCCGACGGGGGCTGGAAGTACCTGTCGACCGGGGCCTACGCGCCCGGTGACCTCGACGAGCTCGCCACCGCGATCTCCGGCACGTTGTGGGCCTGAGCGAGTAGCGTCATCCCGCACGAGAGACCGGCTGGGGGAGCGCGAAGGGCGGTTCGATGGGTGCGGTCGCGGGGGTGAGCGGAGCACCGGACGGTCTCGGTGCCTACGTCCCGCGGGTCCAGGTGGAGTGGCTGCGGACCGCCGAGGAGCAGCGCTGGCAGCGTCTGGATGCCACCTTGGTGTTCGTCGACGTGTCGGGGTTCACCGCGCTGTCGGAGCGGCTCGCCCAGGCGGGTCGTATCGGCGCTGAGGAGCTGACGGACACGATCGGCTCCTGCTTCGACGCCCTGCTGGAGGTCGCCTACCGCGCCGGTGGGAGCCTGCTCAAGTTCGGTGGCGACGCGCTGCTGCTGTTGTTCTCCGGCGAGGAGCACACCGACCGGGGCTGCCGGGCGGCGTTCGGGATGCGGCAGGCGTTGCGGGAACTCGGCAAGCTCCAGACCTCGGCCGGTCCGGTCGCGCTCGAGATGTCGATCGGGGTGCACAGCGGCGACATCCACCTGTTCCTCGCGGGGACCTCGCACCGGGAGCTGGTGGTGACCGGCCCGGGCGCGACCGAGACCGTCACGATGGAGGGTGCCGCTGGCGCCGGACAGATCGTGGTCAGCCCCTCGACGCGGGTGCTGCTCGACCCGGCCGTGGTCGGGGAGGCGTGCGGGCCGGGGTCCCTCCTGGCCGCGGCACCCCCGGGGGCGGACCCCGGCCCCCCGACGGTCGACAAGGAAGGTGACCCGAGCGCGCTCGAGCGCGCGCTCCCGCTCGCCCTGCGCCAGCACCTGACGAGCACCGGACGTGATGCGGAGCATCGCCGGGTCACCGTCGCGTTCCTGAAGTTCCGCGGGATCGACGCGCTGCTCACGGATGAGGGTGAGGCGGCGGCTGCTGCGGCGCTCGACGAGATGGTCAGCGGGGTGCAGTCGGCGGTGGACACCCACGGGGTGACCTTCCTCGGCACCGACATCGATGCCGGCGGCGGCAAGGTGATCCTGGTCACCGGGGCACCGTCCTCGGGTGGCAACGACGAGGAGCGCATGCTGCTGGCGCTGCGTGACATCGTCGAGCAGCCGTCGCGTCTGGCACTGCAGGTCGGGGTGCACACCGGCCACGTCTTCGCCGGGGATGTCGGTCCGGCCTACCGACGGGCCTACACGGTGATGGGCGACGCGGTGAACCTCGCGGCCAGGGTGATGGGGCGCTCCCTGCCCCGCGCCGTCCTGGCCACCGATGAGGTGCTGCACAGCTCGCGGACCGCCTTCGAGAGCGATCGGCTGGATCCGTTCGCGGTCAAGGGCAAGCGCGAGCCGGTGCTGGCAGCACGGGTGGGCGAGGCCCTGGGCACCCGGGCCGACGCCGTCGTCGGCGGTCTTCCCTTCGTCGGCCGGGAGCAGGAGCTGGACGCCTTCGATGAGGCGATGGCGCGGGCACGCGATGGCACCGGCTGCCTGATCGATGTGGTCGGGGACGCGGGGATCGGCAAGTCCCGGCTCATGGCCGCGTTCCGGGAGCGGACCGTCGACCGGCCGGTGGTCGAACTCGTGTGCGAACTGCACCGTGCCTCCGTGCCGTACGGCACCACCCGCAAGCTCCTGCGCACCGTGGCCGGGATCGCTTCCGACGCGACCGCACCGGACGCAGCCGAGGAGTTGCTGACGCTGGTGCGCCGGGAGCTCCCCGACCTCCTCGAGTGGGCACCGCTGCTGGCGATCGCGTTCGGCACGCAGCTGCCGGCCACCGAGTCGACCGCGACGCTCGACGAGCGGTTCCTGCGACCCCGGCTCCACGAGGTGGTGACACGGTTCCTCAGCTGGGCCTGGGATGGGCCGAGGTTGCTGACGATCGAGGACGCGCAGTGGATGGACGAGGCCTCCAACGATGCGCTGCGTGCGGTCGCGACGCGCCTCGGGGAGCGGCCGTGGGTGTGGTGTCTGACCCGCCGCGAGCAGGATGCGGACCCCGCACCGGAGATCCCTCGGGTCACGATGGCACTGACGCCGCTCGGTGCCGCCGCCACGGCGGCGCTCGCCGACGCGGCGACGGAAGCCGCACCGCTGGCGGCCCATGACATGGCGCAGCTCGTCGAGCGCAGCGGCGGGAACCCGCTGTTCCTGCAGGAGCTCGTGAGCGCCGCCCGTGACGTTGGCGGCGTCGACTCGCTGCCCGACTCCATCGGGACGTTGGTGACCGCGCGCATCGACCGGCTCCCTGCCGCCAGCCGCAGCGTGCTGCGAGAGATCTCCGTCCTCGGGTACAGCTTCCCCCGGGACCTGGCCGCCGCGGTGCTGACCAGCGGTGATCCGAGCGATCTGCGACCGCTCGGGGACTTCCTCGTCGACGAGGGCGAGATCGTGCGCTTCCAGCACGCGCTGATCCGCGACGCGGCCTACGAGGGCCTGCGCTACCGCCTCCGGCGCGACCTCCACGGCAAGGCCGCCGAGGTGATCGCAGCGGCGGCTGACCCCAACCAGCAGCAGGCGGCGCTGCTGTCCTTCCACTACTTCCACGCCGGCCGTTCCGACCAGGCCTGGCGCACCTCGTTGGCCGCCGCCGAAGCTGCGCGCGCCGTGTACGCCAACGCGGACGCGGCGATCTTCCTGGAACGCGCCGTCGAGGCCGCCCGGAGACTCGAGGGGCTCAGCCCGGTGGAACTGGCGCGAGCCCACGAGGCGCTCGGCGACGTCCGTGAGCTGATGGGGACCTACCGGGAGGCCGCCGAGGCCTACCGCACCGCGCGGCGGCTCCTGCCGCCCGATCCGGTCGCGGAGAGCCGGCTGATACTCAAGCAGGCCAAGGGCCACGGCTGGCTCAGCAAGTACTCGCAGGCGCGCCGGTGGATCCGGCGTGGACTCAAGCTCGTCGAGGAGCTCGACGGGCCCGAGGCGGCGTCACAGCGTGCGGACCTGAGCGTGTGGTACGCCCAGTTCTGCGAGGAGGAGGGGCGTCACGAGCTGGCGCTGCGCTGGTGTCACCGCGCGATCGCCGAGGCGGAGGCCGCCGATGCCCGGGAGGTCCTCGCCCATGCCTACCGGCTCCTCGACCGCGCCTACGTCGATCTGGGGCGGATCGAGGAGGCCACCCACTCGGCGGCGGCCCTGGCGCTCTACGAGGAGCTCGGGGATCGCCGGGGCCAGTCCGTCGTCACCAACAACCTGGCGGGCCTCGCCTACTACCTCGGCGACTGGGCCACCGCGCGTGAGCAGACCCGGCGATCCCTGGAGGTCTGCCGTCAGATCGGGGACCAGGACGGCGTGGCCGCGGCCACCCTCAACCTCGGCAAGCTGCTGTGCGATCAGGGCCGCCTCGACGAGGCCGCCGAGCTGCTCACCTCGGCCCTGCGCATGGGGCAGGCAGCGGGCCACCGGGTCCGCATCGCGATCGCCCAACGTGACCTGGCCCGCGTCGCGGCGAGGTCGGGGCGAACGGACGATGCCCTGGACCTGCTCGCCACGGCACACGAGACCTTCGTGGACGTCGGTGCCGGGGCCGACGACGTCGACACGCTGGCCGTGATCGCGGAGTGCCACCTACTGCGCGGGGATGCTGAGCGGGCGATGGCCGTCGTCGACGAGGCCTTGCAGCAGGACCAGGCGCTCGGTGGGATCTCGGGACAGAGCCCTCTGCTCCACCGTCTGCGTGGCTTCGCGTCGTGGCGCCGGGGCGCACCCGGTGAGGCCCGCAAGGCCTTCGAGGAGAGCCTCACCGCCGGCCGGTCACGCGAGGCGGACTACGAGGTGGGGTTGACGCTGGACGGGCTGGCGAGCCTGGTCGCGAGCCTGCCGGACGATCCGGACGCAGGGCAGCTCGAGGGTTGGCGTGCGGAGAGCCGCGCGATCCTGGAGCGCCTCGAGGTCGGGTGGGTGCCGGAACTCGGGGTACCGACCCGAGCATGACTGCGGCCGGTCACCCAGCGAGGGTGACCGGCCGGCGATGCTTGCAGCGTGTCGGACTAGCGCATCGTCCAGCGCGAGCCCCAGCGCACGGTGAGCAGGGGCCCGCCATTGCGCTTGACCCGTGACTCGACACACGGGGTGTCGTCGGCGCCGGAGCAGTCGGGCAGGAACCCGCTGGTCTGGAACTCGTCAGGATCGAAGCCCTGCTCCGTGAGCTTGCCGATGTTCACGTCGTCGTCGGGGTTCACGACGACGTTGCCGAAGATGTCCACGAAGGTCGAGAACTCGGTGAAGGGCGCCAGCGGTGCAGCACAGACCTGGTAGAAGGCCACCCCGTTGTTGGCCTGCTTCTGGTCGTACTGCTTGCTGACGCTGAACTCAACGAGCTTGTTCTCGAGGTTGGTGGCGCCGATCGTCACCTGGTTCGGCAGGTAGCTGTAGTCGGCGACGTCGTAGTCGACCGGGTTGTCGTCCGCGTCGACAGCGCCGCAGACCTCACCGCCGTTCGCTTCAGAGTTCCCGATGAGCGCCCCGGTCCCGCCGTCCGCGGTCCCGCTCAGCTGCGTCGAGCCGTTCTTGCCGTCGTTCAGGGTCGTCGTGCACTGCTCCCCATCGGTGCAGGTGTCGCCG
>JAWLDJ010000048.1:0-15749 GCA_041686695.1 Nitriliruptoraceae bacterium
ACGCAGCCTGTTCACCTCCGAGTCCGTGACCGAGGGTCACCCGGACAAGATGGCGGACCAGATCTCCGACGCGATCCTGGACGCGATCCTGCGCGACGACCCGATGGGCCGCGTGGCGTGCGAGACGTTGGTCACCACCGGCCAGGTGATGGTGGTCGGCGAGATCACCACCCAGTGCTACGTGGACATCCCGCGGGTCGTGCGCGACAAGGTGCTCTCCATCGGGTACGACTCCGCCGATGTCGGCTTCGACGGCAACACCTGCGGTGTGTCGGTGGCGATCGACGAGCAGTCGCCGGATATCGCCCTCGGTGTCGATCACGCCTACGACTCCGCCGAGGAGGAGGATCCCTACGGCCTCCAGGGCGCCGGTGACCAGGGGATGATGTTCGGCTACGCCACCGATGAGACCCCGACGCTGATGCCGTTGCCGATCCACCTGGCGCACCGCACGGCCGAGCGGCTCACCGAGGTCCGCAAATCCGGGTTGCTGCCCTACCTGCGTCCGGACGGCAAGACGCAGATCACCGTCGCCTACGAGCGCGGTCGGCCCGTTGCGGTCACGGCGGTCGTGCTGTCGACGCAGCATCGCGCCGCCATGGACCTCGACTTCCTGCGCCGCGAGGTCGAGGAGCACGTGATCCGTCCGCTCCTGCCCGAGGACATCGACACCGGTGACGCACAGGTGTTCGTGAACCCGACCGGGCGGTTCGAGCTCGGCGGTCCGGTCGCCGACGCGGGGCTGACCGGCCGGAAGATCATCGTCGACACCTACGGTGGGATGGCCCGGCACGGCGGTGGGGCGTTCTCCGGCAAGGACCCCTCGAAGGTCGATCGCTCGGCGGCCTACGCGACCCGGTGGGTGGCCAAGAACATCGTCGCGGCCGGGCTGGCGGCCAAGGCCGAGCTGCAGGTCGCCTACGCCATCGGGGTGGCCAACCCCGTGAGCCTGAGCCTGGAGACCTTCGGGACGGCCACGGTCGACCCGAACGCGATCCTGGCGGCGGTGCGTGAGGTGTTCGACCTGCGTCCGGCCGCCATCGTGGATGTCCTCGACCTGCGTCGCGCCGGCTACCAGGAGACCGCCGCCTACGGGCACTTCGGGCGCGAAGGCGAGCGGTTCACCTGGGAACGCACCGACCGGGCGGAGGCCCTGAGGGCGGCAGCGGGCGCCTGAGCGCCGTGGGACGCGTCGCACGGGTCGTGGTCGAGGTCGCTCCCTTCCACCTCGACCACCCCTTCGACTACCTCGTTCCCGACGACCTCGAGGTGGCGGTCGGTCAGCGCGTCCAGGTGACCTTCGCCGGCCGGCGGGTGCGGGCGCTGGTCATCGCCCTGGCCGCAGACAGCGAGGTGGCACCCGACAAGCTCCGGCCGATCGCCAAGGTCCTCGGTCCCCACGTGTGGGTGCGGCCGGCCGAGTTGGCGGTGCTGCGCTGGGCCGCTGAGCGGTTCGGCGCGCCACTGGCCGACGTCGTCCGCCACGCCCTGCCCAACCGCACGGTCGACGTCGAGCGACGGGCGACGGCGGCGGGGTGGTTCCCGCCCGGCACCGCACCACGGGCCCGGTCCGATCCGGCGCCACCGGCCGACGAGGTGCTGGCGGCCTGGCACCCGTACGGACAGGGAGGCGCTGCGCTCCACGCTGCCGTGGTCGAGGGCGCCGGTTCGTTCCTGTGGCGGCCCCTGCCGGGAGAGGACGTCGCGGCCCGTCTGGCCGAGCTCACCCAGCTCACCCTCGCCCACGATCGGGATGTCCTGCTGCTGGTCCCCGACCCCGCCTCGCCCACGGCTGCCGCCGTTCTCACCGCCGCCGGCGACCTGGCCGTCGACCTGCGCGGTGGGCCGTCGCCGCGGGTGGTGTACCGCCGCTGGCTCGAGGCCCGTACCGGACGTGCCCGGGTCGTGGTCGGGGAGCGTGGAGCGGCGTTCGTCCCGCTGGAGCGTCTCGGGCTGGCGGTGATCCTGGACGAGGCCAACCCGGCCTACAAGGAGCGGCGCAGCCCCCGTCACCACGCCCGGGAGGTGGTCCTGGAGCGGGCCCGACGCGCCGGTGGTGTCGGCTTGGCGGTCGGCACGGTGCCCTCGGCGATCGCTTGGCGGCTCCTGCGGGAGCGCCGGCTGACCCCGGTGGTCGCTGACCGTGAGCGCGAACGCCGGGCTCGACCACGTGTGCAGGTGGTCACGGGCGAGGACCAGCCCCGCGCCCGGCTCACCCGCGAGGCCACCGCGGCGCTGCGGACCGCGACCCGGGCCGGCACCTACGGCGTGGTGCTCGCCACCCGCCGTGGTGAGGGGCGGGCGCTGGTGTGCGCTGCGTGCGGCGAGCGGCGGAGCTGTCGCGTGTGCGCGGCGTCACTGGCCTCCGACGGCCGCGGCGGACTGGCCTGCGAGGGCTGCGGTGACCGGCAGCCACGGCGGCCACCGTGCCGCGCCTGCGGGGGACGGGAGGTCGTCCCGCTGGCTGCAGGGGCCCAGCGGCTGGGGGCTGAACTGGCCCGCAGCAGCGATGTCGAGGTCGGCGTGCTCGAGGGCTACGGGCAGCGACCGCCTCCGCCGCCGGCGATCCTGGTGACCACCCGCGGCTCCGTGCTCGATCGCCCGCCCGGGCCGGTCGGTGCGGTCGTCCTGCCGGACCTCGACGGCACGCTGCGTCGACCGACCCTGGACGCGGCCGAGGACACGCTGCGGCTGGCGTGCCAGCTCGCCGCCTGGGCGGTCCACGGGCGTGCGGATCCGGCCACCTCGAGCGTCGTGGTCCAGACCCGGGAGCCGGACCACCCGGCGATCGCCGCCCTGGCGGCCTGGGACCCGGGCGGCTTCTGGCGGCAGGAGGTCGCCGTGCGCGCCGCCCTGCGCTTCCCACCGGCCGCCCACGCCCTGCGCGTGACCAGCCCGGTGGGCGCGGTCGTCGATCAGCAGCCCGTCAGTGCGGCCCTGGCGGCTTCGCTGGCTCCCGGTGACGACCTCCTCGGTCCGATCGCGGTCGAGGGTCGGGACCGCTACCTCGTCAAGTGCGACGACCGCGCTGCCACGCTGGTGGCCCTGCGGGCGGTGCGTGCCCGTGCCAGTCAGCTCGCGGTGGAGCTGCGGGTCGACGTGGACCCGGTCGATGCGCTGTAGGCACCGTGACGGTTGCCTACCATCGCGTCACGCGCGGACCGGAGCCGCGCCCGGACAGGAGCCAGCGGTGGGCAGGATGGAGATCCGGATCTTCGGTGATCCGGTGCTGCGGCAGCAGGCGCACGAGGTCAGCGACTTCGACGGTCGTCTGGCCACGCTGGCCGAGGACATGCTGGAGACCATGCGGGCCGCCGAAGGGGTCGGTCTCGCCGCCAACCAGGTCGGGGTGCTCAAGCGGCTGTTCACCTGGGAGGTGGCGCTGGAGGACGAGGACGGTGCCGTCTCCACCCGCGGTGGCGCCGTGGTCAACCCGCGGCTGCTGGACGCCTCCGAGGAGCTCCAGGGCGGGGACGAGGGCTGCCTGTCCTTCCCGGGTCTCTTCTACCCCCTCGAGCGGCCCCTGCGGGTGCAGGTCGCCTACCAGGACCTCGTGGGCGATGAGCACCAGGTCCAGCTCGAGGGCCACTTCGCCCGGATCTGGCTGCACGAGATGGACCACCTCAACGGGATCCTGTTCGTCGACCACCTCGCCGCCCACGATCGCAAGGCGGCGCTCAAGCAGATGCGCGAGTACCGGCTGGCCGCCGGCCTCGACGACCCCGAGCCACCCCGGCCCGGTGGGCTGCTGCTCGGCCGGAGCCGGCGCTGAAGGAGCTGCCCATGCGCATCGCGTTCCTCGGGACCCCCGAGGTGGCCGTCCCGAGCCTCGACGCGCTCGTGGCGGCCGAGGACATCGAGGTGGTCGTCGTCCTGTGCAACCCCGATCGCCCCAGGGGTCGGTCCAGGACGCCGGTGCCGCCCCCGGTCAAGGTCGCGGCCGAGCAGCACGGCATCGAGGTCTGGCAGCCCGCCAGGCCGCGTGAGGTCCTGGACCGCTTCCGTGCCCTCGAGCTCGACGCCTGCGCCGTGGTGGCCTACGGCGCGCTGCTGCCGGCCGACGTGCTCGCAGCCGGCGGGGCCGGGTTCGTCAACCTCCACTTCTCCCTGCTGCCGAGGTGGCGGGGAGCCGCTCCCGTCCAGCACGCGCTGCGCGCCGGGGACCGGACCACCGGCATCACCACCTTCGTGCTCGACGAGGGCATGGACACCGGTCCCGTGTTGCGGCGCGTCGAGGTGCCGATCGAAGCGCAGGAGAGCGCGGGTGCCCTGCTGTCCCGTCTGGCCGAACTGGGTGCCCCGGTCCTGGTGGAGTCCCTGCGAGCCCTGCATGCCGGCGAGGTGCCGGTGGCGCAGCCGAGCGAGGGGGCCACGCTGGCACCCAAGATCCACCCCGAGGACGTCGCGCTGGACCTGGCCCGTCCGGCGACACAGCTCGCCGACCTGGTCCGCAGCGCCGACCCGGGGCCCGGCGCCCACACGAGCTTCCGGGATGCCCGGCTGAAGGTCTTCGGGGCCCGCCCGGTCCCCGACGCCGAGCTCGCCGCCGAGGACACCCCACCCGGCACCGTGCTCGCGACGGACCGCGAGGGGATCCTGGTCGCGTGCGGTGAGGGTGCGCTCCTGCTCACCGAGGTGCAGCCGGCGGGCAAGCCCCGCATGGCCGCCGCGGCCTACGCGAACGGTGCCCGGATCGCGGTGGGGGAGCGGTTGGGCGCCCCGTCCGCCTCGGCGTGAGCTCCCGAGCTGGTGCCGGCGGGTCGACGGGCCTCGCGTCCCGGCGCGCCGCCCTGGCAGCACTCGCCCAGGTCGAGGAACGCGGGCGTTGGTCCAACCTGGCCGTCCCCGAGGCCATCGCCGAGCTCGCCACGGCGCGCGACCGTGCCTTCGCTTCGCACCTGGCCTACGAGACCCTGCGTTGGCAGGGCACGCTCGACGCGGCGCTGGCGCTCGTGCTCACCCGTGACCTGGCCGCGGTCGAGCCCGCGCTGCGGCGGATCCTGCGGCTCGGCGCCACGCAGCTGCTGATCAGCGACGTGCCGGCTCGCGCTGCCGTCGACACCAGCGTGCAGCTGGCCCGCGGCGCCGTCCCGGCCGGGCGCAGCAAGGGCGCCGCGGGCTTCGTCAACGGCGTGCTGCGGGCGCTGAGCCGGCGCGGGGACGACCTCGGTTGGCCCGACGCGGACCAGGATCCGATCGGTCACCTGGGGCTGCGTACGGGGCATCCCCGCTGGATCGTCGAGGACCTCGTCGCGCGGTTCGGCGCCGAGCGGGCGGGACGCATCCTGGCTGCCGACGACGTGGCGCCGGGGGTGACGCTGCGGGCCAACGCGGACCGTGACGCGCTGCTGGCGGAGCTCGCCGAGGCGGGTGTCGAGGCCACGGCCGGCCGGACCCCGGGTGCGGTTCGAGCGCCCGGGCTCGACCCGCGTGGGGCGGCCGCCGTGCGTGAGGGCCGGGCCGTGGTCCAGGACGAGGCGTCGATGCGGGTGGCGCTGGCCACCGGCGCCACGCCGGGCGCGCGTGTGCTGGATCTGTGCGCCGGGCCGGGCGGCAAGGCCACCCACCTCGCGCACCTGGTGGGCGCGGCCGGCAGCGTCACGGCGGTCGAGGTGCACCCGCACCGCGCGCAGCTGATCACCGACGCCGCCGCGGTCCAAGCGGTGCCGGTCGAGGTGGTCGTGGGTGATGCGCGCACCCCACCGCTGGCCCCGGAGGCGACCTACGACGTGGTGCTGCTGGACGCGCCGTGCACCGGGCTCGGGACCGGCCGACGCCGCCCCGAGGTGCGCTGGCGCCGCCAGCCCGAGGACGCCGTCGAGCTGGCGGCGCTCCAGCGTGAGCTGCTCGCCGCGGCCGCGGCCCGGGTGGCGCCGGGCGGCCAACTCACCTACGCGGTGTGCACCTGGACCGCCGCCGAGACCACCGAGGTCGTGGAGGCCTTCGAGCGCCGAGCGGCCGCGGCGGGACTGACCCGACGCGACCTGCAGCAGCTGTGGCCCGACACCGACGACACCGACGGGATGTTCATCGCCACCTGGGTCCGAGGGGCCCCGTGATCCCCCGAGCGGGACGTGGGCGCTGAGGTCATGACCCGTGCCGTCGCCATCGGGTGCTCGGTCGGCTCCGACGCCGAGCTCCGCCTACGCTGTCCGGCAGCGGCAGAAGGCTGACCTGGTGACCGAACTCTCGATCGCGCCCTCGATCCTGGCGGCGGACTTCGCCCGTCTGGGCGCCGAGGTCGCCGAGGTGGCGCCGGTCGTGCCATCGGTCCACGTCGATGTCATGGATGGGCACTACGTGCCCAACATCACCCTCGGCCACCCGGTCGTGGCGTCGCTGCGCCGCGCGACCGACCGCCTCCTCGACTGCCATCTGATGATCACCGACCCGGGGACCTACGCGCCCGAGCTGGTGGCGCTCGGCGCGGACTCGATCACCTTCCACCCGGAGGTCGAGGAGGATCCCCTCGGGCTGATCCACCGCCTCCACGACCAGGGAGCGCAGGTCGGGGTGGCCATCAAGCCCGACCATCCTGTTGGGATGGTGGTCGAGCTCCTCCCGCACGTCGACCTCCTGCTCGTGATGACCGTGGAACCCGGTTTCGGTGGTCAGGCCTTCCTCCCGCACGTGCTCCCGAAGGTGACCGAGGCCCTGGCCTGGCGGGCCGCCAACGGCGCGGGGTTCCGGATCCAGGTGGACGGCGGCATCGGTGCCGCCACGATCGAGGAGGCCGCCGCCGCCGGCGCCGAGGTGTTCGTCGCCGGTTCGGCGGTGTTCGGTGCCGCCGACCGTGTGGCAGCCTGCGAGGAACTGCTGCGCCGCGCTCAGGTCGCCGCCTCGGCGGTGTCGAGGTGAGTGCCCGGGTCCTGGTGGCCGACGACGACGAGGACATCCGGGCCTACCTGGAGGTCACGCTCCAGCTCGCCGGCTTCCACGTGCTGCTCGCCAACGACGGCGCCGAAGCCATCCAGGTCGCCCGCAACGCCCGCCCCGACGTGGTGCTGCTCGATGTGATGATGCCGACCCAGGACGGTCTCGACGCGCTGCGACAGCTCCGGGACGACCCCCGGACCGGCCACCTGCCCGTGATGCTGCTCACCGCCCGGGTGCAGACCGACGACGCCATCACGGGGCTGGATGCCGGTGCCGACGACTACCTGACCAAGCCCTTCGATCCCGACGAGCTGGTCGCCCGCGTGCGTGCCGCGTTGCGGCGAGCGGAGACCCAGCGCACCCGCAACCCCTTGACCGGCCTGCCGGGCAACGAGTCGATCCTGGCCCGGCTGTCGCGGCTGCTGGACCGCGGGGCCGGGTTCGCGCTGCTCTACGTCGACCTCGACCGGTTCAAGCCCTTCAACGACCACTACGGCTTCCTGCGCGGCGATGATGCCCTGCGCTCGGTGGCCACGGTCCTGCAGGCGGTCCGCGACGAGCTGGACGATCCCGAGGCCTTCGTCGGCCACGTGGGCGGTGACGACTTCGTCGTGCTGGTGCGCCCCGAGCTCGCGGAGACCGCGGCGCGACGCATCTGCGAGCGTTTCGACGCGTTGGCGCCGACCCTCTACGACCCGCCCGACCGGCAGGCGGGGTCGATCGAGGTCCCGGATCGCCGTGGGGTCCCGCAGCGCTACGACCTGCTGTCGCTGTCGATCGGGGTCGCCTCGACCGAGGTGCGCGACTTCGCGCACCATGGTGACATGGTCTCCACCGCCACCGAGATGAAGCGCTACGCCAAGAGCCGCACGGGTCCCGGCTCCGACTACGCGGTGGATCGACGGGCCCCTGGCGACGGCGTCGAGATGGAGGTCGAGCTCCCGTGAGCCAGCGGGGGCCCGGGCCCGATCGGACCGCGGGGTGACGCCGGTCGAACGTGCCGCCCTCGCTCGGGCGCTCGCCCTGGCGTCGCGTGACCAGCCGCGTGTCAGCCCCAACCCCGCCGTGGGTTGCGTGGTGCTCGCCGAGGACCGCGTGGTGGGCGAGGGGGTCACCGAACCGCCGCCAGGACGGCACGCCGAGGTGGTGGCCCTGGCAGCGGCGGGTGCGGCCGCGCGCGGCGCGACGGCCGTGGTCACCCTGGAGCCCTGTGCCCACCACGGCCGTACCCCGCCCTGCACCGAGGCGCTGTTGGCCGCCGGCGTCGCACGGGTCGTGATCGCCCATCCTGACCCGCACCCGCTCGCCGGCGGCGGGGCGGCGCGGCTCGCCGCCGCCGGTGTGACCGTCGACGGGCCCCTGGAGGCCGACGCACCGTTGCGGCAGGCGGTGGCGCGGCACCTCGAAGGCTTCCTGACGGTCGTCGAGCGGGCACGGCCCCACGTGACGCTCAAGGTGGCCCAGACCGGCGACGGGGCGGTGCACCATCCGACGGGCCGGCGGTGGATCACCGGTGCGGCGGCGCGCCGCGCGGTCCACCGCTGGCGGGCGGCCGTGGACGGGGTGCTGGTCGGCAGCGGGACGGTGCTGGCGGACGACCCACGACTCGATGTCCGTGACGTGCCCACCGACCGGCAACCGGTGGCCGTGATCCTGGACGCTCGGCTGCGGACCCCGCCGAGTGCGCGGGTGGTGCGGCCGGGGACGGTGCTCGTCACCCTCGCCGGCCAGACGGGGCAGGGCGGCGGTGCCGGGGCGGGGCCCGGAGCGGGTGCGGATCGGGAGCGCGAGCGGCGTCGCCGGGCGTTGACGTCGGCGGGGGTCCGTGTGCTCTCGGTGCCGGGGGCCCCCGATGGCCAGGGTCTGCTCCTGCCGGCGGCGCTGGCGAGCCTGGCCGACCACGGGCTGGTGTCCCTGCTCGCCGAGCCGGGGCCTACGCTGTCGGGCGCGCTCCTGCGCGCCGGGCTCGTCGACCGACTGGTCCGCCACGTCGCCGTCCACCTCGGCTCGGGTGTCCCCACCGCCGTGCTCTGCCCACCCGGGGACGCCTGGCGCCTCGAACGCAGTGGAGGTGCCGGAACGGACGCGATCGTCCAGTACCTCGCGACCGGCGCCGCGACCACCCCGCAGCCACGCCACCCCCCGACACGTCAGGAGTCACCCGATGTTCACCGGCATCGTTGAGGAGCTCGGTCAGGTCATCGACCTCGAGGTGCGGGACGGGCACGCCCGGCTGCACATCGGGTGCGGGGACGTGCTCGACGGCGCCGATATCGGTGACTCCATCAGCGTGGACGGCACCTGTCTGACCGTGACCACCCTGCCGGGGGAGGGCTTCACCGCCGACCTGATGGCCGAGACCCTGCGCGCCACCGCGCTCGGGGACCTCGAGGTCGGGCGGCCGGTCAACCTCGAACGGGCCATGCGGGTCGATGCCCGCCTGGGCGGTCACCTGGTCCAGGGCCACGTCGACGGGGTCGGCACGATCACCGGGCGTGAGGAGCTGCCGGGCACCGTGTTCGTCACCATCGAGGCGTCCCCTGAGCTCGCCAGGTACCTGGTCCCCAAGGGCTCCATCACCATCTCCGGTGTCAGCCTCACCGTGGTCGAGCGCACCGATCAGGGGCGCTTCACCATCGGACTGATCCCCCACACGCTCGAGGTGACCACGCTCGGGGTGCTGGGCGTCGGGGACCGGGTCAACCTCGAGGTGGACGTCATCGCCAAGTACGTCGAGCAGTTGCTGGCCGGGGGCGCCCCGAGCCCGTACGCGGCCAGCCAGGAGCCGGCGTGAGCCCTTTCGCCCCGATCGAGGACGCCATCGCGACGCTCGCCGATGGCGGGATGGTCGTCGTCGTGGACGACGAGGATCGGGAGAACGAGGGTGATCTGGTGCTGGCCGCCGACGCGATCACCGCCGAGCAGATGGCCTTCGTGATCCAGCACACCTCGGGGTTCGTCTGTGTCCCGATGCTCGGCGATGACCTCGACCGGCTCGAGCTGCCGCCCATGGTCGCCCGCAACCAGGACCCCAAGGGCACGGCCTACGCCGTCTCGGTCGACGCCGTCGAGGGGACCACCACCGGCATCTCGGCAGCCGACCGCGCGCGGACCTGCCAGGTGCTCGCGGACCCGGACACCACACCCGAGGACATCACCCGACCCGGACACGTGCTGCCACTGCGCTACCAGCCCGGTGGGGTGCTCCACCGACTGGGGCACACCGAAGCCTCGATCGACCTCGTCCGACTCGCCGGTCGCCGACCCGCCGCGGTCATCTGCGAGGTGGTCAACCCGGACGGCTCCATGGCGCGTGTGCCCGACCTGGAACGGTTCTGCGCCGAGCACGACCTGCTCATGGTGACGATCGCCGACCTGGTCGCCTACCGCCGCGCCCGGGAGACCCTGGTCGAGCGCGTCGCCGTGGCCAAGCTTCCCACCCCCTACGGTGATTGGCGCATCATCGGCTACCGCAACTCCTTCGACGGCAACGAGTCCCTGGCGCTGCTGTTCGGCGAGCCCGAGGGGCAGCAGGACGTGCTGGTCCGGATGCACTCGGAGTGCCTCACCGGTGACGTGTTCCGTTCCCTGCGCTGCGATTGCGGGCCCCAGCTGGACCTCGCCATGGCCCGGATCGCCGAGGAGGGTCAGGGGGCGATCGTGTACCTGCGCGGGCACGAGGGGCGGGGGATCGGGTTGCTGCACAAGCTGCGGGCCTACGAGCTGCAGGACAACGGCGTCGACACCGTCGATGCGAACCTCCAACTGGGCCTGCCCAACGACTCGCGTGACTACGGGGTGGGCGCCATGATCCTGGCCGACCTCGGCTTCTCCACGCTGCGGTTGCTCACGAACAACCCGGCCAAGCGCGCGGCGCTGTCGGGTTTCGGGCTCTCGATCGTGGACCGGGTCCCGGTGGAGGTCCGGCCCAACCCGCAGAACGCGTTCTACCTGCGGACCAAGGCCGAGCGGATGGGCCACGACCTCGACGGTCGGGACCTGCCCGTCTCCACGGGCGTGGGCGACATCGCGGCCCAGGGGGTGCGGTCGCCGCGAGCGGTGACGAAGCCGATGCGCGGCCTGGCCATGGCCCCACCTCCCGACGACGACCCGACCGACGACGACGCGCAGCAGCGACTGCACGGGAAGGACAGCCAGTGAGCGGGATCGAGCACCTGGAGGGCACCCTGGACGCATCCGGCCTGCGGATCGCGATCGTCGCTGCCCGGTTCAACGAGGCGATCGTGCGTCCCCTGGTCGACGGTGCCACCGGGACCCTCCTGCGGCACGGGGCGGCGGCGCAGGACCTCCGCGTGATCTGGGTGCCCGGCGCCTGGGAGCTGCCGGTGGTGCTCGATCGGCTCGCCGCCAGCGGCGAGGTCGACGCCCTGGTGGCCCTCGGCTGCGTGGTCCGGGGCGAGACGACCCACTTCGAGTACGTCGCCGGGGAGGGTTCGGGCGGCACCGCCGCCATCGCGCGGGCCCATGGGATCCCGATCGGCAACGCCGTGCTGACCACGGAGAACTGGGATCAGGCCGTAGCCCGCGCCGGCGGCAAGCTCGGCAACAAGGGGGCCGAGGCGGCCCTGGCGGCCGTGGAGACCGCGACGCTGCTGCGGAGCCTGTGAGTCCCGTGCCCGGCAACGGCGCACGCGCCGACGCTGCCGAGCCGCCGGTCACCGACCCGCGACCGGGGGACAAGCGCGCGGCGCTGGCGGTGGAGCAGCACCACCTCGATCGCATCCACGACCGGGTCGAGCAGCTGCGGCGTCGGGCCGAGGAACGGGCCGCTGCTGCTGCCGCCGACCGCTCGGGCGCCACCTTCCAGGCGCGCTACGAACGCGATGTCACCGCGCACCACCATGCCAGCCGGCGCGCCCGGTTCACCTTCGGCGACGTGGAGTCGCTGGCCTTCGGCCGCCTCGACCTGTCCGACGGCGACGAGCTCCACGTGGGTCGGGTGTCGGTGATCGACGAGGAGGGTGACGTCCTGCTGGTCGACTGGCGGGCACCGGCGGCGGCCGCCTTCTACCAGGCCACGGCGGCACGTCCGATCGGCGTGGCCCGGCGGCGCACCCTGGTGGCGCGGGGACGCGAACTCGTCGACCTCGACGACGAGGTGCTGGACGGGACCGCGGCAGCGCGTCTCGGGCTGACCGCCGTGACCGGCCAGGGCGCGCTGCTCGCGGCGCTGAGCCGCGAGCGCAGCGGGACCATGCGTGACATCGTGGCGACGATCCAGGAGGAGCAGGACCGCATCATCCGGGCGCCGGCGACGGGGACCATGGTGGTCTCCGGAGGCCCGGGCACCGGCAAGACCGTCGTCGCCCTGCACCGGGTCGCCTACCTGCTCTACCGGGACCGGGACCGCTTCGAAGGCCGGGGCGTGCTGGTGATCGGGCCCTCGGCGGCCTTCACCGAGTACACCGCCCGCGTGCTGCCCGCGCTGGGGGAGGACCGGGCCGTCCAACGCCCGCTGGCCGGCCTGGCGCCCCGGGGCACCTCGGTGCGGGGTTGGGACGACCCCGAGGTGGCGCGGATCAAGGGCGACCTCGGGATGGTCGAGATGCTGCGCCGGACGCTGCTCCATGCGCTGCCACCGATCCCGCCGACCACCCGCCTGTCCTTCGAGGGGACCACGGTGGTCGTCCCCGGGTCGAAGCTGACCACCCTGCGGCGACGACACCTCGAGCGCGTGCAGGCCGACGTGCCCGGCGGCGCCTATCACGACCGGTCCCCGGTGGTCGCCGACGCGTTGGCCGACGCCCTGTACGCGGCGTGGGCCTCAGCGCACCGGGCAGCGGGACGGCGGGTCCCCGAGGACCGCGAGGGCAGCGGGTTCAACGCCGCCCTCGACGCGGCGCCCGAGGTCACGCTGCTGCGCCGGTGCTTCTGGCCCGACCTCGACGCCACGGCGGTCCTGACGGCGCTGGCCGACGGCGAGGTGGCGCTCGACGCGGTCGCCGAGGGCCTCGTGAGCCCGGCGGACCAGGCCCGGCTCGCGGCGGCCTGGGAGCAGGCCACGACCTGGACCACCGACGACGTCGCGCTGCTCGACGAGTTGGTCGCGCTGCTCGGCGAGCCCACGGCCAAGCGGCCCGTCCCGCGCCAGCGTGACGGCGACGACGAGGGGATCCAGCTCTCCTCGGAAGCCCTCCACGTCGAGGCGCCCGTCGTCGACGTGGAGGCCGAGGGCTACCGCGACTTCGCCCACGTCGTCGTCGACGAGGCCCAGGACCTCACCCCGATGCAGTGGCGCGCCGTCAGCCGGCGTGGCCCCTACGCCTCCTGGACGGTGGTCGGCGACCTCGCCCAGCGCAGCCGGGTCTCCGAGCCCTCGGACTGGGAGGCCGTCGCCCGCCTGATCGGTCGGCGCTCGGTCGAGATCGCGACGCTCGAGGTGAACTACCGCACCCCGTCCGAGATCGCCGAGGTCGCCACGGCCGTGCTGGCGGCGGCCGGTCACGATCCCGGGCTGGCCCCGCAGGCGGTGCGATCGGCCGGACAGCGTCCCCGCCACCTGGTCACCGCCACGGTCCTTCAGGCCACGGTCGATGCGGTCACCGCGTTGGTCACCTCGCGTGGTGGCACCGTCGGCGTGCTGGCCGACGAGGGCGACGTCGCTGGCCTGCACCGTGCCCTCGACGCGGGGCTGTCGCCGGAGGACCTGGACCGGGTGCGCGTGCTGGAGGTCAGAGAGGCCAAGGGCCTGGAGTTCGATGATGTGGTGGTCGTCGCCCCGGACCGGATCATGCGCCGCTCACAGGTCGGGACCCATCAGCTGTACGTGGCCGTCACCCGGGCCACCCGCAGCCTGACGCTGGTGGCCGAGCACGGGGTGAGCTTCCCGGGCAGCGAGCGGTGCGAGGAGGTCGTCGTCGACCCGGCGGGTGTCTGACGGTCGGGCCGGACCCACGCCGCCGGTGGGCCTAGAGCCGGCAGGCGAGGATGTCGGTGACCAGGATCCCGCGGGCCCCGAGCTCCCACAGCTGGTCCATGATCGGGTTGGTCTCGCTGCGCAGCACCATCGACCGAACGGCGACCCAGCCCTTGTCGTGCAACGGGCTGACGGTCGGCGACTCGATCCCCGGCGTCAGCGCGCACGCCTCGTCGAGACGCTCCACGCGCACGTCGTAGTCCATCATCACGTAGCGGCGCGCGATGATGACCCCGTTGAGCCGGCGCAGCAGCTGCTCGACGGCCCCGTTGGAGACGGCCCCCCGCCGGCGGACCAGCACGGCCTCGGACTCCAGGATCGGGTCGCCGAGGAGCTCGAGGCCGGCTTGACGCAGGGTCGTGCCGGTGGAGACCACATCGGCGATCACGTCGGCGACGCCGAGGCGCACCGCGGTCTCGACCGCGCCGTCGAGCCTGATCACCTCGGCGTCCAGCCCGCGCGCCGCCAGATCGCGGGCGACGATGCCCGGGTAGGAGGTCGCGATCCGACGCCCGGCGAGCTCGGTGACGCTGGTGGCCGTCCCCGGGACCGCCGCGTAGCGGAAGGTGGAACCCCCGAAGCCGAGCGGGAGCAGCTCCTCGGCGTCGTTGTCACCGTCGAGCAGCAGGTCCCGGCCGGTGATGCCGACCTCGAGCTGGCCGGAGCCGACGTAGGTGGCGATGTCGCGCGGCCTGAGGAAGAAGAACTCCGTGTCGTTGTCCGGGTCGGCGAGCACCAGCTCGCGCTGGTCACGGCGCTGGCGGTAGCCCGCTTCCTTCAGCATGGACGAGGCGGGATCGGACAGGGTGCCCTTGTTGGGCACGGCGATGCGCAGCATCAGGACCTCGTGGGACAGGGGCCCGCCGGTGGGCGGTGCGGACCCGGAAGGTGCCGGCCGGTGGTGCGGACCCGGGAGAGGACGTCGCTCACAGGTGAGCGTAGACGTCCTCGAGGGTGAGGCCCGTCGCCAGCATCAGCACCTGCGCGTGGTAGAGCAGCTGGCTGATCTCCTCCGCCGCCCGCTCGGGCGATTCGTGCTCGGCCGCCATCCACGCCTCCGCGGCCTCCTCGACGACCTTCTTGCCGATGTGATGGACGCCGGCGTCCAGCGCGGCGACGGTGCCGGAGCCGGCCGGGCGCTCGCGGGCCTTGTCGGACAGCTCGGCGAACAGCGCATCGAAGGTCTTCAACGTTCCACCTGGACGGAGGGTGACGGCAGCGGACCCGGGCGCACGCACGTGGCGGCCCGGACCCGGCCAGCCTACGCGCCGGTAGTCTCACCCCCGCACGCCCTGACACCGACGCCGAGGAGCGCCGCGTGAGCGACGTCCCGTTCGATCCGTCCGCCGCTGCCGATCTCGGTGGCCAGCGGGAGCCCTCACAGGAGGAGATCCAGGCCTACCTGTCCCAGCTGCGGGAAGCGCCGGTCGACCAGGTGCTCGCCGAGGTCGTCAACGCGCTGCTCAACGCCGCACAGGTCAAGGTCGGTCGCCGCGATGGCCGGTTGCTGATCGACACCGTCGGCGCGGTCACCGACACGGTGCGCGGTCACGTGCCGGAGGAGCTGACCACCCAGCTCGAGCAGGCGCTGACCCAGCTGCGGATGGCCCAGGTCGAGGGCGAGCAGCAGGTCGCCCAGGCGGCCGCGGGCGGGCAGCAGGAGTCCGGCGACCTGGCCACCGACCCCGGACAGGACGAGGCGTCGACGGCCGCACCGGAGGCCGGGACCACCAGCCAGCCACCCCAGCAGCCGCCGGCGGGGGGCGACGCCGCCTCGCGGTTGTGGGTCCCCGGCCGCTGACCGGCCGGCGCCGCGGCAGGGGTGCTACCCTCGCCCATCGGTCGCCGCCCGCGGGTGGGCAGCACGGCACCAGCGCGGACCACCACCGAAGACGCGACCACCGAAGGCGCGACCACCGAAGACGCGACCACCGAA
>JAWLDJ010000049.1:0-1265 GCA_041686695.1 Nitriliruptoraceae bacterium
GCCTGGCCCAGAAGGACGGTGCCGTCGTCGCCGAGAAGGCCCCGTGGGTCGACGTGGTCTACGGGACCCACAACCTCCCCGATCTCCCGAAGCTGCTGGCGCAGGCGGACTCCGCAGCCGTCCCCGTCGTCGAGTTGATCGAGCAGTTGGAGACCTTCCCCTCGGCGCTGCCCGCCAAGCGGGAGGTCCGTCACCACGCGTGGGTGTCGATCTCCGTGGGCTGCGACAACAGCTGCACGTTCTGCATCGTGCCCGCGTTGCGAGGACCGGAGCGGTCGCGCCGTCCCGGCGAGATCGTCACCGAGGTGCAGCGGCTGGTGGCCGACGGTGTGGTCGAGGTCACGCTGCTGGGGCAGAACGTCAACTCCTACGGGCGGGATCTGGCGGGGGCGAGTCGCTTCGCGGAGCTGCTCCGCGAGCTCGGTGCTGTCGACGGTCTCGAGCGGATCCGGTTCACCTCACCGCACCCGCGGGACTTCACCGAGCAGGTCCTGCTCGCGATGGCCGAGACCCCCAACGTCATGCCCCACCTGCACCTGCCGCTGCAATCGGGCTCAGACCGCGTCCTGCGGCTCATGCGTCGCTCCTACCGGCAGCGTCGCTACCTCAAGCTGGTCGAGCGGACACGCGAGCTGCTGCCCGATGCGTCGCTGACCACCGACATCATCGTCGGGTTCCCCGGTGAGACCGAGGACGACTTCCAGGCGACCCTCGACGTGGTCGATCAGGTGCGCTTCGACCAGGCCTTCACCTTCCAGTACTCGCCACGCCCCGGGACCCCCGCCGCAGCCCTGACCGATGAGTTCGTCGCCGCCGAGGTGGTCGCCGATCGGTACCGGCGGCTCGAGCCGCTCGTGCGGCGCCACTCCCGGGAAGCACACGATCGCCTGATCGGCACGGAGCAGGAGTTGCTCGTCGATTCCCCTTCGAAGACCGATCCGGACCGCTGGTCGGGCCGGACCCGTGGCAACCACCTGGTGCACCTGCCCGCTGCCAGGTGGTCGTCGGGGACGACACCGGACTACGCGCCCGGTGACCTGGTCACGGTCCGGGTCACGGAAGCGGCGACCAACTACGCCCTGTCCGGACCCGCCCTCGACGTGCGTCGGACCGACGCCGGACGGGCCACCGCCGCGGCGATGGCCCGTGGTGAAGGCTGGCGCAACGAGGGCGGCGTCGCTGCGACGGGCACCGGAACGCTACCGGTGCTGTCCGCTCCGAGCACCTGAGCCGCCGCCGCGTGTGGCGACGGGGGCGTGCCACAC
>JAWLDJ010000049.1:1365-12749 GCA_041686695.1 Nitriliruptoraceae bacterium
CGTGCCACACCGTCGTGCCACACCGTCGTGCCACACGGCCATGCCACGGCCACGTCGCGGCCCACAGGCGTGGCGCCGTCCCTGCGGCGCTGGCGTCGGTCCATACGTGCTGTGGGCGGTGCCGAACATCGGGTGTGATGCACCGGGGGCCTGACCCCCGAGCGACCGTTCGCCGCCGGCGAGGTCGTGTCCCGGACGCGGAGTCGATGGACCATCACGACCCCATACTGCCGTCCGAAGGATGACCGCCAGTGTTGTGGAACCTCGAGAACATCGTCGAGTTCACCCCCGCCCAGTTCGATCTCATGTCGACCGTGCTGACGATCGGGTACGCCGCCCACTTCTCGGGCTTGGCGTACTTCATCCTCACCCGCAAGAACGTCGCCCCCCGCTACCGCTCCATGACGACCATGTCCGTGGTCGTGATGCTCTCCGCAGCACTCCTGCTGCTGCGCCTGGACTTCTCGCTCGGTCAGGCCTTCGTCTTCGACCAGGAGCAGGGCCTCTACGTCCTCGGTGACGCGACCTACAACCACGGGTACCGGTACTTCAACTGGTTGATCGACGTCCCGCTGCTGCTGACGCAGAGCCTGTTCGTCCTCAACATCGCCAAGAAGGACCTCTTCGGGTACCGCTTCAAGATGGGTGCGGCCGGCGCTTTGATGGTGATCTTCGGCTACATCGGGCAGTTCTACGAGGTCGCCAGTCCGCTCGGTGGGCTGCTGTGGTGGGGTATCGCCGCGATGGTCCCCTACATCTACTTCTTCGGCATCTTCTGGCGTCTGACCGGTGAGTCGCTGAGCTATCTGCCCGGCGAGGCCAGGACGACGATGCGCAACATCCGTTACCTCTTCGCCTTCTCCTGGAACCTCTACATCGTCGCCTACGTCGTGCCGATGCTCGGGGACTTCGGGCAGAGTGCCGAGGCGGCCGTGACCCGCACCTACCTGTTCACCATCGCCGATGTGCTCTCGAAGATCATCTACGGGATCATGCTCGGCAAGGTGGCCACCGCCCGATCCGTGGCGGAGGGCTTCGAGGTCGAAGGCTACGAGCACCTCGCGGAGGAGCCGGCCTCGACCAGCTGACCTCTGGCCGCTGACGCGGCAACTCGCAGCACCAGCACCAGCGGCCCGCACGCTCCCCTGCGTGCGGGCCGCAGTGCGCTGCCTGGCTCGTGCACGCAGCGTGTCCCACAGTGGCGCCCCGGCCTCACTAGCGTCGCATCGCCCGGGCTGGAGAGGTGGCAGATGACGGTGCTGGCGGTGGTCGGGCCGACCGCCTCGGGCAAGTCCCGCTTGGCACTCCAGGTCGCCACCGCACGCATCGCTGCTGGCCGGCCGACGGAACTGGTCGCCGTCGATGCCTTCACGATCTACCGCGGCATGGACATCGGGACCGCCAAGCCCGACCCCGATGAGCGCGCAGCGGTCCGGCACCACCTCATCGACCTCGTCGACCCGGACACCGAGCTCAGCGTGGCCGCCTTCCGCGATCTGGCCCGTGCCGCCATCGCTGAGATCCGTGGCCGCGAGGCGACGCCGCTGCTCGTCGGCGGCTCCGGCCTGTACTTCCGCGCCGTGGTCGATCCGTTGCGGTTCCCACCGACCGACGCGCACCTGCGTTCCCGGATCGAGGCCGACTGGGCCGACGACCCCCGCCGGGCGCATGCACACCTCGCGCGGCTCGACCCGGCCGCCGCCCGGCGGATCGATCCCGAGAACCTCCGTCGTACGGTGCGTGCCCTGGAGGTCGTGGAGCTCACCGGGCAGCCCTTCTCGGCCTTCGATGACAGCTACGAGCGCTACGAGTCGATCTATCCCGATCTCGAGGTGCTCCTGCTCGATCCCCCGACCGAGCTCCTGCGAGCCAACATCGAGGACCGTGCCCGCCAGATGGTCCATCGTGGGCTCGTCGCGGAGATGGCGGCCCTGCGCAGCCGCGGGCCGCTGTCGCGGACCGCTGAGCAGGCCATCGGGTACGCGGAGGCGGCAGCGGTCCTCGACGGGGCGCTCCCGCGTGACGAGCTCGCCGGCGTGATCGCGCGACGCACCTGGCGGTACGCGCGGCGCCAACGCGGTTGGTTCCGTGCCGATCCCCGCTGTCGGCGGCTGGGCGTCTCCGAGGCCTACCAGCAGCTGGTGCACGCGTGAGCTGTGGCGGCTGAGGCGGGGCCGGGCCGCGGCCAAGGCTGCGCCCAGCAGCCTTGCGCCGGGGCGGCGCCGACCCGTCGCCAGGTGGTCGCAGCCACGTACCCTGTCGAGATGGAGTTCACCCTCGCCCACGGCACCGCCAACGACTTCGTGCTGCTCACCGATCTCGACGACCGGTTGGAGCTCTCGGCGTCGCTGGTGCGGGCCCTGGCCGATCGTCGGCGCGGCCTCGGCGCGGACGGGGTGATCCGCATCGGGGGCGGCGGCGGTGACGCCGCGGTGTTCATGGACTACCGCAACGCTGATGGCAGCGTGGTCGAGATGTGCGGCAACGGGGTACGCGTGGTCGCCAAGCACGTCGTCGATCACGGACTCGTCGAGACGGGACCCGACGAGGTGGTGCGCATCGCCACACGCGCCGGGGTCAAGCCGGTCCGCATCGTCGGTCGCCATGGCGACGGCCGGGTAGCCACGGTCGAGGTCGACATGGGGCCGCCGATCCTCACGACCGACGCCGTGCCGTTCCTCGCCGCCGATCCGGCGGCGCTGCGCCACCATCTCGACGTGGACGGTGAGGTGATCGGGTTCAGCGTGGTGTCGATGGGCAACCCCCACGCGGTGCTGGTCGTGGACGACGTGGACGCGGCGCCGGTCCACCGCCTCGGGGCCCGACTCGAACACGATCCGAGCTTCCCGGCTGGCGTGAACGTCGGTTTCGCCGAGGTGAACGCCGATGACCACATCCGGCTGCGGGTGTGGGAACGCGGGGTGGGCGAGACCGCTGCCTGCGGCACGGGGGCCTGCGCTGCGGCCGTGGCCCTGCAGCGCCTCGGCCTCGCCGGCGCCCACGTCGCGGTGGACCTGCCCGGTGGCAGGCTGCAGGTCGAGCACGCCACGGGCGACACCGTCACCATGACCGGGCCAGCCGTCGAGGTGGCCCACGGCACCCTCGACGCGAGCTGGTTGGCCGCCGCCGCCCGCGCCGAGCAGGTACCCGCTGGCAAGGAGTGAGCTCTGAACACCCGACGTGAGCACGATGCGCACGAACTGACGCAGGCCCCGGTCCCCGACGACGGTCGACCGCTCGACCTCGACGACACGGCCACGATCGGTCGGGCCGAGGCGCGCCGGCGACGGCGCGACGTCCTGACCGACGAGGGCCCGCGCGAGGGCGTGGACATCATCCGTCCCGTCGAGCGCGCTGTCATCGTCGGGGTGCAGCTACCCGGGACCACCGCAGCGGACCTCGACGCGTCCTTGGATGAACTGACCGCGCTGCTGGACACCGCCGGCGCCGAGGTCGTCGAGCGGGTGATCCAGCGCCGCGACACCCCGGATCCTGGGACGTTCATCGGGCGCGGCAAGGTGGCCGAGCTGCGTGAGCTGGTCGCTGCCGTCGGCGCGGACGCACTGGTCTTCGACGACGAGCTCACCCCAGCCCAGCAGCGGACGTTGGAGGAGGCGGTCAAGCAGAAGGTGCTCGACCGCACCATCGTGATCCTGGACATCTTCGCCCAGCACGCCACCTCGAAGGAGGGCAAAGCCCAGGTCGAACTGGCGCAGCTGCTCTACCTGTTGCCGCGTCTGCGCGGGTGGGGTCAGGCGCTGTCCCGACAGGCAGGTGGACGGGTCGCCGGGGGTGCCGGGATCGGTGGTCGTGGTCCGGGCGAGACCCAGCTCGAGGTCGACCGACGGCGCATCATGCGGCGGATGAGCAAGCTGCGCCGCGACCTGGCGGACTACCGTCGGATCCGGGCGACCAAAGCCGCGGAGCGTGAGCGCAACCGCGTGCAGGAGGTCGCCCTCGTCGGCTACACGAACGCGGGCAAGTCCTCCCTGCTCAACCGCATCACCGGGGCGGAGGTGAAGGTGGAGGACCGACTCTTCGCGACCCTTGACCCGACGATCCGCCGGTTGCCGCTGGACGACGGTCGTGAGATCGTGCTCACCGACACCGTCGGCTTCGTCCGCAAGCTGCCGCACGGCCTGGTGGAAGCCTTCACCTCGACCCTGGAGGGCTCGGCCAACGCGGACCTGCTCCTCCACGTGGTCGACGCGTCACATCCGGAGGCCGAGGCGCAGATCGTTGCGGTCCACGAGGTGCTGGCGGAGATCGGTGCCCACGAGCGACCCCAGCAACTGGTCCTGAACAAGATCGATGCCGTCGCCCCGGAGGTCGCCGACGCACTCGCCCGTCGGCTCGAGCTCGAGCTCGGCCAGGAGCCCGTGCTGGTCTCGGCCGTCACGGGAACGGGGATCGACACCCTGGTCGAGCGGATCACCGCGCGGCTGCCCTCGCAGCGCTACCGCATCCGGGGCCATGTGCCGTATGCCCGCCAGGATCTGGTCGCCCTGGCACACCGGCGTGGCTCGGTCGTCGGCGAGGAGCACACCGCCACCGGAACGACGCTCACCGCCGACGTCGATCGTGACGCCGCCCTGGAGTTGCGCCACTTCCTCGACGAGGACCCCTTCGCCGCGGAACCCGAGGTCTGGGAGGCCTGAGTCAGCGGATCTGCCGGAGCACCGTGACCACCTTGCCCATGACGCGGGCATCGTCGGTGGCGGTGACCGGGATCGGCTCGTAGGCCCCGTTGGCGGGGTCGAGGAACACCTCGCCGGCACGGGTCCGCCGGAAGAACTTCACGGTCGCTTCACCCTCGATCAGGGCCGCGCACATCTCTCCCTGCTCCACGGTGGGTTGCTCACGCACGACCACCAGGTCGCCGTCGAAGACACCGGCCTCCAGCATCGACTCGCCGCGCACGCGCAGCATGAACAGTTGCCCGTCCCCGACGAGCTCCTTGGGCAGCGGGTAGACCGCGTCGACCCGTTCCTCGGCGAGGATCGGGCCGCCGGCGGCGATCTCGCCCACCAGCGGGATGTGGCGGGTGGGGGAGCGGGGCACGTCGAGGGCGGTGATCGGATCGCGACCCAGCTCGAGTGCGCGCGGCTTGGTCGGGTCACGGCGCAGATAGCCCTTGCGCTCCAGGGACTCGAGTTGTCCGTGCACCGATGACGGCGAGCGCAACCCGACGGCATCGCCGATCTCGCGGACCGAGGGCGGGTAGCCGTGCTGGTCGACGTGCGCGTGGATCATCTCCAGGATCGCCCGTTGCCGCTCGGTGAGCTCACCCGCAGTATCCGTCGGCGGGGCCGTCAGCGACAGGTCCTCGGTGCCGTTCGGCCCGGAGGTGCGGTCGGGTGCGGGGACGGTGTCGTCCTGTGGGGTCTGAGCTGGTGTGCGCTCCATGGCTGAGCTCCCGGTGGTTCGAACGCGCGTTCGTCCAGCATAGCAGGCGGATGGCGCGCAAGGGAACACCTGTTCGTCCCCGGCCTTGACGTGGGAACGCACGTTCGATTGACTGCCCCGAACGGGCGTTCGGCACTCCGCGTCACCCCACCCGATCTCGGTCGGCCACCGCTCTCGGCCGCAGCCGCAGAAGGCCGGGTGCCGGCGCCGTCATCCTCCAAGGAGCTCCCATGGCCAGGCACAGCACCACCACTCTGGACTCCCCGCGGGCCGCCGGGCGCGCTGCTGGTGCCACCGGCTCGCCGGCTGTTGGGTCGCGCGCGATGCTGCGACGCCGACGTCTGGTCGCGCTGGTGGCACTGGTCGCGCTCTCGATCCTGCTGACGGTGGCGATCGGCCGTGTCGGGGCACAGGCGGAGCTCCTGGATCCGATCGCGGGGCATGCCGTGGTCGCCCCCGGTGACACCCTGTGGGAGGTCGCCGTGGACACGGCCCCGAGCGGGGTCGACCCACGCGAGCAGCTGGCCGCGATCCGGGGTCTCAACGGTCTCGAGGGCAGCGCTGTCGATCCGTGGACCGTCGTGCTGCTCCCCGCTCGCTGAGCTCCCGGGTTCGCTCCCAGGTTCGCTCTCAGGCGCTCTTGGGCGGGGCCTCCTTGCGCAGGCTCGACAGCTCCAGCTCGAAGTCCTCCGGCCCCTGGAAGTCCTTGTAGACGCTCGCGAACCGCACGTACGCCACCTCGTCGAGGTGCTGGAGCTGTGCCAGCACCTGGAGCCCGACCTGCTCTGAGGTGACCTCCCGTCGACCCATCCCCCGCAACTCGCGCTCGACGGCAGCGGCGGCGTCCTCGAGCGCCGGCGAGGCGACGCGCCCCTTGGCTGCACGCGCCATCCCGTCGAGGACCCTGGCACGGTCGAAGGGGACCACCGCGCCCGAGCGCTTGCGGACCGTCAGAGCCGGGAGCTCGACCCGCTCGAAGGTGGTGAACCGGAGTCCACACGCACGGCATTCCCGGCGACGCCGGATGGCGTCGCCCGTCGGGGCAGGGCGTGAATCGACGACACGATCATCGTCGGTCCCGCAGCCTGGGCAACGCACCTCGACACCGCTCCTGGTGGGCAGAGCGCGAACGTAGGTCGGCCCGGCTGCGAAGACGAGCATCTGCGACCGGGGCGACCAGCCGGGCGGGCCCGCTCAGGCTCAGGTCGGCGGAGCGACCACTGGCGGCCGTCGGACCCCGAGCTGTGCGCCGACCTCGTCCAGCACCTCGAGCACCGCGACCGTGTCGCTGTGGCGCAGGGCCGGGCTCTCCAAGGCCCCCGTCTCGAGACAACGGTGTACCTCCCGCACCTCGTAGCGGTAGCCGAGCTCATGCCCCTCGATCGGCAGCTCGCGGGGGGCCTGGTCACGTGGTCGGAGCGACAGGCTCGGTGCGTGGTGGAACGGCTCCCCGATCCAGATGCTGCCCTCAGGACCAGCCACCGTGGCCCACACCCCCGATGCCTCCGTGAAGGAGCACCGCCACGTGGCGGTGCCTCGCTCGTGATCGGCGAGCACGGCGGCGCTCACATCGACGCCGGTATCGGCGAGCTGTCCCGTGGCGCGGACGGCGGTGACCGGACCGAGGAGATCGTGCGCCAGGGTGGCCGGGTAGACGCCGAGATCCAACAGGGCCCCACCGCCGAGCTCCGCTGAGCGCCAGCGACGCGTCGGATCGAGGTCCAGCAACACCCCGATGGAGGCGTGGAACGCCGCGGGTGCGCCGATGGTCCCGGCCGCGAGTGCAGCGTGCAAGCGGGTGATGGCGGGCTGGAGGCGCATCCACATCGCCTCGGCGATGAACACCTTGGACCTCGCCGCGGTCTCCAGCACGGTGCGCGCGGTCTCGGCGTCGAGGGCGAACGGTTTCTCCACCAGCGCCGGGATGCCGGCGGCGAGGCAGGCGTGCGCATCGAGATGGTGACGCTCGTTGGTGGTGGCGATGTAGACCACCTCGAGGTCGTCGTGCTCGAGCAACGCGGCGTGCGGGCTGACCGCCATGCCGATGCCGTGGTCCACGGCGAAGCGTTCGGCTCGCGCGGGCGTGGCCGACGACACCGCCACGATCGTGCCTCCCTCGGCCCGGATCGCGGCCGCGAACGCGTCCGCGATGATGCCCGTCCCCATGATGCCCCAGCGCCAGGTCATGTCGTCCGTCCTCGGTCGCTAACGTGGTGCAGATGACCACATCGATCGCCCTGGGACCAGCGACGCTCGGACTCGTCCTGGCCACGGAGGTGGCCGTCGAGGACGGCTGGGCGGTACGGGGATTGCACGTGCCCGATGGTCTCGACGGCCCTCCGGGCATCCTCCAGGGAGGCCTGGCCGCCGGCCTGGCGGTCGGGATCGCCCGCATGGCCGACACCTACGGTGCGCCGCTGACCAGGGTGCAGGCGCGCTTGCACGCACCGACGCCGGTCGCGAGCAGCGTCACCGCGCGGGTCGGGGATGGCGATGCGGTGGGCAGTCACGTCGTCGAGATCCGCAACGGCGACACGGCGCTGGTCAGCGCAGAGGTCGAGCTGGCGGGCCATGATCCGGCTCCGCTGGGTCTCGATCTCCTGGACCTGGCCACCGGTCCCTTCCCCGAGCCGGTCCGCCAGGACGCCTACCCGACCTGCTTCGTGTGCGGTCCGAACCCGCGTCATCCCGCTGGGTTGCGTCTGCCGCCACGACCACGTGCCCCGGACGCCATCGTGCAGCCGTGGATCCCCGATGCGGCGCTCACCGGTGACCGCGCCGGTGTGGTCGACCCGTTACTGGTCGCTGCGGTCCTGGATTGCCCCACGGTGTGGGCTGGCTTCGAGCGGTTACGAGAGGCGGGCTACGCCGGTGCGCTCCTGGCGGGGTTCCACCTGCAGGTCTTCCGCGATCTCCCGGTCGAGGAGCCCGTTCGGGTGGTCGCCCGATGGGATGGTCTGGACGGGCGCAAGGGCCGGGCTCGGGCCGCCCTCGTCGACGAGGAGCGCACGATCTACGCCCTGGCGAGCGCGTTGCACGTCGCGGTGACGGAGCTGCCCGGCGTGTGACCCCTCGGCGTCGGGTCCGGCCCGCTGGCTTACGGCCTTCGGCCGTTCGCGACGCCGGCGGCCTTCGGCCGTTCGCGACGCCGGCGGCCTTCGGCCGTCCGCGACGCCGGCGGCCACGGGCGGTGCTGCGGCCAGGGGTCCCGATGTGCCCGGGGAGTGCGGCCGCCCCGGCGTCGCTCAGAGGGGGGTGGTCCGTTGCACCAGCACCCGTTCACCGTGGGAGCCACGCTCGTCCGACCACCGGTCGACGACCTCCAACCGGCCGTCGTTGCGACGCTGCAGACGTGCGCGTCCGCGGCCGAGGATCTCCTCGGCGTCGTGGCCATCCTCCGCGGTGTGGACGAACCGGTACCGCAGCACGTCCCCGGTCAGGATGCCGCCGGCTTCGCCGTCGAGCAGGTGGTCGGCGTCGTAGCGGCCGATCACCCGCCGGCCCTCCTGGAGGAAGCGCACGAGCAACCCCGTCACGACGGGCCCTTCGATCGTCTCCTCGAGCTCGAAGCTCAGACCGTGCAGGTCGTAGCCCGACACCCCGCTGCGGTGACGTCCCGCCTCCCAGTCGGTGCGTGTCAACGCGTAGCCCCATTCCGAGGCGTTGGGACCTTCGCCGGCCGCGTAGGACTCGCGGTAGCGGGCCTCCATGCGGAAGCCCGCCGCGTTGAAGGTCCGCTGCATGGGCACGTTGTGCTCGTGTGCGCGGCCCGTCAGGCGGACGAGGTCGGCCTGAGCGGAGAAGTGATGGTCGGCCAGCTGCCGCAGAACCTCCCGACCCGCTCCCCGCCCCCGAGCCTGCGGCGAGATCCGCAGCTGCAGCTCGGCGTCACGCTGGTCGAGGCCGTCGACGAGGGCGAAGCCTGCCGTCGTCCCGTCGATGATGATCGCCCAGCCGAAGCGATCCGTGCTCGCCCACTCGCCAGCCTCGAGCTCCTGACGCAGCCTGTCCTCGACGAAGCCGATCGGCCCCGCCACGTTGGTCGCCGAGCGTCGGTCCGTGGTCACCACCCAACCGGCGTCGTCGGGGACGAGCATCCGTAGATGGACCTCGGCTCGGTTCGATGATCGGGACACGGCGTGCTCCGGAGACGTCGGGGACCTACGTGTGTCGACGCACAGTGCGCACCTGTCGACCGCCTCCGTCCGGCGGTGTCGCGGTGCTGCGGTGAAGGTCCGGCGGCGGCACCACCGCCGGGCTCGTGGCTTCGGTCGTCCCCGGGTGAGCCATGGTGGTCCATGGGACGTCCCGGCATCGCGCGCCGGGAGTGCCCATGATGCCAGATGGACCGCTGTCTGTTGGCCGATGCCGACGGCAACCTGGACGGTGGTCACCGGGTCCGCGGGATGCGGGCGGCTGGCGGTCCCGGGTCAGCACCATCGTGGCGGCGGTCATCATCGTGGCAGGGGCGGGTGGCAGAAGCGCCGTGGTCGAAACGGCCCCGTTAGGGTGTCGGCTCGGCGCTGGTCGGTGCTGCGCCGAGGCGATCGGGAGGTGACCGGTGGAGTTCGTGGGACGCACGGCAACCGAACTGGCCCAGGCGGTGGCGAACGGCGCGAGCTCGGCTCGCTCCGTCGTGCAGGCCCACCTGGATCACCTGGCCGGGGTCGAGCACCGCCTCGGTGCCTTCGTGACCACGCGAGCACGTCGAGCCCTGGAGGAGGCGGACGCCGTCGATGCCGATCCCGAACGCGGCCGGCTCCCCCTGGCCGGCGTGCCGGTCGCCGTCAAGGACGTGATCGACGTCGCGGGTGAGCCGACACGGCATGGCTCGTTGGCGACCTCGCCAGAACCGGCCTCCGCTGATCACGAGCTGGTCTCGCGCCTACGGGCCGCTGGCGCCATCGTCCTGGGAAAGACGCGTACCCCGGAGCTGGCGCTGTGGGGGACGTCCGACGATCCCACCGCGACGGTGGTCAGCCCGTGGGATCCGACCCGGGTCGCCGGCGGCTCGTCCGGTGGGTCGGCGGCGGCCGTGGCCGCTGGCACGGTGCCGTTGGCGCTCGGCACCGACGGTCTCGGGTCGGTGCGCATCCCGGCTGCTGCGTGCGGGCTGGTGGGCTTCCGGCCCGGGGCTCCGCACCTGCCCTACGAACTGGACGGTGAGCCGCACTGGTTCGGCATGACGAGGTTCGGGCCACTCGCGACCACCGTGGGGGACGCGGTGCTGCTGGCCGAGGTGTTGTCGGGATCGAGCTTCCCCATGGAGGGGGCACTCGATGAGCCGCTCGACGTGGCCGTGTCGTGGCGAGCGCCGGCGCCCGGAGTCAGCGTCAGCAGCGCGTGGCGCGAAGCGGCGCTGGAAGCAGGGCGGCTGCTCCACCATGCGGGCCACACCGTGGCGCGTGCGGATCCACCGTACGACCGCACCACCGTCCAGGCGGTGGTCGCGCGATGGACCCAGGGCGCCGGCGTCGATGTCGCAGCGCTGGGACTCGACCCCGAGTTGCTCCAGCCGCGCACCCGTGCCCACGTCGCCGCCGGTGAGCGGCTCGCGAAGGTGGCAGAGGCCGCCGACGACGACGTGGCGCGCTGGCGGGAGCGGCTCGCGCCGTTCTTCGCCGACCACGACGTCCTGTTGACGCCGGCGATCGCACGGGCACAGCCGTCGGCCACCGCCTGGCACGCCAAGCCATGGGCGGCCAACATCGCCGCCAACCTGTCCGCCTACCCGTTCAGCGCCGCCTGGAACCTCGCCGACCTGCCGTCCGCGGTCGTGCCGCTGTGGGAGGAGGGTGGACGGCCCTTGGCGGTCCAGATCGTCGCCGATGCAGGGCGCGAGGACCGTGTGCTCGCGGTCGCTGCACTGCTGGAGTCGATGGTGCCACGGGCGCGCCACGCGCCGGGCTGGGGCGTCGCCGGTTGACGGCGCCGGGCTGGGGCGTCGCCGGTTGACGGCGCCGGGCTGGGGCGTCGCC
>JAWLDJ010000049.1:12849-15670 GCA_041686695.1 Nitriliruptoraceae bacterium
GCGCCGGGCTGGGGCGTCGCCGGTTGACGGCGCCGGGCTGGGGCGTCGCCGGTTGACGGCGCCGGGCTGGGGCGTCGCCCGGGTGCATGGGGGGGCGTCGGCGGTCATGGTGCACGGCCGGCGCCGCCGGGCGAGGTGCAGGCCGTCGCGCGGTCAGCGCTGCGCGCTGGTGTCGGGCCCCTCGGCTGCCCCCGGCTCAGCGGCGTCCTCCGCCGGGTGGGCCGGGGGCAGCGCAGTCCCGGCGACCGTGCGGGAGACGGTGTCCCCATCCTCGCCGATCTTGAGCCGGGTCCGCCGTCGGATGCGCCGTCCCTTCGGCCGTTGGCCACCTTCCGTACCGTCGCGGCGTCGGGCCGCCGAGCGCAGCTGGGTCTCCTCGGGGAACTGCGCCAGGAGGGTGTCGGGATCGACGCCGGGACCGCCGACCGGGCTCGGTCCCGCGTGATGCCCTCCTGCACGCAGACGGTGGCGTATCCGGAGTTCGTTGCCGACGGCGGCGATCACGGCAGTGACGGGAACGGCCAGGAAGGCGCCGACGATGCCGACCAGCACCGCCCCCGCGGTCAAGACGGCGAGGATCACCACCGGGTGCAGCGAGACCGCCCGCTTCATGATGGTCGGTTGGAGCAGGTTCGACTCGACCTGCTGCACCAGCAGCACGATGAGGGTCATGATGACAGCTGCCTGCAGCCCTGCGTCCGCCAGGGCCACGAGCACCGCGAGGAACCCGGTGACGAACGCACCGATCACCGGGACGAAGCCGCCGAAGAAGACGAGGACGGACAGCGGCAGGACGAGGGGGATATCGAGGATCAGCAGTCCGATACCGATGCCGACGGCGTCGATCAGGGCCACCAGTGAGGTCCCCCGCACGAAGCCCGACAGGGCCACCCACCCACGCTGACCAGCCGCGCGCACGTCGTCGCGGTGATCGGCTGGGGTCATCTTCAGGAACCACGACACGAGCTGCTCGCCGTCCTTGACGAAGAAGAACAGCAGCACCAGAGCAAGCGCCAGGGCGGTGAAGCCCTCGACGAGCGCGACGGCGAAGTTGCCGAGCTGCGAAGCGATCGTGCCAGCGGCGCCCGACAGCGTCGCCATCGCCGAGTCGATGAGCTGATCGAGCTGCTGCCGGTCGTAACCGATCGGCCCCTCCTCCAGCCACAGCAGGAGTTGGTCGAAGCCTTCGGCCACCGTCGGGCCGAGTTCCTGGATCTGATCGACGAACGCTGGGGTCATGAGCGCGATGGCCCCGAAGAAGGACCCGACGCCACCAACGACCACGAGACCCGCCGCGGCCAGTCGTGGCCACCCGGCGCGCTCGAGACGGCGAGCTGGTGGCACGCACAGGGTGGACAGGATCAGCGCGATGATGATCGGCAAGCTGACCAGGTAGAGCCGGGTCAAGGCCACGATGAGCACCGCAGCCCCGATCAGTAGGACGAGGGCTCGCCAGGTGTACTGGACCGTGGTGTCGAGCCAGGCGGGGACCCGCTGGTCCGGGCCCCGTCGTACGGTGACCGGCGCCTCGTCGGCACCATCCACCGGGGCCGGGGAGGCGGTGGTCGACGGGTCGGGTGGATCAGCGGCCTCGGTGGCCATCGGTGCTCTCCGGTGTGCGATCGATGTGCGGTGGCGGGATGCTACGCCAGCGCCTCGCCGTCGGTGCGGAGCCGGGTTCCTGGACCCATGCAGCTGACCCCGATGCGTGATCGCTCTCTGGACGCGCCTCGTCCGAGCGGTGGGCCCCGGGCTGGGTGGGCCCCGGGCTGGGTGGGCCCCGGGCTGGGTGGGCCCCACGGGAGGGAGCTCCATCGGCGGGGCATGGAGGCTCGGGCTGCAACGGCCTGCGGTCGATGTGCGCACTCCTGTCGCCGCCTGTGCACTCAGCGCGCTGCTTGCCGAGGGGAAGCGCTCGGCGAGGCGGTGGATGAGGCTGTGGAAAAACGGGCCCCTAGCTGGGGATGACGGGAGGCGGTAGCGGGGGAGTGGCTGTGGGAACACAATATGTTGTAGCTGCGTTGCAGGAGAGACCACCACCAGTTGTGGCCTTGCCGCGAACCGATGGGAAGAGGTGCTTGCGTACGGTGAGCTTGAGCGGTTGAGTGCGTCCCCGGCTTGCACCGATGTAGTTCCCGACATGTGAGCCGAGCCCCCGAGTCCAGCACCGCCCGCCGCTGGTCACCGACCGACCGCCGGGTGCACGCGAACAGGAGCCGAAGAGCGATGTCCGACACCACCCGAGCAGACGAACCGACCGTGATCAGCGTCAGCGATGCGGAGCCCAGCGCACCGTTGCACGTCGAGGAACGGGACGGTCGACGCGGCCTACGTTTGGATCGCTACTTCACCCGCTCCGGGACGCATCCCTACGACGAGTTGGAGTGGGAGCTTCGTGATGCCGTCCTGACCAACTGGCGGGATGGCTCCACCTCGTTCGAACAGCGCGGGGTCGAGTTCCCCAAGAGCTGGTCGATGATGGCGACCCAGATCGTCAGCCAGAAGTACTTCCGTGGGACCCTCGGGACCCCGGAGCGCGAGCACTCCGTCAAGCAGATGATCGACCGCGTCGCGGACACGATCACCGGCTGGGGGGTCGACGGCGGCTACTTCGCCGACGAGGACGCGGCGGAGGTCTTCAACGCTGAACTCAAGCACCTGCTCGTCCACCAGAAGGCTGCCTTCAACTCGCCGGTGTGGTTCAACGTCGGGGTCGAGGAGCAGCCCCAGTGCTCGGCCTGCTTCATCCTCGCGGTCGAGGACACGATGGCCTCGATCCTGAACTGGTACGTCGAGGAGGGCACGATCTTCAAGGGGGGCT
>JAWLDJ010000050.1:0-15664 GCA_041686695.1 Nitriliruptoraceae bacterium
ACCGATGATCGCGTTCTACGAGCTGTCGATCCTGGCCGCCTGGCTGATCGACCGTCGGCGGACCCGACGGCAGCGATGAGCTCCGTCCCCGCTCCGAAGACCGGGGGTGAGCACCCGGCCAAGGCCCCGCTGCGCCTCAGAGCCCAGCTGTCCGCACGCCGACTGCGGCTCGGACCGCTGGTGCTGATCGGGGTGGTGGCGGCCCTGCTCGGCGGTGTGATCGGCCGCGCCACGGCCCCCGACACCGGGCCCGGTGCCGGCCAGGCCGTCGAGACCGAGGTGCTGCCCGTCGCACTGGATGCCGATGGGATCTGGACCTCGACGACCGACGATCAGGTGGCGGTCAGCGAGGCGCTGATCGCGTTGCGCCGCGACGGCGACCCCCGCCTGGTCGAGTCGTACCTGCAGGACTGGCTCGTCGCCTACGACGCGGCTCTGATGCGGCTGGCGGCGGCCGACGTGCCGAACTCGGCGCGGCCGGTCCAACGCCAGTTCATCACCGCGGTCACGCTCTCACGCGACGCCGTCGAGGTGCTCGGACACGCGGCGGCCGTGGACGACACGCTCCTGCGTCGGGACCTGACGACCGAGGTCGGGCGTCTGCGCAGTCGCGCGGAGCAGCTGACCGCCAGCGCCCGAGCCTCGATCCGCGACCTCGATGGCGCCCGGACCGACGTGGGTCCGCTGCCGGGCTTGCGCGGCTTCGAGGACGGCCGAGCGCCGTGAGCTCGCGTGGCGCCTGCCCGGACCCGGCAGGCGCGACGCCGTAGTCTGCCCACGACCCGGCGGGTCCAGCACCCGCTGCGTCGGTCACCGGCGCGTCCGTCACACGGCGAGCCGCCCACCCGAGCCACCCACCCGAGCCACCCACCCCTGGACCGCCCCGACCCCGACCGAGGCACCGTGGAACCGCACGAGCATGGCCGCACCCACGTCGAGCCGTTCGTGGCGCAGCTCGGCTTCCCACTGGATCCGTTCCAGCGCCAGGCGATCGACGCACTGGTCCAGGGCCGGTCCGTGCTCGTCGCGGCGCCGACCGGGGCCGGCAAGACCGTGGTCGGCGAGTTCGCCTGTCACGACGCCATCGTGCGTGGCGGCAAGGCCTTCTACACCACCCCGATCAAGGCGCTGTCGAACCAGAAGTACCGCGACCTGGTCCTGCGCTACGGCCCCGAGCAGGTCGGGCTGCTCACCGGTGACCGCTCGGTCAACGGCAACGCCCCGGTGGTCGTGATGACCACCGAGGTGCTGCGCAACATGATCTACGAGGCCTCCCGGACCCTGACCGACCTGCGTCACGTGGTCCTCGACGAGGTCCACTACCTCGCCGATCGGAGCCGGGGTGCGGTGTGGGAGGAGGTCATCGTGCAGTTACCGGCCTCGGTCCAGATCGCGTCGCTGTCCGCGACGGTGTCCAACGCCGAGGAGTTCGGGCAGTGGCTCGACCAGGTCCGCTCCGCACACGGGCCCGCCGGCGCCGGTGAGGGCTGCGAGCTGGTGCTCGAGGAGTCGCGCCCGGTGCCGCTGCGTCACCACTACTTCGTCAACGACCGCCTCTACGACACCTTCCGCGCCGGACGCAAGGGTGGCGCCACCAAGGAGCACCGGGAGCGTGCGTCGCAGGCACTGGCCGGCGTGCCCAACCCGGACGTCATCATGCTCGAGCGGCGCGCACGGCAGCGCAACCGGGTCTCGAACAAGGGACGGCGCCAGGCACCCTCGGTCCGGCTGCGCTGGCCGAGCCGGCCCCAGGTCGTCGAGGAGCTCGCCGCGCGCAGCTGGCTGCCGGCCATCCTGTTCGTGTTCTCACGCAAGGGCTGCGAGGACGCGGTCGAGCAGCTGCATCGTGCCGGCGTGCGGCTCACCAGCGGTCAGGAGCGCACCGAGATCGCCGCGGTCATCGACACCCTGCTCGGTGACCTGCCCCCGGCCGACCTCGAGGTGCTCGACTACGCGGGGTTCCGGACGCGCGCGCTGGACGGCATGGCCGCGCACCACGCCGGCATGGTGCCCGCCTTCAAGGAGTGCGTCGAGGTGCTGTTCCAGCGCGGTCTGCTGAAGGTGGTCGCCGCGACCGAGACGCTCGCGCTGGGGATCAACATGCCGGCCCGCACCGTGGTGCTGGAACGGCTCGAGAAGTGGAACGGAGAGTCGCACGTCCTGCTGACCCCCGGTGAGTACACCCAGCTGACCGGCCGCGCCGGACGTCGTGGCATCGACCGGGTGGGGCACGCGGTCGTGCTGCACCAGCGCGATCTGGACTTCCGGACCGTCGCGAGCCTGGTCGGCACCCGCACCTACCCGCTCCGCAGCTCGTTCGAGCCCTCCTACAACATGGCGGTCAACCTGCTGCGGCGGCACGACCTCGGCGAGGCCGAGGAGCTGCTGGGCGCCTCCTTCGCCCAGTTCGAGGCCGATCAGCGGGTCGCGAGCAAGAGCCAGCGGCTGGCCGAGCTCGAGGAGGGGCTCGCCGGCTACGCCCGACACCTCGAGTGCGAGTACGGCGACTGGGCCGCCTACTGGGCGCTGCGACGTGAGCTGTCCCGCCGGGAGAAGGCGGAGGCGCGTGCCCGCAAGGATGCGGTGGAGCAGGCCCTACGGGCCGGGATCGCCGGGCTGGAACCCGGCGACGTCCTCCACCTGCCCTGGGCCGGCAAGCGTGGCCTGGTCGCGGTCGTCGGCGTCCACCTGACCCGCAAGGGCACCCCCATCGCGCAGGTCGTGACCGATGAGCGCGCGCTGACCAAGGTCGGTCCCCGCGAGCTCGACCGGGTCCCCGAGCCGGTCGAACGGATCCGACTGCCCGGCAGCGGCAACCCTCGCCAGCAGGACTACCGCAAGGACATCGCCGGTCGCCTCCGTGCGCTCGATCCGCCGTGGTCGACGCCCGGGGCGGAACCCTCGGCGCCCGCGGTCCCCAACGGTGAGACGGCCGACCGGGCACCGAGCGAGGAGGTGCTCGAGCTGCGCGCGCAGCTGCAGGCACACCCCTGCCACCGTTGCCCCGACCGGACCGAGCACGAACGCTGGCAGTACCGGGCGGACGGGTTGCTCGAGGAGGCGGAACAGCTGCGAGCCGAGATCCGACGCACCACGGGTTCGCTGGTCCGCCACCTGCACCGGATCCTCACGGTGCTCACCGAGCTCGGCTACGTGGACGAGACCCCCGCGCCCACCCCCGAAGGGTTGCGCCTGGCCGGGATCTACAGCGAGGTCGACCTGCTGGTCGCCGAGTCGCTGCGCCGCGGCCTGCTCGACGACCTCGACCCGGCCGAGCTGGCGGGCATCGCGGCCCTGTTCCTCTACGAGCCCCGCGGCGGCGAGCCCTCCACGCGGGTCGTGGTGCCGACCTTCGCCCTGGAGGAGGCCACCGAGTCGATCCTGGAACTCGCCGACGAACTGCGGGCCCGGGAGCGGGCCGCGGGCCTGAGGTCCACGCTCAAGGAACTCGACGGCGGCTTCGTCGCTGCCGCCTACCGGTGGGCTGCCGGCGCGGACCTCGACCAGGCGCTCGGCACGCTGGAGGTCACCGGCGGCGACTTCGTCCGCAACATCAAGCAGATCGCCGACCTGGTCGGTCAACTGCGGTCGGTGGGCGGTGCCGGACTGTCGACGCGGGCAGCACAGTGCGTCGAGGACCTCCGGCGTGGGATCGTGGAGGCATGAGCGTGACGCAGCCGCTCGGCGTGCCGCTGATCATCGCCAACCCGTCCGCCGGTCGGGCCGACGGCTCGGTCCTGCAGCGGCTCCTGTCGGCGCTGCGGACCCACGGGGTGCATCCCGAGGTCGCGATGACGGCGGCCCGTGGCCACGCGAGCACCCTGGCTCGTGCCGCCGCCGAGGAGGGCCGTCGCTTCGTGATCGCCGTGGGCGGGGACGGCACGGTCCACGAGGTCGTCAACGGACTGGTGGACGCCGACACCGGTCGGGTCCGCGGCGACGATCCCGTGCTCGGGGTGGTCGGCGGCGGGAGCGGCTGCGACCTACTACGCACCTTCGGGCTGGACCGTCCCCCCGAGGTGCTCGCCCGGCACCTGGCCACGGCCGACACCACCCGGATCGATCTCGGCCGGGTCCGCTACCACCGCAGCGACGGCACGCCGCAGGTGCGCGTCTTCGCCAACATCGCCGAGGTCGGCTACGGCGGCACCGTGTCCCGTCTGGCCAACCGTCTGCCGCGCCGCCTCGGCCACGCGCGCTATGTCACGGCGATCGTCGGCGCCGTCCCACACTTCCGCCGGATGGCGACCACCGTCGAGGTGGCCGGTGGGACGACCTCGGAGCCGGTCTGCAACGTCATCGTGGCCAACGGGCAGTTCTTCGGTGGGGGACTGCGGGTGGCGCCCCGGGCCCTGCCCACCGACGGCGCGCTCAACGTGCAGTCCTGGGGCGGTCATCCCGTCGACGTGATCCGGGCCCAACCGCAACTGCGCACCGGGGCCCATCTGGCCCGGGCGGACGTGCGTGAGTGGTCGTCGCCGAGCGTGACGGTGACCAACGCCGAACCCCGCGACGTCGAGGCCGACGGGGAGCACCTCGGCGTCTCCCCGGCGAGCTTCGACGTGCTCCAGCAGGTACTGCGCTTCAAGCTGTGACCCGGGGCGTTAGCATCCGACCCGAGGAGGCGACCATGGAGCACGAGCGGCTGCCGGCGGCACAGCGGGCGGTCCGCGATGCGGGCCTGGACGCGCTGCTGGTCGGCCCGACACCGGATCTGCGCTACCTGGTGGGCTACGACGCCCACGCGATGGAACGTCTCACGCTGCTGGTGCTGCCGGCGGAGGGGGAGGCGCACCTGGTGGTGCCGGAGCTGGAGGCGCCCTCGGCCCGGGACAGCGGCGCCGGTGAGCTGGTCTCGCTGGTGCCCTGGTCCGAGACCGAGGATCCGATCGCTCTCGTTGCCGAGCTGCTGAGCCGACCGACGCAGCCGTCGGCCGTCGCGGTGTCGGATCAGCTGTTCTCCGTGTTCACCCTGCGCCTGCAGGCGGCGCTGCCCTCGACACGGTTCCAGCCCTCGTCCCCGGTGCTCGGGCCACTGCGGATCCGCAAGTCCCCGGCCGAGCAGCAGGCACTGAGGGCCGCCGGCGCGGCCATCGACGCGGTGCACGCCGCCACCGTCGAGCTGCTCCGGCCCGGCCGCACCGAGGCCGAGGTGGGCCGTGACCTCGCGGAGCTGATCCTCGCCGATCACGACGAGGTGGCCTTCGTGATCGTCGGCTCCGGCTCCAACGGTGCCTCGCCACACCATGGCGTCGGCGACCGGGTGCTCGAGCATGGCGACGCCGTCGTCGTCGACATCGGGGGGAGCAGGGACGGCTACTGCTCCGACATGACGCGCAACTACGCGGTGGGGTCGCTGCCGTCCGGCTACGCCGAGCTCCACGCCGTCCTCGAGGCGGCACAGGAAGCCGCGGTCCGGCGCGTGCGGCCGGGCGCGATCCCCGCGGACATCGATCGGGCCGCCCGCGAGGTGATCACCGACGCGGGCTACGGGGAGTACTTCATCCACCGCACCGGCCACGGCATCGGCATCGAGGTCCACGAGGATCCCTACATCGTGTCGAGCAACACCACACCGGTGGCAGCCGGCATGGCGTTCTCGGTCGAACCCGGCATCTACCTGCCGGACCGGTTCGGGATGCGCATCGAGGACATCGTGCTCGTCACCGAGGACGGCGTCGAGCGGCTGAACCATCGGCCGCGCCAGGTCCTGATCGCCGGCTGAGGACGATGACGCCGCCGTGGCGGGCGCAGGAGCGGGTCGGGCCGGCTGGCCGGACAGGGAGGGAACACCGGATGAGCGAGGCAGCAGGCACGGGCGGTCCGATCCAGGTCCGTCGGGCGCGGATCGAGGAGATCCGGCCGCTGGCGGTGGAGTACCGCGCGGAGCAGGAGGTCGACCCCGACGCGCTGCCGGACCCGCCGATGCCGCAGGGCGGCATCTTCTGGCTGGCCACCGATGTCGAGGCGGGCGCCCCGCTCGGCTACGCCGCGGGCACGCTGCGCCCGGCCGGCTGCACGATCGGACCGGTCTTCGCCCGGCCGAACGCGAGGCGCCGCGGTGCCGGGGAGGCGTTGATCACCGCGATCCAGGAGTGGGCCGAGGACACCCGCGTCCCGGTGGTGGAGATCTCGGTCGCCGCGGACAACGAGCAGGGGCGTGACTTCCTCGAGGCGCTCGGCTACCAGCCACGCCGGATCCTGATGTCGCTGACGCCGACCGCCGGCCGCACGGACGGGGCCGGGCAGTGAGCCTGCACCCCCTCAGCAGCGAGGAGAGCGCCCTGCTCGCGGTGGTGCGTGACCTCGGGCGGACCACGATCGCGCCCCGAGCTGCCGCGGCCGAGGCCGAGGCGCGGTTCCCGCGCGAGAGCTTCGAGGACCTCGCCCGTCTCGGCCTGACGGGGTTGCCCTTCCCCGAGGACGTGGGCGGGGGAGCAGGGTCGGTACGGCTCTCGCTGCTGGTCCTCGAGGAGCTCGCCCGCGCCTCCCTGGCGGTCGGCATGGGGCTGAGCGTCCACCACCTCGCGACCTGGGCCATCTCGACCTTCGCGACCGCGGACCAGCGCGCGCGCTTCGTGCCCGATCTGGTGGCGGGCCGCAAGCTCGGTGCCTACGCACTGTCCGAACCGGCTTCCGGCTCCGACGCCGCAGCGCTGTCGACGCGGGCTCACCGTGACGGCGACGGCTACCGGCTCACCGGGACCAAGGCCTGGGTCACCCACGGCGGGATCGCCGATCGCTACGTGGTCATGGCGCGCACCGGTGACCACGGCGCCGGCGGCATCAGCGCCTTCGTGCTCGACGCCGACCAGCCCGGGCTCGAGGTGGCACCGCCCGAGCGGAAGATGGGGCTGGCAGCCTCACCCACCGCACAGCTGCACCTCGACGATGCTCCCGTGCCGGCCGACCGGCTGCTCGGCGGCACCGAGGGACGCGGCTTCGCCATCGCGATGGCGGCGCTGGACGGCGGCCGCCTCGGCATCGCGGCCTGCGCCGTGGGGCTGGCCCAGGCGGCCCTCGACGAGGCGCAGGCCTACGCCCGCAGCCGTGAGCAGTTCGGCCGGCCGATCGGCGACTTCCAGGGCGTCGGCTTCCTGCTCGCCGACATGGCCACACGCACCGAGGCTGCGCGAGCGCTGACCCTGGCCGCGGCGGACCTGCGCGACCGCGCCGCCGGCGAGGGAGCGCGTGCGCCCACCGTGGACGGCCATCGCGACGCGGCGGCGATCACCCGGGCGGCGGCGATGAGCAAGCTGACCGCCACGGATGCGGCGATGCAGACCACCTCGGACGCGGTACAGGTCCTCGGTGGTGTGGGCTACACCCGTGACTTCCCCGTGGAGCGTTACCTGCGCGAGGCCAAGGTCCTGCAGATCCTCGAGGGCACCAACCAGATCCAACGGCTCGTGATCGCCAGGCAGCTGGTGGCCGCCGGATCGTGACGGACGGTGCGGGGCCACCGGACCGCCGCGTGGTCACCGACCACGATCGGTCGCGCCTGCGGCTCACCCGACGGGTCCTGTTGGTCGGGACGATCCTCGGGATGGTGGCGGCCGTCACCCTCGGGCTGTGGGGAGCCAGTGGTGCCGCCGGTCTGGCGGTCTGGTTGGTGGTGACCGCGGCGGGCAGCGTCCTGGCCGCCTTCGTGACCGCGATCCTCGCGATCGTCGACGAGGCCCGTCGCGTCCACGTCGCGCGACGGCGGACGGTGACCGCCCTGCTGCTGTTCGCCGCGGGGTTCCTGCTGCTGGTGCTCAGCACCGCGGTGGCCGCGACCATCTGAGGTCGGTGCCCGGATGATGGAGCGTGGTGCCCAGACCTGCTATCACTCGTGCACGCCGCCCAACGTCCGGAGCGACGGTGATCTCACACAGTACGGCGGGGACCCCGGTGCGCGTGGTCCCCACCGCGACCTCGGTGGTCTCGTCGTCGGCAGACCCGGCCGCCGACACCACGCAGGGGCCGCCGGGTGCCACGACCACGGCGATCCCCCGACCGGGCCCGGCCTCGGCGGCCGCCCCGACCCGTGGGACGCTGTTGACCGCCGACCGTGTCGTGACCCTCGGACGCGGCCGGACCCGTGCCCGGGCGCTGGTGGTGCGGGGGAGCCGTGTGGTCTGGGTCGGCGACGACGAGGCCGACGCGCCTCCCTACCGCGACCGCCTCGACCTGGACGGCTGCGTGATCGGGCCGGCGTTCGTGGACGCCCACGCGCACCTGACGATGTCCGGGCTGAGCCTGGGCGGGCTGGACCTCTCGGAGGTGAGCTCCGGTGAGGAACTGCTCCGGGCCGTGGCCACCTACGCCGGCCAGCACACCGGCCGGGTCATCTGGGGGCACGGGCTGGACCCGTACCGCTTCCCCGATCCGCTGCCGGATCCCGACGCCCTGTCACGCGCCGCCCCGGGGCAGGCGGTCTACCTCTCGCGCGTCGATGGCCACGCCGGCTTGATCGACCGCCGGACCCTGTCGGCCGCGCCTCTGGCCCGCGCGGAGGGCATCGAGCTGACTGACGGGCGCCCCACGGGGGTGATCCGCCGGGAGGCGAACCACGTCGTCCGCCGCTGGTCGGTGGGCGCGATGAGCGAGTCCGAGCTCAGCAGGGCGCGGCGCGCCGCGGTCGGGCAGGCCGCCTCCCTCGGGATCGCCTCGGTGCACGAGATGGGCGGGCCGGACATCATGGGCCTGTCCGACTTCGATGCCTGGGTCACGGGCGCCTGGCCGATCGAGGTGGTGCCGTACTGGAGCTCGCTGGAGGTCGACGTCCCGCTCGAACGCGATCTGCGCCACGTCGGCGGCGACGTCCTGCTGGACGGCTCGATCGGGGCGCACACCGCTGCCCTGCTCTCCCCCTACAGCGACGCACCATCGGTGAACGGCCACCTCGAATACGACGACGAGACCCTCACCCGCTGGTTCCTCGAGGCGACCCGCGCGGGCCTGCAGACGGGGGTCCACGCCGTCGGCGATGCTGCGCTGGCCCAGGTCGTGCGGTGCTGGCGCGCGGTGGCCGATCATCTCTCCGCTCATGGTGACCAGGACGCGATCCAGCGCGGACGACATCGCATCGAGCACGCCGAGGTCCTCACGCCCGAACTGCTGGACGATGTCGCGGAACTCGACCTGTTGATCTCGGCCCAGCCCGGGACGCAGGCGCGGTGGGGGGGACCCGAGGGGATGTACCACGCACGGCTCGGTCCCGAGCGGTCGGGCTGGACCAACCCCTTCCGTGCGATGGCGGATCGCGGGATCCCGATCGCCTTCGGCTCCGACGCGTACGTCACGCCGATGGACCCCTGGGGCATCGTCCACGCCGCCGAGCATCACCCGGAACCTCGACACTCGGTCGGGCGACTCGAGGCGGTGTCGATGTCGAGCCTCGGGGGCAGGACCGCGGCTCGGCAGGACCGGTTCGCCGGCATCGTGCGGGCCGGCATGCGGGCGGATCTGGCCGTGTTCGAGGGCGATCCCTACGCGGCTGACGACCCACGTGGAACGCGGTGCGTCCTCACGATCGTGCAGGGCCGCGTCGCTCACGGACAGGCCCCGCTGCCACCGGCCCGGGGGCGCTGAGCCGAGCGGCCGACCGCAGTCAGCGGCTCACCCCATGACCCGGTTGCATCCAGCGTGCCTCCTCTGGTACGAACCGCGCTCGCGCCGGTGTCTCCCGGCGACACGGCGATCAGGAGCTCCCCGTGAGCACACGCCCAGCGCAAGCGGACGAGGCGACCCCCGAGGCCGTCGAGGACGAGGTCGAGGTCGAGGACGAGGTCGAGGTCGAGGACGAGGTCGAGGACGACCCGTTCCTCGACGACGACGGACCCGAGCTCGAGGAGGAGCTCGCGGAAGAGGCGGAGGAGGAGCTCGACGAGGACGCCGACGACGACGAGGTCGAACAACCGCTGGTGGCCGAGGACACCGCGGACGATGACGAGGACGAGGAGCACACGGGTGTCGCCGTGGTGCCGCCGGATGCGGAGTTCGACGACGACGCCCCCGTCGCGGCCATCGAGGACGATGAGGACGACGACGAGATCGAGGGCCTGCGCGACGGGGAGTTCGTCTGCCGTGGCTGCTTCATGGCCAAACGGGAGACCCAGCTCGCGGACCCCGATCGGCTCCTGTGTCGCGACTGCGCGTGAGCGCGGCGCGGGCTGCGGCTGCTCCGGCGCTGGCCGCGGCCTCGGGCCTGGCGCTGCTGGCCTCGCACCCTCCGCTGCGGTGGTGGGCGCTGACCTTCCTCGCGCCGGCGCTGCTGCTGGCCGCCCTGTGGTTGGAGAGCGAGGTCGCCGCCGAGCAGGGACGCAGACCACGCGTGTTCCTGCTCGGTCTGCTCGCCGGGGCCAGCACCTTCGGCCCGTTGCTCAGCTGGCTGCTGCTCCCGGCCGGCGTGGTCGGCTGGGGACTGCTGGTCGCCGTCCAGGCGGTGTGGATGGGCGTGCTGGCACTCCTGCTGCGACCGGCGCTGTACTGGCGCAGCCTGCCGCTGGTCGCAGCCCTGCTGTGGACGGGCGTGGACGCCTGGCGGGGGATCTGGCCGTTGAACGGTTTCGGCTGGGGTGCGATCGCCTACGCCCACGTCGACGGTTCCTGGCTGCTGCCGAGCGCCCGTCTGCTCGGTGGTCGTGGCATCACCTTCCTCGTGGTGCTGATCGGCACGGCGGGGGCCGTGGCGATCCGCATGACCGCCACCGCGCTGCGGCGTCGGGAGGCCGGCGATCTGGAGCGCGATCTGGACCGCCGGACCCGCGTGCCGCTGTCGTTCCTGGTCGCCGGGCTGCTCGCCTCCGTGCTGCTCACCGTCGAGCCGCCGGCCGAGGACGGCAGCCTCGACATCCTGGCGGTGCAGGGCAACGACCTGCGCCACTGGGAGCTCGAGGAGCGCGAGAGCGACCCGCCGCTCAGGATCACCACGGCGTTGCGCGACGAGACCCTGGCCGCCATCGAACGCGATGGCCCGCCGGACCTCACGGTGTGGCCGGAGTCCAGCATCGATCGCGACCCCTACGCGCCGCGGGGCGCGCCGCTGGCCGACGCCGCCGACGAGGCGGCGGCCGCCAGCGGGCGGCTGCTGACGGGCGCGAGCCTCGACGGGCCGGACCCATCCACCCAGCGGCTGATCGCGGCACTGCTGCTGGACGGCGGGTTCGACGAGGTCGACCGCTACGTCAAGCGACGCCTCGTGCCCTTCGGGGAGTTCATCCCGCTCAGGCCGCTGCTGGCCTGGTTCCCACCCCTGGAGCAGATCCCCAGGGACGCCCAGCCCGCCGTCGAACCCCAGTCGATGGAGGTCGTTGACGGGATCGAGGCAGCGGTGATCATCTGCTTCGAGACCATCTTCGCCGACGTGGTGCGCTCCAACGTCCTCGCCGGTGAGACCCCGGCGGAGATCGTGTTCTCGCTGACCAACGATGCCAGCTTCGGCGACTCCGCCGAGCCCGCGCAGCACCTGGCGCAGACCCAGCTGCGTGCGGTGGAGACGGGTCGCTGGTTCGTGCACGCCGCGCTGTCGGGGTCCTCGGCCTTCGTCGCCCCCGATGGACGGGTGGAGCAGAGCACCGCGCTGTTCACGGTCGACTCGATCCGCGCCGAGGTCCCCCTGGTCACCGGGCGCACGCCCTACCTGGTGGTCGGTGACGTCCTCGGCTGGTTGACACGGATCGCTGTGCTGCTGGCGGCGGTGTTCCTCGTCCGGGCGTCCCTGCAGGGTCGCCGCGTGCGCCGCGCCGACGGGTAGCCTGCCGTCGGCCGCGTGCCGCGCGGCCGCCCTGCCCCCGTCGTCCAGCGGCCTAGGATCCCACCCTTTCAAGGTGGTGACGCCGGTTCGAATCCGGTCGGGGGTACCACGCGAGTCGCGTGTACCGACCTCGAGGAGCGTCCGTGGCCAGCAAGATCGAGATCCAGGTCCCCGTCGAGCGCCAGAAGGCCGCGCAGGCCGCCGGCAACTTCGAGCTCGAGGACCTGCCCGGCGCGCTGTCCGAGCCCAGCGCCGCCGTCCGGGTCGGCAAGGCCGTCAAGCAGGACAAGGCCCTCAAGACCGTGCGGTCCCTGACGGGCATCACCAAGCTCAGCCCCGGGCAGGTCATCGCCAACTACGGGAAGTCGGAGTCCAGGTGGGCATCGGCGTACCAGAAGCGCCGGGCCGGGACCGCCGAGTTCCACGAGCTGCTCAGCTACGCCCGCCAGATCATCGGCCTGGACGAGTCGGGGCAGCTGCTGATCTGTCTGATGGGCCACGCCGGCCAGGGTCCGTGCATCCCGCTGTGGGTGCCACGGGAGGAGGTCACCCTCACCGTCCAGCCCAACGACATCATCCTGCGCTTCGACGACATGAGCTTCGACTGGTGACCACGCTGGAGGCGTACCGCGAGACGGCCCACGAGCTGGCCGATCTGGCGGACGCGGCCACGATGCACGCGTTCCGCCACCACCTCGACGTCCGCACGAAGGCGGACGGGACCTGGGTCACCGCGGTCGACGAGCGGGTGGAGCGCGAGCTCCGCACCGCGATCCGCGAGCGGTTCGGCGACCACGCCGTCCTCGGCGAGGAGGACGGTCTGGACGGCCCGGCCGATGCCCCGCGTTGGGTGCTCGACCCGATCGACGGCACGACCAACTTCGTCAAGGGCAACCCGGTCTTCGCCACGCTCATCGGGTTGCAGGTCGATGGACGCGACGTGCTCGGGGTGGCCTCCGCGCCCGCGCTCGGGACCCGCTTCGACGGGATCGCCGGGGGACCGGCCCGCCAGGACGATCGCACGATCCGCGTCAGCGGGACCGCCCGGCTCGCCGACGCCGAGGTGGCCTTCGGGGGCCTGTCCCACTTCGCGGACCGGGGGTGGGCACGCGCACCGGAGCTCCTGACGCGGGCGAGCGCCCGCCAGCGCGGCTACGGCGACTTCTGGAACCACTGCCTGGTCGCGGCGGGCAGCACCGACGTGGCGGTGGAGGCCGAGGTCAGCCTCTGGGACCTGGTCGCCGTGAAGGTGATCGTGGAGGCGGCCGGGGGGCGCTTCACCGACCTCGACGGTGTGGCCACGGCGGACGGGGGCAGCGCGCTGAGCACCAACGGCCACCTGCACGACGAGGTCCTGGACGTGCTCGCCGGCGCGGCCGGAGCCCGCGACCGATGAGCCAGGCCGACACGCCGAGCGACGGCCAGGACCCGGGCCACGCACCGACCGACGGCCACGAACCGGGCCACGAACCGGGCCACGCACCGACCGACGGCCAGGACCCGGGGCATGCGCCGAGCGCCGGCCAAGGCCGGGTCGCGGCTGCCGACGACGACGAGGTGGCGCCCCGGCTGCTCGAGGTGGCGCCGGCGGGAGCTGGGACCTTCGGTGAGCTGGAGCCGTCGACACCCCCGCTGACCGATGCCCGCGGTCGTCTGCGGCTGTCCTTCAGCCGCATCGACACCTACACCAACTGCCCGCGCAGCTTCCGCTACCGCTACCTGGACCGGCTGCCGACGCTGCCGAGCCCGCACCTGTCCTTCGGCACCTCGATCCACGGGGCGTTGGAGGCCTACCACGCGCGCACCCTGCTGGGCCCCCTCAGCGAGCAGGAGCTGCTGGCGGCCCTCTACGACGCCTGGGACCCGAGCGGCTTCGCGGACCTCCCGCGTGAGGAGCAGCTGACCTACTACCGCCGCGCCCAGACGGTGCTGCGTCGCTACCACGCCCGTGAGCTGCCCGCGGACCGGACCACGGCGGCGACCGAGGCGTGGTTCGAGGTCCCGTTCGAGGACTCGGTCGTGGTCGTCGGCTCGATCGACCGCGTCGACGTCGACGAGCACGGCGCGCTGCACGTCGTCGACTACAAGACCAACCGGCGCGCCCGCTCCCGTGCGGAGGTGGCCCGTTCCCTGCAGCTGTCGCTGTACGCGCTGGCCTGCGAGCACCTCTACGGCGCGCTGCCGGCCACGGTCGCCCTGGACTTCGTGGTGGCTGGCCTCACCGTCACGGTCGAGCTGGACGAGCTCGACCTGGACCGGGCCCGGCGGGTGGTCCTCGACACCGCGGCGGCGATCCGCGCCGAGCGCTTCCCGACGACGCCCAACCGGCTGTGCGACTGGTGTGACCACCGCGCTGTGTGCCCGGCGTGGGACGGCGACGACGGCCACACCTACGGCGCGGCGGTGGACGCCGCCCGGCAGCTGCGCCGCCGACTCCAGCGGGAGGTACGTGAGCTGCGTGAGCTCGAGGCCGGGCTCGATCGCCTGGCCGCCGAACAGCGACTGGACACCTAGCCGCCGCGCCGACGTTAGGCTTCGCCGGTGCCGGCACGGATCGTGTCGCGATGCTGGGAACGAGGAGATGGCGGTGGGCCAGAAGGTCAACGACACCACACGGATCGGCGCGCACCCGGATGTGGTGTGGAACGTGATCACCGAACTGTCCACCTACCCACAGTGGGCCGGTGGCGTGCGTGACACCGAGGTGCTGGAGGAGAACGAGGACGGCTCGCCACACCGTGCCCGGTTCACCGTCGATGCCAAGGTGGCGGAGATCAACTACGTCATCGAGTACCGCTACGTCGACTACGACATCACCTGGCACCTCCTCGAGGGGGACACGATCTCCCAGCTGGACGGCGAGTACCGGCTGTACGAGACCGAGGAGGGCGGTACCGAGGTGTACTACGCCCTCGAGGTGGACGTCGACCTCCCCCTGCCCGGGTTCATGAAGAAGCGCGCCGCGCGGACGATCCTGGAGCAGGGACTGAGCGGGCTGAAGGACCAGGCCGAGGCGCAGGCCTGACGGTGCCCCGTGACGACACCGAGGCCGCCTACTTCGCCCTCCTGCGCGCCCGTGAGGAGCTGGATGCGCTGCGTCGGTACGAGGAGTACCTGGCCGCGGAGGCGCAGCGCCTGCGCCGCACGACCAGCGAGGGCGAGGCGCTGTTGGATGCCGTCGACCGGCGCCTGACCCGTGCGTTGCGACACACGGAGCAACCGCTCGCGCAGGCGGTCACCGCACGGCTGGCCGTGATCGCCGACGAGCGCAGCCGCCTGCCGGATCGGCTGTCTGCGGCCGAGGCCTACGTCGCCGCGTGCGAGCAGGAGCACGCCGCACGCCGCCGGGGTGGTTGAGGCGTGTACCGCGACGACCCGCTCGACGACGAGGGCGAGCTCCGCGAGGTGCTCGGCGACGCCGCGGTCGACCGGCTGCTCGCCGCCGATGACGGACACCACCACACCCCGCTCGAGACGGCCCTGGACGTCCTCAGGGTCCTCCAGGGCTGGGTCGACGACACGACCGCCGCTGGCTGGTTCGTCTCACCGCAACGGCGTCTGGAGGGCAGGACCCCGGTCGAGGCGCTGACGGCGGGCGCCCTCGAGGAGGTCGAGGACGCCGCTCGGGCCTGGGCGGCGGCACACGCCTGACGCCACCCCCGGCTGATCCAGCCGGACGGCTGCGACCTGCTCCTGCCACGCCGGGCAGCTCGGCCAGGCGAGAGCTGACCTCGGACGGTCGCGGTCCGGCGGTCGGACTCGCTACCCTTCGCTTTCGCTCCGGGCAACGCGGTGTTGCCCGCCCGCCGGACCTGCCGTGGCTCACCACCGGGCCGGCCATCAGCACGCCGCGATCGGCGCGCACCCCATCCGGGCCCCCTCCCGCCCGCGCACACCCGAGGTCACCTCCCCATGCCCACCGGA
>JAWLDJ010000051.1:0-12547 GCA_041686695.1 Nitriliruptoraceae bacterium
CCTAGGCCGGTACAGCACCCAACGGGGGGGCATCCCGTCCAGGTGCTGCCCCGTAGCCCCGAACAGCACGAGAGCCGGTCTCCGCTGTGGCGCGGGAACCGGCTCTTCTGCTGTGCTATCGGGTGGGCACGAGAGGTATCGAACCTCTGACCTCTGCCGTGTGAAGGCAGCGCTCTCCCACTGAGCTACGTGCCCGGGAGTCGGCGCAACGTAGCGTCGCAGCCTGCAGGGGGCCAACAGGGGCCGTCGCGGCCAGCGCCGCCGGGCGTGCCTGGACCGGTACTGGCGCCTGCGTCCGGCCTGTGGTTCCCTGCCGGGCACCAGAGGAAGGAGGTGGTCCATTGCGTAGTAGTCATCAACCCGGGACCCTGGAGGTACCCGGCCGCTGAGGCCGGCGCTGGACCGCTCCAGCGAATCCCAGTCGGGTACCGCCAACGGCATCGGTCGGGAACTCGTCCCGCTCGACGCCACGCGACGGGTGGCAGGCGCGATCGATCCTGACCGCCCGGCAGTGACGGTGCCAGAGGTTCCATCCAGCAACGACGATGAGGGGCGCGACCGCGACGGTCGCGCCCCTCATCTCGTGCCCTGGCAGCGGTCCCGCCTGTGCAGCAGGTGCACCGCTGGTGACACGACCGCGTCCGGACGGTGAACGCGAAGGGCTTTGCAGGTGAACGGCCGGCCTGCAAGGCTCCTGCAGCACCGGCTCGATCTCATCCGTGGAGCACCACGTGGACCCAGCGAACCCCTCGGTGCAGCGCGGCCGCGTCCTCCCCCCACCGCTCAGAGCGCTCCTGGTCGTCGGACTGCTCTACGTCTTCCTGGTCGGGGTAGGTCTGCTCGAAGAAGGGATCGCCGCGCTCGGCGAGGGCTTCACCACCGGGCTGCTCGACCAGGTCGCCAACCCGATCTCCGGGCTCTTCGCGGGGGTGCTGTTCACGGTCCTGGTCCAGTCGTCGTCGGTTTCGACGGCGACCATCGTGGCGTTGGTGGGGGCCGGCACCGTTCCGGTGGACCTGGCCGTCCCCATGGTGATGGGAGCCAACATCGGCACGACCGTCACCAACACGCTCGCGGCGCTCGGCAACATCCGTCGGCCGAGGGAGTTCGAGCTCGGGTTCGCGGCGGCCACGATGCACGACGTCTTCAACCTGCTGGCCGTGGCGGTCCTGCTCCCGCTGGAACTGCTGACGGGGTTCCTGACAGAGATCGCGCTCTGGCTGACCGAACTGCTGCGCGGCACCGAGGTCTCCGAGGTCGGACGGAGTCCGATCCGCTCGGCGGTCAAGCTCCCCGTCGACGCGATCGCCGGGCTGTTCGACGGCGACCCGGTCGCAGGAGCGACCGCGGCGGTCCTGCTGCTGGCACTCGGCCTCGGCCTGATCTTCGGTGCGCTCGGACTGATCACGAAGAACATGCGTCAACTGGTCGCTGGGAGCGTGGAACGTGCGATGAACCGCGTCGTCGGGACCGGCGGAGGCGCGATCGGGCTGCTGGTCGGGCTGCTGGTGACCGTGGCCGTCCAGTCCTCGACGATCACCACCTCCATCCTGGTACCACTGGTGGCCGCAGGCATCCTGACGCTGCCCAACGCCTATCCCATCACCCTCGGCGCCAACGTCGGCACCACCATCACCGGTCTCCTGGCCTCCCTCGCGGTGCTCAGACCCGAAGGCCTGACGATCGCGCTGGTCCACACGCTGTTCAACGTGACCGCGATCGCCGTGTTCTACCCGATCCAGCGGATCCGCCTCTGGCCGGTGGTCACCGCCGAACGCCTGGCGGCGATGGCGACCCGGCACCGGTGGCTGATCTTCGCCTACGTCATCGGGCTCTTCATCCTGCTTCCCCTGGCCGGGGTCTTCCTGCTCAACTGATCGACATGGAGCGACACCATGGCATTCGGTAGCAAGCGCAGCAGCTCCAGCGACGACCGTCTCGACACCATCGAGGCGACGATCCAGCGGATGCTCGCCGACGACCGCATCGTGTTCGACCTGGCGATGTCCACGCTGGTGGACGGCGTGGATTGGAAGGGGGTCAAACGGGAGATCAAGGCCACCGATCAGCGGGTGAACGACGGTGAGCGCGAGATCCGCCGTGACCTGGTCGTGCACGCCAGCGTCGTCGGTGCCATCGACACCCCCGCGATCCTGGTCTACATGTCGATCGTCAAGGACATCGAGCGCATCGGTGACTACGGCAAGAACCTGCGTGACCTCGCCCGCGATGGTGTCGATCTGTCCGGCTTCCCCGCCTGGTCCGAGTTGCGCACCGAGATCGCGCAGATGATCACGGACACGGCGGAGATCTTCGACGCCCGGGACGAGGCCCGGGCGCGGGAGCTGCTCGCCCGGGGGGAGGAACTCCTCGACCGGTTCAACGACCTCGTCTCAGCGATCGTGCGCGGTGAGGACGATCGTCCCCACGCCGTCGGCCGAGCCCTGGCCGCTCGCTACGTCAAGCGGATCGTCGCCCACCTCACCAACGTGCTGTCCTCGGTCGTGATGCCGATCGACCGGCTGGACTACTTCGACGAGGACCCGGAGGACCGGGAGTGACACGGGCGATCAGCCAGCCCGCTCCACGACCAGAACGACCTCGACGAGCACCGGCCCCTGCGGTTCGCGCTGGCTGACGCCGGTCTCCCGGGTCAGCTGCAGATCGGTCGCCCCACCGACCTCCAGCGAGGTCGCGACGGTGCCGTCGCTGAGCTCACCGGGCCCGGCCACCACGCGAGGTGGCGTGGTGTCGGGATCCGGGGCGCCATCGAACCAGGCGACCAGCCGCTGCCCCTCCCCGAGCGGCTCCAGCCCCGCGAGCGTGAGGGTCACCGTCTCCCCATCGGTCACCACCCGACCCTGCACCCCGGAGGCGAAGACCGGGTCGAGCTCGACGCCGGTGGCCAATCGCTCGAGTGCATCACCCTGCGCCTCGGCGACGCCGAGGTAGGTGCTGGCCGAACTCCGCAGGTGCAGGTTCCAGAACGCCATGGCGGTGGCCAGCGCCAGCACCACGACGACAGCGGCCGTGACGTGGCCCACGCCGATCCGCGGGGTTGGCGGTGGCTGCTGCTCCAGCTCGGCGCGACGGGCGACCTCGGTCTGCACCGGGGTACTGGCCCGCTCGTCCCGTGCAGCCGCCGCGAGATCGTCGGCGATGCCGTGGAGCTCGGCGACCCGGGAGCGACACTGCGGACAGCTGTGCAGGTGTGAACGGAAGTCCGCGGACTGCTTGGCAGTCAGGCCGCCGAGCACATGCCCGACCGCCAGCTCCTCGTACCGACCGTGCCCGTCCGTCATCACCCGACAGCCTACGTTCTCGCGCCCGCTGCTGCCCGGGCTGCTCGGCCCGCGCACCACGTCGCGCGTGGGCACCTACCGGCTCAGCACGGCGATCCGGACAGGTACTGCCGCGGGTTCACCGCGCTGCCGCCGACACGGGTCTCGAGGTGGAGGTGAGGCCCGGTGCTGTTCCCGGTGGACCCGACGTAGCCGATGACCTGGCCGCGGCTCACCCGGGTCCCCTGGCCGACCGCGAACCGGCTCTGGTGCGCGTAGGCCGACACCATCCCATCCCCGTGGTCGATGAGCGTGATCTGCCCGTAGCCGCCCTGCCATCCGGCGAAGATGACCGTCCCGGCCTGGATCGAGCGGATCGGTGTCCCCGTCCCGGCGCCGAGATCGATGCCCCGGTGGATCCGGCCCCACCGTGGGCCGTACTCGGAGGTCACCGGCGCGCACATCGGCCAGGCGTAGCCGCCGCTGGAGACAGTGGGCGCCGAGGGTGCAGGCGGCGTGCTCGGCGAGGTCTGCTGCGCAGCCGCCTGCCGTGCTTCCTCCTGGCGCTGCTCCTCCTGGCGCTGCTCCTCCTGGCGCCGCTCCTCCTGGCGCCGGGCCTCCGCCGCCCGCCGAGCTTCCTCCTGCTGTTCGCGGACCAGCGCGGCGAGCTGCTCCTCCTCGTCCTCCAGGTCGTCACGTTCGCCCGCCAGGTCCTGCGCCCGCTGGCGCGCGTCGGCGGCAGCCAGCTCCCGTGAGCTGCGCAGCTCCTCGGCCTCGGCCAGCACCACCTGCTGCTCCGCGAGTTGCTGCTCCAGTTGGCGCTGCTCAGCGACGACGACCGCACGTTGGGCCGCGACCACGGTCTCCGCGGCCGCCAGCCGCTCGAGGTCGACCTGGTCACCCGCCACGACGCGCTCGAGCAGTTCCGTCCGCGTGATGACCTGCTCGGCAGCCTCCGCGCTCAGCAGCGCCTCGAACGCGAGGTCGGGTCCCTGCTTGAAGCGGTGCGCCACGCGGGCGGCGAATGACGCCTCCAGGGCGGAGCGTTCCTCCTCGACCTCGGCGAGGCGCTGCTGTGCATCCCGCACCGCGACCCGCTGGCGCTCGACCTGAGCGGCGACCTCGTTGACGATATGTTCGATCGCCGCCAGACGCTCCTCGGCATCGGCGAGCGCCTCGCTGCGGCTGGTGACCTCACGCTCGGCCTCCTGCAGTTCGGCGCCGATCCGCTCCAACGCCGCGCGTGCCGCGGACAGCTCCTGTTCGGCGGAGGTCTGCGCCCGGGCCACACCCACGACCGGGACCGTTGCCGCCACCAGCAGCACCGCCAACGACCAGCGCACCAGCAGGTGCGCGCGATCTCGGGCGACGTCCAGCACGGTGACCTCCGGCGAGCGTGATCCGCGCCATCGCGGACCCGGCGCCGGCCCCCGAGCGACACCGGACCATGGACGGGGCGGGCGGAACCCTACCGGATGGCACCCTGGAGCAGCTCCGTCGCGACGCGCCGTGGGCGCTGCGGTGAGGGCTTGGCCCGTTGGTAACCTCGGCGGTCGGCCACCACTCGGGGCCACACGTTCAGGGGTCCCGCTCCATGGCACGTCGTCCGTCCCTCTCCCGTCGCGCGACCATCATCGGTTGGTCGCTCGGCGGTGTCGTGGTCGTGCTCGTGATCGCCCTCGGTGCCCTGTGGTTCGTCCAGCGCGGTCAGGTGCTTCCGAACACCTCCATCGCGGGCATCGACGTGTCGGGGATGACGGAGCCGCAGGTCCGCGATGCGCTCGCGACGACGGTCGAGGCGCGAGAGACCGACACGGTGACCTTCACCTTCGAGGGCGAGGAACACGTCCTGGTCCCCAGGGAGGTGGGCTTCCGCATCGACGTCGACGAGACGGTCGACAGCGCCCTCGAGCGCGGGCGATCCGGCCTGCCAGGCGACGTCGTCACCCGGCTCCGCGCGTTCCGGCGACCCGCCGAGTTCGACCTGGTCGAGGTCACCGACCAGGACGTCCTCGCCACGTGGGCCGACGACCTCGCCGATGAGCTCGACCGGCCTGAGATCCGTGGCGGCGTGACGATCGACGCCGAGGAGGTCGAGGTACGGCGGACGATGTCGCAGGGCGAGGTGGTGGTCGACCGCGCCACCACCGTGCAGCTGGCGGCCAGTGCGGTCCGTGCCCCCGGGACCCAGACCTTCGAGCTGCCTGCCGACACCACCGAGCAGCCGATCGCCGATGAGGAGATCACCACCACCGCCGAGGACGCCGAACGCGCGTTGGCGGCGCCGCTGGTGCTGCGCGCCGAGGATGCGAGCCTCGAGCTCGCACCCGCGGATCTGGCGGCGATGCTCGAGATCGAGGAGGTCGGCGACGTCCCGGGCGCGATCGACCTGCAGCTGGCGATCTCCCCCGACCGTGTCGAGGAGGTCATCGGCGAGCTCGGCGCGGCCCGGTTCGACATCACGCCCACCTCGGCGTCCTACTCGGCGAGCCGCACGCCCCCGGCCACCTTCGATGCCCAGCGCAACGCGACCTTCCGGCCCGTCAACGCCTCGGTCCAGGTGGAGCCCGGCCGGATCGGACGCGAGTTCGATGCCGAGCTCGCCGCCACGCAGCTGACCGAGCTGGTGCGGGCCGGCACCCGCGAGGCGCAGCTTCGGCTCGCGGAGGTCGAGGCCGAGTTCCCCACCGAACGCGCCGAGGAGCTCAGACCGAGCCACGTCATCGGCACGTTCACCACGTACTACACCGCCGGTCAGGTCCGCAACCAGAACATCCAGCTGCTCGCGGACGTCATCGACGGGACCCTGGTGCTCCCGGGCGAGCAGTTCTCCATCAACGAGGTCTCCGGCGAGCGCAGCTGCGAGAAGGGCTACCAGCCGGCCGGCACGATCGTGCAGGGTGAGCTCGTCGACACCTGTGGCGGCGGCACCTCGCAGTTCGGCACGACCACCTTCAACGCGGCGTTCTTCGCGGGGGTGCAGCTCGACCAGTGGCGCGCCCACTCCTGGTACATCAGCCGCTACCCGATCGGTCGCGAGGCGACGCTGAGCTTCCCCGTGCTCGACGTCAAGTTCACGAACAACACCGAGGGAGCGATCCTGGTCAAGACGGCGCACACCTCGACGTCGGTCACGGTCAGCCTCTACGGGCAGCCGCGGGCGACCGCGGTGTCAGCACGGCACAGCGACCGGAGCCGACCACGCGACTTCGAGACCGAGATCCGCACCACCTCGGAGCTGTTCCAGGGCCAGGAGCGGGTGCTCCAGAGCGGCAGCACCGGGTTCACGGTCTCGGTCGACCGCACCGTCGAGCTGGTGGGGGGCGGCACCGAGCAACGCACCATCACCACCGTCTACGTCCCCCAGACCCGGATCGTGGAGCGCGGGACACGGCCACGCCCCGCCACCTCGGTCGCCGACGACGACGATGCTGACGGGGCTAACACAGCGGCGGGTGACGACAGCGACGACAGTGACGACAGCGACGACGCCGAGGCGGTCGACGAGGGCGGCGACAGCGACGACAACGACGGGGACTGACCGCCGAACGCGCACCGCGGGCGCACCGCGGGCGCGCGCGGGACTCACCGCGGGCCGCCCAGTCGCCGACGCCGCACCCCCGGCGGGCGCCCCCACACCTCGGCATGCAGGGTCTGCGTCGTCTCGCCGGCCAGGGGCCCCGCGGCGACCTCCAGCAGCAGCAGAGGACGCTCCCAGCGACCACCGGGCTCCTGCAGCCACCCCTCGATCGTGGCCGTGACCTCGGTCCCGGCGTCCAGACGGGGGGCGAGGCGGGCCGCCACGGTGCGGTCGAGGTACCCGACCCGCCAGGGCCGCTGGTCGTCGTCCTCGACCCAGACCGCGATGGCCAGAGGGTCGGCTGGGTTGTGGGGCTCGCGGACCAGGCGGGCGGCGCGTCCGGGAGCCAGCGCCTCCAGCGGCGTCGGTCCGGCGAAGGCGTGACCACGCAGCGGGGTGCGGAACACCCGTGCCGGCGCTCGCGGCGGCTCCCCCGGCGGCGTGTCGTGGCGTTCGTCGCCGTCACCTGCCGTCACGCCTGCGCTCCATCGTGCTCGTCGCCGCGCGCATCATCGCCGTTCCCGCTGCCCCCGCGCGACCGCGTGCCCGCCAGCGTGCGGGCCGCCTGCGCACCGATGCGCTCCGCGCTGTCCACCAGCACCTGGGCGTCGAGCTCCTCCACCTCGAGGCGGCCGTCGGTCAGGTGCAGGACGACCCAACGGAACGGCGGGCGGCCGGTCGCCAGGGTGTGGACCAGGGCGGTGGCCCGCGCCAGGGCGCGGTCCTGCAACGGCCGCGGCATCCCCGTGCGCGTCACGATGACCAGGGCGCGAGCCCGACCGTCTCGCCGCGGGCTGTCGAGGACCAGGTCGGGTCGTGCCGCGAGCAGGACCCGTCCGCCGTCCACCGCCGCCCGCACCTGGGGGCGGACCACGACGTCGAGGTGATCACCCGGCAACCGCGGCCACAGCGACCGAACATCGGCCAGCACCTCGCCGATCTCGGCGAGCAACGCAGCGCGGACGGTGGACGCAGCGGCGTTCCACCATGCCGAGGCCGAGGCGGGATCGGCGGGACGCTCGGCCGCGAGCTCATCGGCGACGGCCGCCACGACCCGCTCCGGCGACCCGACGTGTCCCCCCTCGACGTCGCGGGCGAAGCTCCGACCGAGCAGGATGCCGCGCAGGGTGGCCCGATCGTGGACCAGTGGCTCCTGTCGACCCGAGGTCCCCGCGGCCACCAGGGCACGGACCCCGAGCACCCGTCGGGCCACCGGCGAGCCACCTGCCTGGTCGGTACCGGCGGCGATGGCAGCGTCCAGCCGCTGCTCGAGCGCGGCGACCAGCCCGACCGGCACCGGCGGCCGCGGACGACCCCAGGCCAGCACCTCGTCGATCACCCGGGCCTGCGCCGCGGTGGTCGTCGGCGGACGCGCCGGAGCGCTCACAGTCCCACGAGCCGGCGCAGATCGTCGTCGGGCAGATCCGCGGGAACGAAGGTGCCGTCGAACTCGAGCACCGGGACCCCGCCGAGCCCACGACGACGCTGTTGGACCATCCGATCCCGCAGGGCGTGCACCCGCAGGCGGTCCCCGAGCGCCTGGCGGACCGGCCCTGCCTCGAGCCCCGCCGCCACCGCCAGTTCCACGAGGGTGGCGTCGTCGAGCAGGTCGCGGTCGTTGCCCCAGTACGCCCGCAGGCACGTCCAACGCCACGAGGCTCCCAGGCCCGCGGCTTCGGCCACCTCGCCGACGACGTGAGCGCGCAACGTGGGCGGCTGGCGGCTCGGCCGCCGCATCGCCAGGCCGAGTTCGGCGGCGTGCTCGGCGTGACGCGACAGTTCCTCGAGCAGGAGCCTGGTCGGTGGAACGTCGATCTCCAGACCGAGCACGTCCAGCGGCGAGAAGCGCACCGACGCCCCCGCATCGACCAGCCCCTGCAGACGCAGGACGGCGACCGCCGCCGCCGGGGAGGTGATGTCGTGATGGAGGGTGAGCACCCCCGCAACGCTACCCGCGCCGACCACGACGGGGCGGCACGGGTGCCCCACCAGCCTCGCCGAGGGCAGACCAGCACGCGCGACCGTGGTCACGGTGCCCGGTGGGGCCGGGACCTCTTGCCCTGGAACGGCGTGGTCGGCGGGTCGTACCGTGCGGCTACCTAGGAGGTCGAGACCGTGCCCAGATCCGTGCGGACGTTCCTGCCGGTGGTCGGAGACCCGGTCGCACTCGCGGCCGCGTTCGACGGCGATCCGGCCCGCTGGTTGCCCGGCGCTCGCCGTGACGGGGCGGACTGCTTCGTCCTGGCGCTGCGGGCAGGCTCGCTGACCCGGACGGTGCGAGCGACGGTCGGCGCCCCGTGGCGAGCCGGTCAGACGCGGTGGCGCACGCTCAGCTGGGACCCCATCTCCGAGGACGGCGAGACCGCGGCGATGGACCGGCTGCTCCCGAGTCTCGACGGGGAACTCGGTCTGCACGCCCAATCGGGGGGTCGGACCACCCTGCTGCTGGATGCTCGGTACCGACCGCCGGGGGGCGCGCTCGGGGGCGCCGTCGACGCCGTCGGGTTGCACCGACTCGCGCTCACCACGGTGGAACGGTTCCTGGAGGAGGTCACGGCGCGCCTGGCAGGCGAAGCACTGCTGCTCGATGACGGCCCGCCAGCACCGGAACCGGCCGCCTCAGCTCCCCGGAACGGACCAGATCAGCGCCGTGCCCCCGTCGGGTCCCGGTGAGGTGATCGCGAACGAGCCACCCAGCGCCTCGGCACGCTCACGCAGGTTCTCCAGCCCGAAGCCACGGCCGGGGTCGCTGCTCATGCCCCGGCCATCATCGGCGACCCGGAGCCGCACGCCCGCGTGATCGGCAGCGAGCTCCAACTCGATGTCGGTCGCCTCGGCATGTTTGGCGACGTTGGTGAGCGCCTCACGGACCACGGGCAGTAGCTGATCGCAGACCCTGGGCCCGACGACGGTGTCGATCGGACCGTCGAAGCGGACCCGGGGGGCCCTGGGGAGCACGTCGACCAGTTCCTCGACGACGTCGAGCACCTGGGCCCGCACGCCCCGCTCGGTCGAGCTGGCCGACTGCAGCGCGAAGATCGTCGCCCGGATCTCCCGCACGGTGCTGTCGATGTCGTCGACCGCGCGCTCGAGCCGTTCGCTGATGTCCGGTTGGTCCGTCAACCGTCGCTGCGCCGCCTGGAGCGACAGCCCGGTGGCGAAGAGCCGCTGGATCACCGTGTCGTGGAGGTCCCGACCGATGCGCTCCCGGTCGGCGATCAGCGACAGATGCTGGACCTGCGCCTGTGCGCGTTCGAAGCTCCACGCGACGTTGACCTGCGAGGCGAAGGCGACCAGTGCATCCTGCTCCTTGGAGGTGAACGGTGCGTCCCGGCCGACGCCGATGGCGACCTCGACCTCGCCCGCCACGGTCACCGGTGCCCACACCGCGGCCCGACCGAACACGGGACCCCGCTCCAACCGCAGTGGCTCACCGTGCTCCAGGGTGCTCGCCATGGGAGCGTCGGGCAGGTCCAGGAACCCCTCGCTGGGCGCCTGACCGCTGGTTGCCAGCACCCACAGCCCCTCGTCGTGCTGCTCCAGCAGACAGGCACCCTGCGCGTCGAGGAGCTCGGCTGCACCGGTGGCGACCCGCTGGCGCACCAGCTGCGGCGGCTCACCGTCCAGGACCGCCGTGGCGACCTCACCGATCGCTTCACGCCACCGCTCACGACGCCGGGCCTCCTCGTACAGCCGCGCGTTCGTGATGGCCGCACCGGCGACCGCGGCCAGGCCGACGAGCAGTTCCTCGTCCTCCGCGCTGAAGGCCTCGTTCCCCTGCTTCTCGGTGAGGTAGAGGTTGCCGTAGGTCTGCTCTCCGACCCGGATCGGCACCCCGACGAAGCTGCGCATCGGCGGATGCCCGGGCGGGAACCCGTAGGCATCTGGGTGGTCGCGCAGGTCCTCCAGGCGGATCGTCTCGGGGTGTGAGATCAGCAGACCGAGGACGCCGTGCCCCTTCGGCAGCTGCCCGATCTCGCGCACCACCTCCGGTGCCATGCCGTGATGGACGAAGGCCGCCAGTGAGGTCCCCTCCTCACCGATCACCCCGAGGGCGCCGTAGCGAGCGTCCACCAGGTCACAAGCGGCGTGGACGATGCGGCCGAGCATCGACTCCAGTTCCAGGTCGCTGGCCACCGTCAGCACCGCTGAGAGCAGGCGGTCCACGCGCGGATCGAGCTCACGCGGTGCGGCGTCGTGTCGTTGCTCGCTCACGCTGCTCCCTGGTGCCTGCTCGCCTGCAAGGGCCTCCGACGGACCTCGCCACGGTAGCTGTCACGCCGCAGGACGGTTCGTCGCCTGCGCCACGAGCAGCAGTTCTTCCACGGACGTGCAGCCCCGGTAGCCGGTTGGCACTAGCCTCGTGTTGGTCGACGCCCGTCCCACCGCATCCTCTGGAGGCCCGTCGTGTCCACCCGTGTGTTCCTCGTCGATGATCACGAGGTCGTCCGACGTGGGCTCAAGGACCTGCTGGACGCGGAGGACGACATCGACGTCGTCGGCGATGCCGCGACCGCGGGGATGGCACTGGCGCAGATCGCCCGGACCGCACCCGACGTGGCGGTCCTCGACGTCCGCCTACCCGACGGCAACGGCATCGAGGTCTGCCGAGAGGTCCGGGCCCGCGATCCCCGCATCGCCTGCCTGATGCTGACCTCCTTCGGCGACGACGAGGCACTCTTCGACGCGATCATGGCGGGGGCCGCCGGTTACCTCCTCAAGGACATCCGGGGCAACGACCTGATCGACGCCGTGCGCCGCGTGGCCGCCGGGGACTCGCTGCTCGATCCGTCGCTGACCGGCAAGGTGCTCGAGCGGCTGCGTCGGGGCGACGAGGAGGATCCACGGCTCAAGGCGCTGTCGGAACAGGAGCGCAAGATCCTGGCGCTGATCGCCGAGGGGCTCACCAACCGTCAGATCGCCGAGCGGATGCACCTGGCGGAGAAGACGGTGAAGAACTACGTGTCCAACCTGCTCTCCAAGCTCGGGATGTCACGTCGGACCGAAGCGGCCGTCTTCTACACCCAGGTTGAGCACGGCGAGGAGTGAGCAACCGGACCATCGGCGCGACGGGGTCCCGCCAGCGGTCCCGGCGCACGGTGACAGAGGTCCCTGCCGGTTGCGCCCGCGGACACGCACGCTGCCCTGAGACGTTCAGGAGTCCGGCGTTCAGGAGTCCAGGGTGACCAAGCTGACCGACCGTCATGGCCTCGAGGTCCTGCCGCTGAACCAGTGTCTGTCGCTGCTGCGGAGCAGGCCGCTCGGTCGGCTCGCTTACCAGGCAGCTGGCACGCCCGTCGTGGTGCCGGTCAACCACCTGGTCGATGGCACGACCGTGGTGCTGCGGACGGTCGCGGGAGGCAAGCTCGACGTCGGTCTCGCCGGCAAGCCCGTGGCCTTCCAGCTCGACGACCATGACCCGGCGCGTGGGACGGGATGGAGCGTGCTGGTGCAGGGACGGGCCGAGGTCGTCGAGGACCCCGAGCTGCTCGCCCGGTACGAGGACGAGTTGGACAGCTGGGCCATCGGTGACAGCACCGAGGTGTCCTGGCTCAGGATCGTGCCGGACGAGGTCTCTGGCCGCCGCCTGCGTCGCTCGAGCTCGAGCTCGAGCTGAGCTGAGCTCGAGCTGAGCGATCGCAACGGATCGACCCTCCAGCCGTCGATCCGGTGCGATCCGCCGCGC
>JAWLDJ010000051.1:12647-14959 GCA_041686695.1 Nitriliruptoraceae bacterium
GAGCTCGAGCTGAGCGATCGCAACGGATCGACCCTCCAGCCGTCGATCCGGTGCGATCCGCCGCGCAGCCCCAGGCGCTCCGGCGCCTGTGATCGCGGCACGCTGCGCCCGACCAGCGCAGGCACGCGCCACACCCCACGGCGACCTGGGCCCCGCCGACACCAGACGCGCGTCGCCCGAGCTACCCTGCTGGCAGGCGGCACCCCGAGGGTGCTGCCGATGACACCCGGGGAGCTCGGGCGACGCCGAGCTGAGAGGGTGACCGGCCGCGCAACGTGGCAGTGTCACCGACCCGTGGAACCTGCTCCGGGTAATGCCGGCGATAGGGAGGTGACACGATGCCAGGCGAGCAGCCAGAGATCCCAGCAACGGGAGCCAGCGCACGTCGCCAGGTGCTCGTTCTGGCCGGTGGCGACGCCGTCCTGCTCCCGCTCCCCCGGCCGCTGCCCTCCCTCGACCTGGTCGTGGCCGCCGACGGTGGCTACGCCGCCGCGGCGCTGCTCGAGGTGCCGGTCGACCTGCTCGTCGGCGATCTGGATTCGATCCAGCCCGACGACCTGGAGGCCGCACGGGCAGCCGGCACCCGCATCGAGCAGCACCCGGTCGACAAGGACCGCACGGATCTCGCGCTCGCGTTGGACGCGGTCCTGGCCAGCGGCCCTGCCGAGGTGCTGCTGGTCGGTGGACACGGTGGTCGCCTCGATCACCTGCTCGCCAACGTCGCCTTGCTCGCCGCGCCGGCCTACGCCCCACTCCGGCTCACGGCGCTGCTCGGCGACGCGGTGGTCACGGTGATCCGCGACCGTGCCACGCTCGTCGGCAGGTCCGGCGAGTTGGTCAGTCTCCTGGCGATGCACGGCCCTGCGAGCGGGGTCACCACCACCGGTCTCAGGTTCCCTCTCGAACGGGCCATGCTGCCCGTCGGCTCCTCACTGGGTGTCAGCAACGTGTTCACCGGCGCGCGTGCGACGGTCACCATCACCGACGGTGTCCTCGTCGCCGTGCAACCCGGGCCAGCACCGGACGACGACACGACCACACCCTGACACCACCAGGCACCGAGGAGCACCCGTGACCCATCCCATCCGCCATCTCGTGGCCCTGCTCGCGGCCGCACTGCTCATCAGCGCGTGCGGCGACGACCCGACCACCAGCGATCCGGGGAGCGAGACGACCGACGACACCACCGATGAGGCGACCGACGACACCACCGACGACACCACCGACGACACCACCGACGACACCAGCGACGACACCACCGACGACACCACCGACGAGGCGACCGACGCACCTCGTGAGGTGACCTTGCTGACCCACGACTCCTTCGACGTCTCGGAGGACGTCCTGGCCTCGTTCACCGAGGACACCGGCATCGAGGTGACGGTCGTGCCGCTCGGTGACGCGGGCACCGCGCTCAACCAGACGATCCTCACCCAGGACGCGCCCCAGGGTGACCTGCTGTTCGGGGTGGACACCACGTTCCTGTCCCGCGCCCTCGAGGCGGAACTGTTCACGCCCTACGCGAGCCCGATGCTCGATCAGGTCGACGACCGCTTCCTGCTCGATCCCGAGCTGCGGGCGATCCCGGTCACCTATGGCGACGTGTGCCTCAACCACGACGTCGCCTGGTTCGACGAGCGCGATCTCGAGGTACCCGACGACCTCGCCGACCTGACCGATCCGGCCTACGCGGGCCTGCTCGCGGTCCAGAACCCGGCCACCTCCTCCCCTGGCCTGTCCTTCCTGCTCGCGACGATCGAGCGCTTCGGCGAGGACGGCTACCTCGACTTCTGGGAGGAGCTGGTCGCCAACGACGTGGTCGTGACCGACGGTTGGTCCGAGGCCTACTACGACGAGTTCAGCGGGACCGGCGGGGGCGACCGGCCGCTGGTCGTCTCCTACGCCTCCAGTCCACCCGCCGAGGTGTACTTCGCCGACCCGCAGCCCGACGAGGCGCCGACCGGGGTCATCGAGGCGTCCTGCTTCCGCCAGGTCGAGTTCGTCGGGATCCTCGCCGGCACCGAGCGCCAGGCCGAAGCGCAGGCACTGGTCGACTTCCTGCTCTCGCCGACCTTCCAGGAGGACGTGCCGCTGACGATGTTCGTCTTCCCGGTCAACGAGGAGGCGGAGCTGCCCGAGGTGTTCGTCGAGCACGCGGTGGTCCCGAGCGACCCGCTGGAGCTCGATCCCCAGGTGATCGGGACGCAGCGTGAGGCCTGGATCGAGGCGTGGACGGCCACGGTGCTGCGGTGACGAGCGGAACCAGCGGGACCGGCGGGGTGAGCGGGACCAGCTCGGCGAGCGGGACCAGC
>JAWLDJ010000052.1:0-14537 GCA_041686695.1 Nitriliruptoraceae bacterium
CCCCCGATCGCGAGCAGCTCGAGCAGCGGACCGGGGAACAAGCCGAGCGCCAACGTCGAGGTGGCGAGGGCGAGGGCGACCAGGTCACGGGCGTCGCGACGCGGGACCGGCTGATCGTTCTCCGGCAGCGGCGCGAACGCCGGACGGACGAACCGCATGAGGTAGCCGACCGTGAGCAGCGTGCCGGCCACCAGCACGACCACCCACCACCACTGTCCGGTGGTGATGCTGGCGACCAGCAGGTACCACTTGGCGACGAAACCACCGCTCGGTGGGAGCCCGACGAGGCTGATGCTCGCGATACCGAACGCCATCATCGCGATCGGGCGGCGCGTGGCGCTCCCGCGCAGCTCCATCAGCAGCGGCCACGTCGTCTCGCCGCGGGTGACGGTCGACGGCTCCGCCTGGACGCCGGCCACCCGGTCGGGGCGGGTGACGCTGCCGCCACCGGCCGCGCCGACACCGGCCGCGCTGTCGGGGTCGGCGCCCTCGGTGATGCTGCCGGTACCGGCCGCGCCCGTGCGGGCCGCGCGGGCGCTGTCGACCAGCACGGCGGCGGCCATGAGCATGGCCCCCTTCGCGGCGGCGTGGCTGAGGGCGAGGACGACGCCGCCGGTCCAGCCGTCTGCGGATCCGGCCGCCACCAACGGCACGAGCAGGAAGAGCAGCCCCACCTGCGCCACCGTCGAGGAGGCGATCAGACGCTTCAGGCCGGTCGCCAGCAACCCGCCGAAGGAGCCCCACAGGATCGCGAGCGCCCCCAGGGCGCCGATCAGCTGCGCGGCCGGCGTCGTGATCAGGTCGGGGACCGACAGGAACCACAACCGCACCAGCACCGCGAAGGCGACCTTGACCATCACGCCCGACAGCAACGGGCTGACCGCGCTCGGTGCCAGCGTGTGCGCCGCCGGCAGCCAGAAGTGCAGCGGCGCGAGCGGCGCCTTGAGCAGCAGCCCGATCGTCATGATCGCGAGCCCGAGGCTCGCCAGCGGCGCGTCCTCGAGCGCCACCGCCAGCTCGGAGAACACGACCGTGCCCGCCTGGGCCCAGACCACCGCAACCCCGAGCAGCATCGTCGTCGAGGCGACCAACTCGGCGTAGAAGTACCGGGTGCCGGCGAGCACGCTGCCGCGATCACCCCGCAGCGTCACCAGCAGCGAGCCGCACAGGCCGACGACCTCGAGCATCAGGTACACGGTGAAGAGGTCGCCCGCCAGCAGCAGGAGGTGGATCCCTGCCCAGAGTGCGAACAGCAGGGACCAGTACGCCCGGTGGTACCGATCGGGTTCCCGGCGGATCTCCGCCCAGGCGAACGCGACGACGGCGAGGCCGACCACCGCGGTCATCACCAGCAGGCTGACCGCCAGTCCGTCGGCGACCAGTGCGACCTCGCCCCCGATCGGGAGCCGTAACCGCGCCTGATGCGTCGCGCCGTCAGCGAGGACGGACCGGGCCAGCAGCAGCACCGAGCCGGCGATGCCGGCGGCCAGCACCAGCGACGACCTCGCCCGTGCGCGACCGCTGCTGACCGCCGTGAGCGCGATGCCCGCGACCGGCAGGCCGAGCACGATCGCGATCGTGGCGTTCACAGGACATCGTCATCGAGCGTGACCTGCCGGTCACCGGCGATCTCGTCGACCCGACGACGCAGGGCGGCGGCGACCAGGACCAGGGGCACCAGCGTGGCCGCCACGGTGACCGCCGCCTGCCACGACCGGATCGGGGGTGCCGAGATGACCGCGATGCCGGCTCCCGCGGAGATCACGGCCAGGCCGACGACACGGCCTCTGAGCCCCGCACCGGCGAACGTCGACCCCAGCCCGGCGAGGTAGAGGACGACGCCGGCCAGCAGCCAGACGGACACGCCGTTCCTCCCGTCGCCCACCGGAACACGGTCGTCCTACCGGTTCCGACGATAGACCGCGCGGGCCGGCGACGGGGGCATCGGGCCCGTCGGCGACGAGCGCGACCGGCTGGTGCGCTGCCGTCCGCTCAGCGGCCGACGACAGCGTGCGCGTGCAGCGGGCTACTGCTCCTCGTCGTCCTGGGGGACGAGGGTCAGCTCGGGACCGTCGGGCCCATCAGCGACGTCCAGCATGCTCGCGGCCAGCGGCTCGGCGAGCTCGGGTGCGACGTAGACCTGCGTGCCGGCCTGCTCGGTGACCTCGTCACCTTCGGCGGGCTGATCGGCGAAGGCCAGGGCCAGCGTGGCCTGGCCGGACTCGTCCGGCTGCGCGAAGACCCGCACCCCGTAGTCCTCGGGGAGTTCCTGGGCGTCGCGAGCCTCGGCGAGCACGTTGGCGGCGTTCGGTGAAACCTGGAACAAGATCGATCCCATGGGTCGGAGACGGTCGTACCGTACAGAGGAGCGTGCTGGCCTGCGCGTCGACACCACCGGCCGAGCGCACCCACCCGAAGCCGTCCTCACGCCGGAACGTGGCTCGTTCGCCACCGAGGACGAGTTCCGGCGGGCCGAGCGCGCCATCCTCGGGGGGTGCCTGGAACGCTTCGGTTCGCCGCCCGTCCACGACCACGGGACGGGCCGAACGTTCCTCGACGCCACACGCCCCGTCGCTGCTCCACCTGACCGCAGCGAAGCGGCGTGAGATGATGCCGAGGCGAGGAATCCCCGTGGTGCAGGTCACCGCCGACGTGGCGCGGACCCCGAGCATCGTGGACCTGCGGGTGCGCACGCTGTCCCTCTGGCTCCTCGGTGTGGTCGGCGCCCTCGCCGTGGTCCCCGACGTCGACACCGGGCCCCTCGCCTGGACGGTGCTCGCCATCGGCCTGTTCATCGGCCTGCCCCACGGGGCCGTCGACCACCTCGTCCCCGAGTGGACGCTGGGACGGGAGCTCCCCCGCTCGAGCTTCGTCCTGATCCTCGTCGCCTACGTCGCCGTGGCCGCGCTCGCGTTCGGTCTCCTGCTGCTCCAGCCCGTTCTCGCGGCGTCGCTGTTCCTGATCGTGTCGATCCTCCACTTCGGTGCCGGCGACGTCGAGTTCCTGGAGGCGTCCGCTGCGCTTCGACCCTGGCAGCGCCCGATCGCGGTCCTGGCCTTCGGGCTCCCCCCGGTCGTCCTGCCGATCGCCGTCCATGCCGAGCAGGCCCGCCCGGTCCTGGTCGGCCTGGCCCCGGAACTCGCCGTCCTGACCGCGCCGTCGGTGCGCTCGACGGCGCTGCTGGTGACCTTCGCCCTCGTCGCGCTGACCGCCTGGAGCGTCACCGTCCAGGGGCGTGGGCGCGTCGCTCTCGACCTGGCGGTGCTGTGCGCGGCCTTCGTGCTCGCCCCGCCGTTGCTCGCTTTCGCCGCCTACTTCGGCGGCTGGCACGCCGCACGCCACATCGCCCGCCTGCTGCCCCTCGATCCGGCCAACGCCGACGACCTCGCCGCCGGGCGGACCGCCCGACCGCTGCTGCGCTTCGCCCGCTCGGCACTGCTCCCCACCGCCGCCAGCGTCGTGGTCCTGCTGGCACTGTGGTGGGGTGCCGGCGGGGTCGAGGGCCTGGTCGCCGCCCACCTCGGACTGCTCGTCGCGCTCACCATGCCGCACGTCGCGGTGGTGTCCTGGCTCGACCGACGCCGACGCGGCCGTCACGCCGAGGTGACCGTATGACCGGGCGCGTCGTCATCGTCGGTGCCGGCCTCGGGGGGCTGTCCGCCGCCTGCCACCTCGCCGGGAGGGGCGTCGACGTCACGGTCCTGGAGCGATCCGACCACCCGGGAGGGCGCGCGGGCCTCCTCGAGCGTGACGGCTACCGGTTCGACACCGGCCCGGCCGTGCTGACGATGCTCGGGGTGATGGAGGACACCTTCGCCGCCGCGGGCGCGGACCTCGACGACCACCTCGACCTCATCCGCCTCGATCCCGCCTACCGGGCGCGGTTCGCCGACGGCTCCAGCGTGCCGGTCCGGGCGTCCCAGGAGGACATGCGCGAGGAGCTGCGCGTGTTCGCCGGCGAGAGCGCCGCCGACGGTTTCGACGCCTTCGTCGCCTGGCTGCGGCGGCTGTTCGACCTCGAGTTCACCGACTTCATCGACCGCGACTACTCGTCGCTGGCCAGCCTGCTGCGCCAACCCGCCGCGGTAGCCCGCCTGGCCGCTGCCGGCGGCTTCGGCCGCCTGCAGCCCGCCGTCGACCGCTTCTTCGACGACCCCCGCCTGCAGCGGCTCTTCTCCTTCCAGGCGATGTACGCCGGGATGTCGCCGATGCGGGCGCTGGCGATGTACTCGGTCATCACCTACCTCGACACCGTGCAGGGGGTCTACTTCCCCCGAGGCGGTGTCCACGAGCTCGCGAGCGGGCTGGCCCGCGCGGCCCGGGACGCCGGCGCGGACCTGCGCCTGGGCGTCGAGGTCGAGGCCATCACCCCCGCGGGCAGCGGTGTCCCCGCCCGGGTCCACACCAGCGGTGGCACCCTGGACGCCGAGGCGATCGTCGCCAACCCGGACCTGCCCGCGGTCTACGACCGACTCGTCGAGGTCGACGCGCCACGACGGCTGCGCCGCGGGCACTACTCGCCCTCCTGCCTGCTGTGGTTGGTCGGGGGACGACGCCCGGACGGCGCCGCTCCCGCCCACCACACGATCGACTTCGGCGCGGCCTGGTCGCGGACCTTCGCGGAGCTGCTCGACGAAGGCCGTCCCCAGTCGGACCCGTCGCGGTTCGTCACCACCCCGAGCGTCACCGACCCCGGCCTGGCGCCGGCCGGACGCGATGTCCTGCACGTCCTCGAGCCGGTGCCCAACCTGCAGGCCGGTCTCGACTGGCGCTCGCTCGAGCCGCAGCTGACCGAGCGGATGCTCACCTGGCTCAGCGGGTCCGGCCACCTCGAAGGCAGCCCCGAGGTGTTGCACTCGATCTCACCGGTGGACTGGGCAGCGCAGGGGATGGCGGCGGGAACGCCCTTCTCCCTCGACCACCGGTTCACCCAGACCGGGCCCCTGCGTCCGGCCCTGACCGACCGTCGGCTGCCCGGTGTGGTCTTCGTCGGCAGTTCGACCCGTCCCGGGGTCGGCGTGCCGATGGTGCTGCTATCCGGCCGGCTGGCAGCGGACCGCGTCATGGAGCGGCTCGCGCCCCGCTCCGCCGGCTCGCACCGCCCGGGGCGGCAGCGGCCGGGGTGGCAGGACCCGGGGCTGCAGCAGGCGACCAGCGTCGCCGAGCGCGACAGGGAGAGCCCACGTGCGAGCTGACCAGCGACGGTCGACCTCCGAGCGGTCCCGCTCCCACGAGCTGGGGGCGAGCTACGCGCGCTGTCGACGACTGCACCGCGCCCACGGCACGACCTACTACTGGGCGACACGTGCGCTGCCGCAGGCCGACCAGGGCCACGTCCACGCGCTCTACGGGCTGTGCCGGTACGCCGACGAGATCGTGGACGCGCCGGGAGGTGGCGACACCGCCGATCGCGCCGCGGCGCTCGACGCCCTGCGTGAGGGGTTCTGCCAGGGCGTGGACGCCGGGATGAGCAGCCACCCGATCCTCGCGGCCGTGATCGACACGGTGCAGCACCTGTCCATCGATCCGCAGCTGCTGCTGCGGTTCTTCGACGCGATGCAGATGGACCTCTCGGTCTCGTCCTACCGCACGCATGGGGAGCTCGTGCGCTACATGGATGGCTCCGCCGCGGTCATCGGCGAGCTGATGCTGCCGGTGCTGCGACCGCCCGACCCCGACGCAGCCCGGCCCGGAGCGCGCGCGCTCGGCATCGCCTTCCAGCTCACCAACTTCCTGCGCGACGTGGACGAGGACCTCGACCGTGGCCGCGTCTACCTGCCGCTGGAGGACCTCGAGCGGTTCGGTGCGGACCCCCGACGACGTGCGGTCGATGGTCCGTGGCGGGACTTCAGCCGGTTCCAGATCGCACGCATCCGCGCCATCTACCGCGAGGCCGACGCCGGTATCGCCCTGCTGCCCCCGCGGTCCGCCAAGGTCATCCGGGCCGCGCGCGTGCTCTACAGCGGCATCCTCGACCGCATCGAGGACGCCGATCACGACGTCTTCTCAGCACGCGCCCGGATCGCGACCCCCGTCAAGATGGCGGTCGTCGGCCGCGAGATGGTCCGGCGCTCGGCGCCCGTCGCCGCGGCAGGCGGCGATCCCGTCGCCGTGGCGGGTGGCACGGGCGCGAACTCCCCCCGCGCGAGCGACGGGCCGACCACGCCCACCACATCGCCGAGCCCTCTGCCCGCCCGACGGTGAGGCCGTGATGGAGCCCTTCCACTACCTGCTCGTGCTCGGCGCCTGCCTGGCCATCACCGCCCCCCTGGAGTGGGGCATCGGTGCCCGGGTGTACCGCCGCCCCCGTCGGCTCGCCCTCACCCTGGTCGTCGCCATGACGCCCTTCGTCGTCTGGGACCTCGTCGCCATCGCGCGGGGCCACTGGGACTTCGCGCCGCGCTACACCCTCGGCATCGACCTCGGTGGCGTGCTGCCCCTGGAGGAGCTGCTGTTCTTCGTCGTCATCCCCATCTGTGCCCTGCTGACCCATCAGGCCGTCCTGCGGCTCGGGGCGCGTGTGTGGCCACAGGGTCGCCTGGCCCGAGAGGCGCGGGACCTCGGAGCGGTCGGGACACCGACCTCCGAAGCGCAGCAGCGGGTGCCCCGTGGCTGAGTACACCCTGCTGACGGTCCTGGCGATCATCGTGGTCGTGCTCCTCGACCTCGTCGTCGTCCGCACGCGGCTGCTCACCACCCTCGGCTTCTGGCTGGCACTGGCGATCGTGTGGGCCTTCCAGATCCCCGTCGACGGATGGCTGACCCGGCTGGACGCGGCCATCGTGTGCTACGACGACCGCCACTTCAGTGGGGTCCGGATCTTCTTCGACTCGCCGATCGAGGACTTCGGGTTCGGGTTCGCCATGGTGTTGGCGACCCTGATGGTGTGGACCGTGTCGGCACGCCGGGAGCGGTCCTCGGTCCCGGACGTCGGTGGGTAGCTGTGAGGTCCGGACACTGTGTCCACCGGCACACCGTGTCGGCGTCACCCACCGCGGTGACGCTGCCTCAGCGTCCGTCGGCGAGTTGGGCACCCCACTCGCGGGCCCGGTCCTCCTCGCACTCGACGAGTTCGCCCTGACCGTCGGCGGAGTAGAAGTGACGCGGCTCGGCGACCAGCCGCGCGCCGGCCCGTCGCAGCCGCTTCGCGATCGTCCGGGAACTGTGGTCGACGGAGTCGAGGAAGGGCGGACTGGCCATGCGGGTGTCCCAGACCGCGGCTCGCTGACCGGGCTGGGACAGCTGGAGATCGTCGAGCCACTCGCGCAGGCCCCGCTCGGCCGGTTGGCCTCCCCCCTGCCGCTGCGCGGCCGCCTCCGCCCGGGTGGCAGGGCGGGGAAGACCGAACTGGTGGTTGGGGCCGCCGACCACGAGCAGCTCCACCTGGTCGTCGATGAGCTCCGGCGCGTCCGCCGCTTCCACCAGCGTGACCGGGGTGTGGTCGCCGAGACCGGCAGCGATGGCCGTCGCGATCGTGCGGTTCGTGCCGAACAGGGACTCGTAGACGATGAGCGCACGCACTGGAGCCTCCTTCACGCCGATCGGCCGGTCGATCCGACCCTTCAGCATCCCACCCGCCGTCCACGATCCTCCAGGGGCGGACGACCCAGCCGGTCGACCGACAGGTCGCCGCGAGCGCCCGCGCATGCTGCGCTCTCCTGCTGCGTCGTCACGTCCCACCGAACGGCCGGCGGGGAGGCAGGGACGGCGTCACGACGGCTCAGCTCCCGGCTGCGGCGGGTGCTCGCGTCCCGCCGGTGGCCAGTGGCCGCGCACGGCCCGCTCCACCCGAGGGCCGAGCGCACCGACGGCCGCGCCGGCGACCGCGGCCGAGGTCCCGAGGGTCCACCCGATCGGTCCCAGCGGGCGGCAACCGGCGGCACCGCTCAGCCCGGGCGTCTGGATGATCGCGATCAGGCCCGCGGCTGAGCCCGCGCTGGCGAGCCAGACGCGGAGCTCGCCCGGACGAGCGGCGACGGTCTGCAGCAGCTGGGCACCGACGAGGGCCACCAGACCGGTCGTGGCGGCGTGGTCGACGGTGCCGGCCAACCGCGCGGGGAAGTAGGCCGCCAGCGCACCGGCGCTGGTACCGATCGCCCGCCAGACCAGCGCCCGGTTCAGGATCGTGCCGAGCGAGGCCTCGGGTCCCTCACGCAGCAGCCCCTCGATGCTGGCGCTGTCGGGTCGGGACATCGCGATGGTGGTGGCGGGCAGCACGTCGGTGAACAGGTTGACGAGCAGCAGCTGCTGGGCGTTGAGCGGCGTGCGCCCGGTGACCAGGCTGCCCGCCACGGTGAAGGCGATCTCGCCGAGGTTGCCGCCGACCAGCACCGCGACCGCATCACGGACCGACGCCCACAGACCGCGGCCCTCGGCGATCGCGTCGGCGAGGGTCTCCATGCGCTCGTCGGTCACGACCAGGTCCGCCGCGTGCCGAGCGGCAGCCGTGGCACGCGGGCCGAGCGCGATCCCCACCTCGGCCAGTTGGATGGCGGCGACGTCGTTGGCTCCATCGCCGGTCATGGCGACCACGGCGCCCCGCTGCTGGAAGGCACGGACGAGGTCGGCTTTGTGCTCGGGCGTGGCGCGGGCGATCACCGTCACGTCGGCGAGCACCTCGTCGAGGTCGTCACCGCCGAGCGCGAGCAGCTCCGGGGCCGTGATGATCCCGCCATCGCCGAGGCCGACGTCCCGGGCGACCGATGCTGCAGTGGCGGTGTGGTCACCGGTGACCATGACGACCCGCAGGCCCGCATCGAGCAGCCGCCGTACCGCGTCGGCTGCACTCGCGCGGGCCGGATCGCGTAGGCCGACGAAACCCAGCAGCGTGAGCTGCCGGACGTCGTCGTCCACGAGGTCCGACCGGCCCGGCGCCCGGCACTCTGCGACGGCCAGCACCCGCGTCCCCCGCGCGGCCAGGTCCGCCGCGTGGGTCAGGAGGCGGTCCCGGTCCGCGGCACGCAACGGGCGCTGCTCACGACCGACCTGCCAGCTCTCGCAGCGGTCGAGCACCACCTCAGGGGCCCCCTTGACACTGATCACGGGCCCGCGGCTCGTGCCGGCGAGCACCGCGTGGTAGCCCCGCTCGGGGGCGAAGTGCAGGTCGTCCAGCGGGTCGAACCGCCCGCTGCCCTGGCGGCGCACCCCGGCGGCACCCGTCCCGTCGGCGACCGCCCCGTCGGTGGCGTGCGCCAGGGGCTCACCCGCCCTGACCGGTGTCGAGCGACGAGCCGCCAGCAGCACCCGTCGGTGCCGCTCGCTGAGGCCCTCCACCTCGGCCCCCTGGTCGCGGTCCCCAGGCTCGACGGGCTCGCCGAGCTCGCCGAGCTCGTCGACCTGGCCGATCGGCACGGCGGTGCGGCCATCGGACACCTCGGTGAGCCGCAGCGAACCCTCGGTGAGGGTCCCGGTCTTGTCGACGCACAGCACGTCGACCCTGCCCAAGGCCTCGATCGTGCTGACGTTGCGGGACACGATGCCCGAGGTCGTCAACCGCTGGGCAGCGGCGCGCTGTCCCATCGAGGCCAGCAGCGGCAGACCCTCGGGCAGGGCGGCCACAGCCAGGGTGACCGCCGAACCCGCGACCTCCTGGAGCGGCACGCGGCGCAACAGACCGGAGGCGAGCACCGCCACGCTGCTGCCGACCGCTGCCGGGATGGTCACGTCGGTCAGCTCCTGGAGCCGTCGGTCGACCCCGGTCACCGGCCCCGGGACGTCACCTGTCAGCACGGCCCGGCCCGCTTCCGTCTGGTCACCGGTGGCGACCACCACCGCGACCCCCTCCCCAGCCAGGACGGTGGTGCCGGCGAACAGCATCGAGGTGCGTTCCGCCACCGCTGCCGAGCCGGAGCACGCCGCGGCGGACTTGGCGACCGGGACGGACTCGCCCGTCAGGGTCGCCTCCTCGACCTCGAGGCCGCGGCACCGCAGCAGCCGGCAGTCGGCCACCACGGTGTCGCCGGCAGCCACCTCCACCACGTCGCCCGGAACCACCTCGGTGGCCGGGAGGTACAGGGCGGCACCGTCCCGCCGGAGCCGTACATGGTCGACGTTGCCGTCGTCGAGCCGATCCACGGCCACGTCGGCGCGCAGCCGCTGTCCCGCACCCAGCGCCGCGTTCAGGCCCAGGACCAGGCCGACCAGTCCGGCGTCGGACGCCGTGCCGGTGACCAGCGACAGCCCGGCGCCTGCCATGAGCACCGGTGTCAGCGGGTTGGCGAGCTCGTCGACGACGGCCTTGCGGAGCCGCTCCGGCACCCACGGCGTCGGCTCGGACGGCGACCGTCGGCTCGTGGCGGCCTCGGTGCACAGGCCGTCGGCGTCACTCCCGAGCTCGCGCAGGACCTGGCTCGCGTCCTTGGCGTGCCAGGCGACCGTGGCCGGACGCAAGGGCGTGTGGTCGTGCTCGAGCGACCGTGCTGCCCGGCGGCCGTTGACCAGCGCGGCCAGCGCCGCGGCATCCACCGCACGGGCGGCACGGGTCGGGGCCTCGGCCGGTGGCCGACCGATCGCCGATGCAGCGCCGAGCACCGCACCCGCGAAGGCCAGACGCACCGCCTGCTGCGTGTGGTCGTGTGCCACGCGGCTCGCAGCGAGCAACAACGCCACATCGTCCAGCCCCGCCCGCGCTATGAGGTCGGCACCGTGCGGCACCGCCGCCCCCGGCAGGGGGACACCGACCAGCACGTCCGCCGGGCTGAGGCTCGCGCGAGCGTCGCTGACCACCGCCAGCACGCTGTGCCCCTCCTCCTGCAGCTCGCGGACAGCAGCGGGTAGCCCCACGTGCCGGGTGACGACCCGATCGACCGCGACCTCGGCCTCGGCCAGGAAGCTCCCCGAAGCCACCGTCGCCAACCCGGCAGCCGCCGCGCGGTCGAGCAGCTCGCGGCCCGGCTCGCCGATCCGGTACGGGCTGACCGGACGCCCCGATCCGGTCACCTCCAGCAGCAGGCGCCCGTCGATCGCGAGCGTGTCCACCCGGTCGAGCCGACGCAGCGACTGCCGGTCCATGACCAGCACGCCGCGACGACCGAGGACGCGGGCCAGCTCGGCCCCGAAGGCCTCACGGCCGAGTCGAGCGGCCTTCGGGGCAGCGTCGGCCAGCGGTGCCATGGCCGCGCCGAGATCACCGGTGGTCACCAGACCGGAGGTGAAGGCGGCCAGCGACGCCTCGAGCGACCGGGCGGCGTAGCCCTCGAGGGGGTCGTCGACGGGTGCATCGCTCCGCGCTGGCGCCGCTGCGCCGCCGAGGTCGCCGGCCGGGGGATCCGCGAACAGCTCCTGCTCGCGGGCCCGCCACGCGGCCCTCCGGGAACGGTGCTCGCCCACCAGCAGGCTGCGGTGGACGGCGTCGACGAGCTGGCCGGTCATCCGTTGCGCGAACCCCTGGAGCACCGCGTTGCCGACCCCGAGCACGAGGTCGCTGGCGTGGGAGCCCAGTCGACGATCCAACGGCGACCGCAGCTGCGGCGTGCTGTCCACGAGGGTCGACAGCCGAGACAGGTCGACCGCCAGGGTCGATGGAGACACGCCGGAGGCACGGCCGGCCACGGCGCCGCCGAAGCTGGCGAGGTCGGTCCCCATCTCCATCAGCAGGCGGACGAACGGCTCGACGTCCGCCGGATGGCTGGGCCGGTCGGACGGGAACGCTTCCACCAGCCCGAGGCGGTCCTCGACCTCGGCGACCACGGCGACGAGCTCCTCGGTCGTCGCCCACAGCTCGTCGTGCTCGACCACGATGCGCGGTGGGCGGAGCTGCAGGGCCGCCCACGAGACCCCCGGATGGGCCTGCAGCGCCGCCGACACCTCGTGCTCGAACTCCGGCAGGAAGCCGGGGGGCACCTCCCGGTGTTCGATGTGCGAGCGCCCGCCACCCGACCAGGTCTGCCGGCGCCGGCCGAGCACCGAGCGCAGCCGACGCTGGCCGACCGACCCGGGGACTGGGACGCTCACCTGCTCTCGGTCCTCCCGCTGCACTGCCTCCAGGGTCCGCAGCCCCTCGCACGACCTCAAGGGCAGGAGGTCACCAGTGCCGCACCGGAGCAGCTGCGGCAGGGCTCCGCACCCGCCCAGCCGCCGGCGGGCAGCGCCCTGTCAGCCGGCCGAGATCGCCCGCTGGGTCTCCTCGATCAGGACCGGGTCACCGACCCGCTCGGCTGCCGCCCGCGCCTCGATGGCGGCGTCCCCGGTCTCCGAGCCACGGCCGAGCAGCCGCAGCAGCCTGGCGCGGTGGGCCTGGCACCCGGCGAGGTTGCGGTCGTTGCCGAACCGTCGCAGGAGCCGTAGCTCGGCGTCACGCTCCTCGAGCGCGAGGGCCGGCTCCCCACGCGCCTCCTCCACCCAGGCGCGGTTCCAGTGGACCACCGAACGGTCGTAGACCAGACCGTGGCGGACGCACAGCTCGGCGGCCTCGTCGAACTTCGTGAGCGCGTCGTCGACATCGCCGTTCCAGAACCGTACGACGCCGTGGTGGAGCCGCACCATCGCCTGCTCGTTGCGGTCGCTGGACCGCTGCGACGCCGTCTCTGCCCGCTCGTACAACTCCAGGGCCTCCCCGAGCGCCCCGGTGGCACCGAGCGCGTACGCGTACCGGTTCAGCGCCGCGGTCAGGACGGTCCAGTCCCCTCCGTCGTAGGCCAACTCGACGGCCGCACGCAGCGTCGTCACCGCGACGCCGAAGTCCCTGCGTCGCACGTGGCACCACCCGAGCTCGGCCAGCAGTCGCGCACGAGCCACCTCGGCGTCCGCGGGGAGGTGACGTAGACCGTCCTCCAGCAGCTCGATGCTGGCGGGGAGGTCGCCCCGGTGGTACGGGATCTCCGCGCGCAACCACCAGGCGTGGCCGTACTCGTCGGGCACCGTCGCGAGCTCCCAGGCCTCCTCGGCGGCGGCGGCCGCGCGGGCGTAGGCGCCACCGTCCATCCGCAGCTGCCCGAGTCCCAGCCAGCCTTGGAAGGCGTCGTGCCGCAGCCGCCACCGTCCCTCGTCCTCGAGGCTCCCGTAGGCCTCCAGTGCACCGACGTAGAGTTCCTCAGCGGCTGCCGCCGCACCGAGGCTGTGGGCGACCCGGGCCCCGGCGAGGCCGGCGGACACGGCTGCCCTCGCGGATCCCACGGCGTGCGTCGCCTGGAAGGCGGCGAGCCGGTGTCGTGCGATGGCCAGGATCCGGCTCCCATCGGGCCGCCCGGCCTCTGCCTCCAGGGCATCGGCGACCCTGGCGTGGAGCTGCGCCCGACGGACCACGTTGAGGGTCGATCCGGCGGCGTCCCGCAGCAGCGGATGGCTCAGCCACACGCGCTCCTCGTCGCTGTGGACGAGTGCGACGCGCTCCAGTTCGTCGAGGACATCCGCGAGGTCGGCAGCCGGACCGAGCAGGGGCCCGGTGGCGTTGGCCACGAGTCCGGTCGTCGCGTCCTCCCCTGCGATCGCGACGAAGGCGGTGAGGCGCCGAGCCGCGGGCGAGCACTGCGCGACACGGTGCCGCAGCAGCTCGACGATCCGCTCGGGTGCGTCCGTGGCTGCGGCACCGGTCGTGTCCGTCGACCGGGTCCGAGCCAGCTCGACGATGAAGAACGGGTGCCCCTGACCACGCTCCACCACCTCGTGTGCGCGCTGGTCCAGGGCCAGTCCGGCCTGCTCGGTGGCATGGACCGCGAGCCGGGTGCTCGCCTCGCGGTCGAGGACGTCGAGGGACAGCCGCAGGGCCGAGGTGGGCAGCTCCGGGATGGGGGCGTGTGGCTCGTCGGTGCGGGCCGCGAGGAGCAGGGACCATCGGCGGCCACCGACCTCGGCGGCCAGGCGGGCGACCACCGACTGCAACGCCCGATCCGCCCAGTGGAGGTCATCGATGCAGAGGACCACCGGACGGCGTTCTGCCATGGCATCGAGCTGTTGCCGGACAGCGTCGGCGACCACGGCGAGCTCGGCGGCGCGTACGGGCCGCAGGGTCGCTCCCGCAGGCTCGGGCAGGAGGAGCCTCTCGCCGAGCGGCGAGGTGGCCTCGGAGAGGTACGGCAGGAGCGCCGTACGCAGCGCAGCGAAGGGAGCGACCCGGTCGTCGTGCACCGCGGTGCCCATGGCGACCGTCCAGCCGTCCTCGCCCAGCCGGGCCAGGACGTGACGTAGGAGGTGGGTCTTGCCGATCCCGGTGACGCCGGCGACGAGGACGGCTCCACCGTCGCCGTCCGACGCCCGGGCGACGACGTCGAGGATGCGGACGCACTCCCGCTCGCGTCCGAACAGCGGCCACAGCACACGTCGGGCCGGTACCGGCGGTGGGACATCGAGTGCCGCGAGCTCGGGTGGCAACGGGAGGCCGAGCTGCCCCAGCGCCACACGGCAGGTCTGCAGCGACTCCATGGCCTCGCGCCATCTTCCCGCACGCAGCTGCCGCTCGACCAGGACGGCACACGCTTCCTCGTTCGCCGGGTCCGCGGCGACGACCTCACGCCAGTCCGCCTCGATCCCTGAGCTGCGGGCCAGCAGCAGCCGTGCGGCACGACGTTCGCGCTCGACGCGGTCGGCCACCTCCATCGCCC
>JAWLDJ010000053.1:0-2553 GCA_041686695.1 Nitriliruptoraceae bacterium
CATGCAGGGCGGTGGCGGCCGGGTCATGCAGTTCGGCAAGTCCAAGGCCAAGATGGTCTCCAAGGACGCGCCGAAGGTCACCTTCTCCGACGTGGCCGGTGCCGAGTCCGCCGTCGAGGAGCTGCGTGAGATCAAGGAGTTCCTCGAGAACCCGCAGAAGTTCCAGGCCATGGGCGCCAAGATCCCCAAGGGGGTCCTCCTCTACGGCCCGCCCGGGACCGGCAAGACCCTCCTGGCCCGGGCCGTGGCGGGTGAGGCCGGCGTGCCCTTCTTCTCCATCTCCGGCTCGGACTTCGTCGAGATGTTCGTCGGCGTCGGGGCGTCGCGGGTCCGTGACCTGTTCGAGCAGGCCAAGGCCAACGCGCCCGCCATCATCTTCATGGACGAGATCGACGCCGTCGGCCGTCACCGCGGCGCTGGCATGGGTGGCGGCCACGACGAGCGCGAGCAGACGCTCAACCAGCTGCTGGTCGAGATGGACGGGTTCGACGTGCGTACCGCCGTCATCCTGATCGCGGCGACCAACCGCCCCGACATCCTCGATCCGGCGCTGCTGCGTCCCGGTCGTTTCGATCGTCAGATCGTCGTCGATCGTCCCGACCTGGTCGGTCGCGAGGCCATCCTCGGGGTCCACGCCAAGGGCAAGCCGCTGGGTGACGACGTCGACCTGTCGGTGCTCGCCCGCTCCACGCCCGGCTTCACCGGCGCGGATCTCGCCAACCTCGTCAACGAAGGTGCGCTGCTCGCCGCCCGTCGTGGCAAGCAGGAGATCGACATGTCCGAGCTCCAGGAGTCGATCGAGCGGGTGATCGCCGGACCGGAGCGCAAGACCCGCCTGATGAGCGAGGACGAGAAGCGCACCGTCGCCTACCACGAGTCCGGTCACGCCATCGTCGGTCACGCGCTGCCGAACGCCGATCCGGTCCACAAGATCACGATCATCCCGCGCGGTCAGGCGCTGGGCTTCACGATGCAGCTGCCGACCGAGGACAAGTACCTCATCGCCCGCTCGGAACTGATCGACCGGCTGGCGGTCATGATGGGTGGTCGCGTGGCCGAGGAGCTCAAGGTCGGCGACATCACGACCGGCGCTGGCGACGACATCCGCAAGGCCACCGCGACCGCGCGGGAGATGGTCACCCAGTACGGGATGAGTTCGCTGCTGGGCCCGATCACGCTGGGCCAGAAGGACTCGCAACCCTTCCTCGGCAAGGAGTTCGGTCACCAGCCCGACTACTCCGGCCAGGTCGCCCAGCAGATCGACGAGGAGGTCCGCGCCCTGCTCGACGAGGCACACGACGAGGCGCTCGAGATCCTGGTCGAGAACGACCACGTGCTCGAATCGCTGGCCACCAAGCTGCTCGAGGTCGAGACGGTCGACGGCGCGCTGCTCTCCGAGGTGTTCGCCCCCGTCCACCACCGTCCGAGCCGCGCGTTGACGGTGCCGTCGATCGACGACCCGGCGAAGGTGATCGAGCGTCTGCGTCGCAGCCGCGTCGGCGACCACGGCAACGGCAACGGGCATGGCAACGGCCACGCTCAGGGCAACGGACACCCTGCCGAGCAGGGTGCGGACTCGTCCACCTCGTCGTCGGCATCGAAGCAGGCCTGAGCGGTCCCACTGCACCTCTGGCCCCCGAGGACGGGGCAGACCGCTGTGCCCAAGGAGGTTCGCCGTGAGCGTGCACCCGCTGCCCCAGTCCGCCAACGGTGCCGAGTCGCACCTCGACGACGACGCTGACGTGCTGGCTGCCGAGGTCGCGGAGGGCGTCGCGGCCTCGCAGCGTCGTGTCCGCCACATCACCGGGATCGAGCCGTCCCGCACCTTCGACCACGAGAAGATCGAGCAGGCGGTACGGATGCTGCTCGAGGCGATCGGAGAGGATCCGGACCGCCCCGGGATCGCCGAGACCCCGGCACGCGTGGCCCGCGAGTACGACGAGATCTTCGCCGGCCTGCTGGTCGACCCGGCGGAGGTCCTGTCGGTCAGCTTCGACGAGGCCTACGACGAGATCGTGATGATGCGTGACATCGAGTTCCACTCGATGTGCGAGCACCACCTGGTGCCCTTCACGGGGCGTGCTCACGTGGCCTACCTACCGAACGCCAACGGTCAGGTCACCGGGCTGTCGAAGCTCGCGCGACTGGTGGACGTCTGCGCGAAGCGCCCCGGCCTGCAGGAGCGTATGACGACCATGATCGCCGACGCGCTGGAGCGAGCGCTCGAGCCCCGGGGCGTGATGGTCGTGGTCGAAGCCCGCCACTTCTGCATGGAGATGCGTGGGATCCGCAAACCCGGCGCGCAGACCGTCACCTCCACGGTGCGCGGCAAGTTCCGCGCCGACCCCAAGACCCGTGCCGAGGCCATGACGCTGCTCAAGGGTTGACGGCACGCCCCGGCGTCCTCGACCGATGTCGCTCGCGGCGCCGGCCGCTGGCTGCAGGCGGCGACGGGCCAGCGTCACGTGTGTCGCCGGCCTGCCCCTCACCGCCCCGTCTCTCACGCAGGCCGAGGTCCTGCCCGTCGCCCGGAGCGAGGTCCTGCCCGTCGCC
>JAWLDJ010000053.1:2653-10899 GCA_041686695.1 Nitriliruptoraceae bacterium
GCCAGCGTCACGTGTGTCGCCGGCCTGCCCCTCACCGCCCCGTCTCTCACGCAGGCCGAGGTCCTGCCCGTCGCCCGGAGCGAGGTCCTGCCCGTCGCCACCTAGCATGCGGTGGCCCGATCGGTGGAGGTCCGGATGAGTGCACTGGTGCCGGCCTCGGTACGGGTATGCGACGCCGCGGCGTGGCCGGTCTCTGGGCCCGTGGTCGTCGAGGTCGCCGCCACCGCGGAGACGATCGAACGCCTGCTGGGGGCGCTACCCGTCGAGGTGGCCCGATCACGGCCGCACCCGGGGGTGCTGCGACTGACGGCGACCGCGGCGGCGCTGCGCGCGGCCCTGGCCGTCGCTGACCCTCGGCTCGCCGACCACCTCGATGCCCGGCTCGCCAGCTGGCGCCAGCCGCCACCGGACCTGCAGACCCCCGCCGGTGCGCTCCCCACGGCCAGCCGCACGGTGGTGATGGGCATCTGCAACGTGACCCCGGATTCGTTCTCCGACGGCGGGGTGGCGTACCTGCCCGCCGAGCATCCACGCCCCGCGCTGACCGCCGCCGCTGCCCTGCTGGAGGCTGGTGCCGACGTGATCGACGTCGGCGGTGAGTCGACCCGACCGGGGGCGGAGCCGGTCAGCGTCGAGGAGGAGCTGCGCCGGGTGCTCCCGGTCGTCACCGAACTGGCGGCCTCGGGTGCGGTCGTGTCGATCGATACCTCCAAGGCCGCGGTCGCCCGTGCAGCCCTGGAGGCCGGCGCCGCGCTGGTCAACGACGTCAGCGCCGGCGCGCTGGATCCGGTGCTGCTCGACACCGTCGCCGCCGCCGAGGTGCCCTACGTGCTGATGCACATGCAGGGCACGCCACGCACGATGCAGCACGATCCCCGCTACCTCGACGTCGTCGCCGAGGTCCATCAGGCGCTGGACACCTCGCTGGACCGGCTCACCGAGCGAGGCATCGACCGTGAGCGCGTGGTGCTCGATCCGGGCATCGGTTTCGGAAAGCGGCTCGAACACAACCTCGCCCTGCTGCGTGAGCTCTCGACGTTCACCGCGTTCGGGCGCCCCGTGCTGGTCGGAGCGTCGCGCAAGAGCTTCCTCGGCACCCTCACCGGGGGTGCCGAACCGACCGACCGGCTCGAGGGTTCGTTGGCCGTGGCCACCCTGGCCGTCGCCGCCGGGGCCAGGATCCTGCGGGTCCACGACGTCGCGGAGACGGTGCGGGCCGTTCGGGTCGCCGAAGCCGTGTGCCGGTCACCCGAGCCGCCGTCCTGACCTGAGGAGTCCAACGTGGACCGCATCACGATCACCGGCATCGAGGCCTTCGGGCACCACGGGGTCCTGCCCCATGAACGCGAGTACGGGCAACGGTTCGTGGTCGACGTGTCGCTCGAGGTCGACCTCTCCGCAGCCGGCGCCTCGGACGACCTGCGGGACACGGTCGACTACGGGGCACTGTCCGCGGCCATCGCCGCCATCGTGAGCGGCGAACCGGCCGATCTGATCGAGACGGTCGCCGAGCGCATCGCCGCTCGCTGCCTGACCGACGGGCGGATCCAGGCGGTCGAGGTCACCGTCCACAAGCCGTCCGCTCCGGTCCCCGTCGTGGCCGACGAGGTGTCGGTCACCCTGCGCAGGGTGCATCCATGAGTGCGTCCTTCGCCCTCGGGTTGGGTGCCAACGTGGGTGACGCCCTGGAGACCCTGACCGCGGCCGTGTACGCGATCGACGAGCTCGAGGGCGTCGTCGTCACCGACGTGTCCGGTGTCTACCGCACCCCGCCCTGGCCGGCTCCACCCGACCCCCGAGCGGTGCCCCAGGACGACTACCTCAACCTGGCGCTGGTGGGGGTGACCACGTTGGCGCCACTCGCGCTGCTCGACGAGCTCCAGCTGCTGGAGGCGGCCTTCGGGCGCGACCGTGAGCGCGAGGTGCGGTGGGGGCCGCGTCCGCTGGACATCGACGTGCTGCTCTACGACGAGGTGGAGCTCGACAGCGAGCGGCTCGTGCTGCCCCACCCACGACTGCAGGAGCGCGCCTTCGTGCTGGTCCCGCTGCTGGAGGTGCTCCCCGGTGGCAGGCTCCCGGACGGCCGTCGGCTGACCGCGGCGCTGGCGGCGTTGGCCCCGATCGAGGACATCGAGCTGGAGGTCCGCCTCGACGACGTGCCCGGGCACCGCTCGTCGCGCCCGGAGGGACCGAGTGCGCCCCCCGCCGGGTTCGTCCGACCGGGGCAGCACGACCTCGATGCTGCCAGGGACCCGGACGGCAGCCGGGGTCATCGGCGATGAGGGTCGCCATCATCGGCCCTGGCCGGGTCGGCACGCTGTTGGCGGTGGCCGGCGTCCGAGCCGGCTGGCGGATCGTGGCCGTGGGGGGCGGCCACGCCTCGTCACGCACCCGCCTGACCGGCAGGATCGCGGGCGTGCGTGCCCACGCCGACCCGGCCGCGGCCGTGGCGGACGCCGACCTCGTGCTCCTGACCGTGCCCGACGATGCCATCGAGCCGGTCGTGGACGCGCTCGTCCGGGCCGATGCGTTGGGTCCCGAGCAGGGTGTCGTCCACGTGGCGGGCTCACGGGGACTCGCCGTCCTGCGCCGGGCCGGTCTGACTGGGGCCCGCATCGCCGCGTGCCACCCGGCCATGACGATCCCCGCTGGTGCGACCGATCCGGACCTGCTGGTGGGGGTGCCGTGGGCGGTCACGGCCCGACCGATGGAGCTCGAGTGGGCTCGTGAACTGGTCGTGGCGCTCGGCGGCGATCCACACGACGTCGCGGACGACGCCCGCACCCTCTATCACGCGGCGCTGGCCGTGGCCTCCAACGCCGTCGGCGCCGCGGTGGTGACGGCTCGCCGTCTGCTGCTGGCCGCCAACGTCGAGGATCCGGCCGCCTTCCTCGGCCCGTTGGCGCACGCGTCGGTGGACAACGCCGCGACCGACGGGGCCGCAGCGCTGACCGGCCCGATCGTGCGGGGTGACCTCGGCACCGTCGCAGCGCACCTGGGGGGGATCGCCACGGACCTGCCCGAGCTGCTCACCGCCTACCGTGCGCTCGCACAGGCCGTCCTGGAGCCGGTGCGTCCGGCACTGGCACCCGAGGTCGTCGCGGCGCTCGAGGAGCTGCTGGCTCACGGCGAGTGATGCCGGACGCGGCCACGGGCGGCAGCCGGAGCGTCGATGTGGCCAAGCGCGCGTGACGCAGCGCGCAGGGCTCACGGGCTGAGATCGGAGGAGACGACGTGGAACGGGTGACGGGGAGCGCCGAGCTGCGGTCGAAGGTGGCAGCGCTGCGCTCCGGCGGGGCCACGATCGGTTTCGTGCCCACCATGGGGGCCCTCCACGACGGGCACCTGGCGTTGGTCCGCCTGGCCGCCGCACGTGCGGACGCCGTCGTGGTGTCGATCTTCGTCAACCCGACCCAGTTCGACCGGACCGAGGACCTCACGGCCTATCCGCGTGACCTCGCTGGCGACGAGCGGGCACTGGCCGATCTCGGCGAGCAGGCGCCGACACTGGTCTTCGCGCCCGAGACCGACGAGATGTACCCACGTCCGCCGGCGACCAGGGTGACCGTTGCGGGGCTGGGCGAGCACCTGTGCGGGGCAGCTCGTCCCGGTCACTTCGACGGCGTCGGGCTGGTCGTGGTCAAGCTGCTCAACATCGTGACGCCCGACCTGGTGGTCTTCGGGCGCAAGGACCGCCAGCAGCTCCAGATCGTCCGCCGCATCGTCGCCGACCTCGACCTTCCGGTCGAGGTCGTGGCCGGTCCCACCGTGCGGGAGCCGGACGGGGTCGCGCTGTCCAGTCGGAACCGGCGCCTGGACGCGGACCACCGGGTCGCCGCCCGGGCGTTGTCCCGTGCGTTGCGGACCGCGGTCCTGCTCGTGCGTGAGGCCCGTGCGACCGGACAGGCACCCGAGGTGGCCGGTCTCGTTGGTGCCGCACGGACGTCGCTGGCGGTACCGGGCGTTGAGGCCGAGTACCTCGAGATCGTCGATGCCGACACCTTGCAGCCGATCGAGGGGACCGTGCCGGTACCGGGCACCGCGGTGGTGGCGGTCGCGGCCCACGTGGGCGGGGTCAGACTGATCGACAACGTCGAGGTGGGGGACCTCGAGGACGAGCAGCAGCTGCTCGACGCCACCGCCTGAGCCTGCTGATCGCGGCTCACGACGTCCGGGTGCGGCTCACGACGTCCGGGTGCGGCTCGGCCGCCGGGTGCGGCTCGGAGGCCGGGTGCGGCTCGGGGGCGGGGGCGGCTCAGAGGCCGGGTGCGGCTCACGACGTCCGGGTGCGGCTCGTCACGGCACCTGCAGCGGGCCGACCACGGCACCGCCAGGTTCGACCGGGCGCGTCACCACGGCTCCCGCACCGATGTGAGCGTGGGTGCCGATCCGGATCCCGCGCAGGACGAGGGCGCCCATGCCGATCGAGGTGCCCTCCCCGATCACGACGTCGCCACCGATACGGGCACCGGGGAGCACGCAGACCAGATCCTCGAGCACCGTGTCGTGCCCGACCGCCGCGCCGTGACCGACGAGCACGTGCTCGCCGAGGACACACAGTGGCGAGACCGATGCGTGCCAGAAGACCTGGGCCCCGAGCCCGAGCGTGGCGGTGGGCGAGACCACCGCACTCGGATCGACCAGTGGCGCGGCCGGCGCGCATGGGACCCGGGGGGCGAGTTTCTGCCGCACGTCGGACATGCCCACGCCGAACGTGAAACGAGCGTGGCTCGGCACGTCCATGATCGTCCCTGCCAGGGGGATGCCGCGCGCCGCGAAGCGCTCGTCGCGGACCTTGCGGTCATCCGCGATGCCCGCCGGTGTGATGCCGCACCTCAGTGCCAGGTCGGCGACGTCCGACCCGTGCCCGCCACCCCCGATGATGTACAGCTCCATGGGCCCGACCCTAGTCCTGTCGGACCCGCCGGTGGGCAGTAGCTTCGTGTCACAGCCGAACGAGCGGAGACCGGATGCTGCTGGCGGTGGATGTCGGCAACTCCTCCACGGTGCTGGGGCTGTTCTCGGGCGAACAGCTCGAACACCGGTGGATCCTGTCCACCTCGGTGTCCCGGACACGGGACGAGTACACGCTGGCCATCGCCGGGCTCCTCGGTCGGTCGGGACTCGAGCTCGACCGGGACGTCTCGGGGGTCGTGATCGGGTCGGTCGTTCCCACCGTCACCGAGACGCTCCGGGCGCTGTTCACCCGCGAGCTCTCGCGCGAGCAACCCCCGGTCGTCATCGAACCCGGGGTGCGCACCGGCGTCGCCATCCGTCACGACCACCCGCAGGATCTGGGCGCCGACCGGATCGCCAACGCTGTCGCGGTCAGCGCGTTGTACGGGGGGCCGGCGATCGTCGTCGACTTCGGCACCGCCATCAGTTTCGACGCCATCGACGCGCGCGGAGGGTTCATCGGCGGCGCGCTCGCCCCCGGGATCACGACCGGCGCGGAGGCGCTGGTCGCCCGCGCCGCCCGACTGCCGACGGTCGAACCGGTCGCCCCCGACACGCCGATCGGGCGGTCCACCACCTCGGCGTTGCAGTCCGGCATCGTCTACGGGGCAGCGGCCATGGTCGATGGGATGGTCAGCCGCATCAGCCTCGAGCTCGGGCAGGGCGTGACGACCGTGGCCACCGGGGGGACCGCCGAGGTGGTGCTCGCGCACTGCGGGACCATCGACCACCACGATCCTGCGCTCACCCTGAAGGGGCTCCGGTTGGTCTGGGAGCGCAACACGCGCTGATCGGCTGGGTTCGAGGCCGCCGGCGGCGGGGGCGGCGGGGGCGATGCGGCGTCGGCGCGGGCGGTGTCGTCGGTAGCGGCGGCGGGGGCGGGCGATGGTGGTGTCGGTGACGTGGGCCGGCCGGGGGTGGCCGCGTCCGTGCCCCGCTGTGGCTTGCCGGTGGTGTCGGTGACGTGGGCCGGCCAGGGTCGGCCGGATCGCTGCCCCGCACCGGCCGGATCGCTGTCCCGCCCCGCGGCGAGGCGGCCAGACGGTGAGCGGGTCCGGCTGCTAGCTGTGATCGTCCGGTGCGGAGCCCGGAGCCTCGAGCCGGCCGGCCGCCTCTGCCAGCGATGGTTCCCGGGCGCCGAGCAGCAGCTCGAGGTTGCGTCGTGCGTCGTTGCGCTCGCGGAGGCGGACGACCAGCAACCCGGCACTCATCCAGGGACCCGGATGCGCCACCATCCGACCGATCTCGGCGATCCGGCGGTCCCGCTCGGCGATGGCCGCGTCCCAGCCGCCCGCCTCGGTCGCCGCCAGGTCGGTCGCGAACCTCCAGGCACCTGCCCGGGCGGTGACGATGCTGAAGCGGATCAGCTCCGAGCTGGTCCGGGCCCCGAACCGGTCCAGCCAACCCAACCACGGTGACACCCGCTGCAGGTCGGTCTGGACCGCGGCGATCATCGAGGCCAGGATCGCGTTGATCCGGTCGTAGTCGTGTCGCAGCGCCGGCAGATCACCGCCGGGGGAGCAGCGAGCCGCCGCGATCCCGAGGTCGAGGTTGATGTGGGCGTTGATGCCGACGAGCAGGTGTTGCAGGATCAGGGGTCGCCACCGCTCTGCGAGGTCGAAGGTCAGCTTCCACGACCGTGTCGGTGTGCCACCAGCGTCCGCGGCTGCGACCGCGTCGAGGTAACGGTCGGCGAACAGACAGTCGAGCCGCACCATCCGTTCGGCGTCGTCGAAGAAGCCGTTCTCGACCCCCTCCTTCACCTTGGCCGTGACCTTGCGGTACAGCACCGCGAAGTACCCCCGCCGATCCCCCTCGGCGCGGGCACGGGCGATGATGTCGTCCATGCCGGCCAGCGCCTCGTCGATGGTGGTCGTGCCCACACGCCCTCCGTCGTCTCGTCCAGCCAGCCATCCTGCCTGATGCCGCCGGAATGCAGGCGGAACCCGGTCTCCGGCACGGACTCAGGAGGGCGACCCTGCCAGGTCCGCACCCGGGACGGCTCACCGGCTCGGTTCGTTGACCTCGGCGGCGCGAGCGGTCAAGGTGGCGCCAGCCTCGTGGCGGAGGGAGTGACGTGACGCTGGATGCGGATCTGGTCCTCGAAGGCGGCGGGGTGAAGGGGATCGCGCTGGTCGGTGCCGTCGCGGTGCTCGAGGAGCGTGGCTACCGCTTCCACCGGGTCGCCGGCACCTCCGCTGGAGCCATCGTCGGTTCGCTCGTCGCAGCGGGTGTGCCTGCAGCCCGGCTTCGCGAGATCATGGAGCAGCTCGACTACCGGCGGTTCCGCGACGGCAGTTGGGTCACGCGGCTCGGTCTGCCGGGGCAGCTGTTCACCCTGCTGCGTCGGAGCGGCATCTACCGGGGCGACGAACTGCGCAGCTGGCTCCGCGAGGTGCTCGAGGAGGCCGGCGTGCGGACCTTCGCCGACCTCCGGCTGGACGACCCGGGTGCCACCCCTTCCCAGAGCCGGGGCCAGCGGTTGGTCGTCATGACCTCCGACATCTCTCAGGGGGTACTGCGTCGCCTGCCGTGGGAGTACGACCGGTACGGGCTCGATCCCGACGACGTCGAGGTCGTCGACGCGGTCCGGGCATCGATGTCGCTGCCGTACTTCTTCCAGCCGGTGAAGCTGCACGACCGCATCACCGGCCAGCGGAGCTGGCTCGTCGACGGCGGGATGCTGTCGAACTTCCCCGTTGACGTCTTCGACCGGCGCGACGGCCGGGCGCCCCGGTGGCCGACGCTCGGCCTCAAGCTCTCGGCACGCCCCGATGCCGCACAGGGCCTGCGCCACCCGATCGGGGGTGTGTGGTCGATGAGTCGAGCGATGCTCGGCACGCTGACCGGGTTCTACGACCGGATCCACCTCGAACGTGATGACGTGCTGGCACGCACCATCTTCATCGACACCGGCAAGGTCAGCACGACCGACTTCGATCTGGACCGCGCCACGGCACAGCAGCTCTACGACAACGGCCGTGCCGCGGCCGAGAAGTTCCTCGACGGCAGCGGCGATCGCCCCGGCTGGGACTTCGACGACTACATCCGCCGGTTCCGCGGGTCGACCCCGGTGGGACCGGACTCCGATACCGGGGCGCGATCGGCCTGAGCCGCGTTCGCGTTCTCCGTCGTGGGCCGGCCAGGGGTGGCTGGGTCCGTGCCCCGCTGCGCCTGATGGTGGCGTCGGGGTCGTGGGCCGGCCAGGGGTGGCTGGGTCCGTGCCCCGCCGCGGCCTGCTGGTCGTGTCGGTGACGTGGGCCGGCCAGGGGTGGCCGGGTGCGTACCCC
>JAWLDJ010000053.1:10999-14273 GCA_041686695.1 Nitriliruptoraceae bacterium
CGCCACCGCCAGCGCGACCGCCACGGCGACCGCCACCGCCAGCGCGACCGCCAGCGCGACCGCCACCGCCACCGCGACCGCCACCGCCACCGCCACCGCCAGGAGGGACCTCCCGTGGACCCGGACGACAACGACCGCAGCGACGCTCCGGGAGCCGCGCGTGCGTCGGAGGAGGTGGGCGGCTCCAAGCTCGAGGAGATCATCGCGACCCGCCGCGCCAAGGTGGCCGAGTTGCGTGACGCCGGGGTCGAGCCCTACCCCGTCGGTTTCGCTCCCACCTCGACGTTGGCGGCGGTGCGCGACCACTACCCCGAGCTCGAACCACAGACCGATACCGGTGATGCCGTCACCGTCGCCGGACGCATCGTCAGCATCCGCCGGCTGGGCAAGCTGACGTTCGTGGTCCTTCGTGAGGAGGGGGTCGACCTCCAGCTCTTCTGCCCACGTGCGGCACTCGACGAGGACTCCCGCGCGCTGATCGGGTTGCTGGACGTGGGTGACTGGCTCGGGGCCGCCGGCGAGGTGGTGACCACCAAGACCGGGGAGCTGTCGGTCCGACCCACCACCCTGACCCTGCTGTCCAAGGGTCTGCGTCCCCTACCGGACAAGTGGCACGGGCTCGCCGACACCGAGGCACGGTTCCGCCAGCGCGAGCTCGACCTCGTCGTCAACGCCGACGCTCGCCGCGTGTTCGAGCTGCGCTCGCGCGTGCTCAAGGCGCTGCGTGGTGAGCTCGACGAGCGCGACTACGTCGAGGTGGAGACCCCGATGCTCCACCCGATCCCGGGCGGCGCCGCGGCGCGGCCGTTCGTGACCCACCACAACGCGCTGGACGCCGAGCTGTACCTGCGTATCGCGCCCGAGCTCTACCTCAAGCGCCTGATCGCCGGGGGGATGCGCCGCGTCTACGAGATCAACCGCAGCTTCCGCAACGAGGGGATGTCGACCCGGCACAACCCCGAGTTCACGATGCTGGAGTCCTACCAGGCGTACGCCGACTACCACGACGTGATGGAGCTCACCGAGGCGCTCGTCTCCCGCGCCGCTGAGGCGGCGCTGGGCACCACCTCGGTGTCCTACCAGGGGCGGGAGGTGTCGTTGGCCCCACCGTTCCGGCGGGTCACCCTGCTGGCGCTGGTGCGGGAGGCGCTCGGTCGGGACGACCTCGGCTATGGGACGGACCCGGCGGTGCTGCGGGAGCTCTGTCACGATCACGACGTGCACGCCGAGCCTGCCTGGGGTCCCGGCAAGCTGCTCCTGGAGCTGTACGAGGCACTGGTCGAGCACACGCTCTGGGAGCCCACGTTCGTGCTGGACTACCCCGTCGAGGTCTCCCCGCTGGCGCGACGCCACCGCTCGGAGCCGGAGGTCACCGAGCGGTTCGAGCTGATCATGGTCGGACGTGAGCACGCGAACGCCTTCACCGAGCTGATCGATCCCGCCGACCAGCGCGAGCGGTTCGAGGCCCAGGCCCGGGCAAAGGCAGCCGGTGACGAGGAGGCCATGGTCGTCGACGAGGCCTACCTGCGGGCCATGGAACTCGGCCTGCCACCGACCGGGGGACTCGGGATCGGGGTGGATCGGCTGGTGATGCTGCTGGCCGACGTGGCCAACATCCGCGACGTGATCCTGTTCCCGACGCTGCGCCCGGAACAGAGCTGATCGTCGCGGCGGCTGCGCAGCGCCGCCGGCGAGGCCGGTCCGCCGCCCCGCGCGGGGCCAGGCGCACGGGCGCCGGTGGGAACCCGCGGCGGCGCTGGTCAGGCCGACCCGTAGCCCCCGCCGCCGGGTGTCTCGACGATGAGGCGGTCCCCACGCCGCAGCCGCACCGTGGTCTTGGCCGGGAGCTCCTCCTGCTCGCCGTCGGCACGCTGCAGCGCGTTGCGACCCCGGCCGCCGTCGCCACCGCCGGCCGCGCCCGGTGGGGCGTGCCGCCGACGCTCGGTGACCAACGAGGCCGTCGCGTCGTCGGCGACCACCTCGAGCACGCGGCGCAGCCCCCAGCCACCTCGATGTCGGCCGGTGCCGCCGGAGCCGGGTCGCAGCGCGTACTCGACGACGCGGAGCGGGTAGGCCAGCTCGAAGGCCTCGACGGGGGTGTTGCGGGTGTTGGTCATGTGCGAGTGGGTGCCGTCCGCACCCGGTCCCCACGGGCCCGCGCCGGTGCCACCGGCCAACGTCTCGTAGTAGGTGAACGCCCCGCCGGTCCGCGGGTCGGTGCCCCCCAGCAGGGTGTTGTTCATCGTCCCCTGGCTGGCCGCCCCGACCCGGCGCTCGGTGAGCTGGGCGAAGCAGGCCAGCAGCACGTCGACGATGCGTTGCGAGGTCTCCACGTTGCCGGCCGCGACGGCGGCCGGGGCTCGGGCGTCCACCACCGTGCCGGGCGTGGTCCGCAGCGTCAGCGCGCGACGGAGCCCGTCGTTGGCCGGCAGGTCGGGCGCCACGACGGCGCGCAGGGCGTAGACCGCGGCGGACAACGTCACGGCCAGCGGGCAGTTCACGTTGCCGGCGACCTGGGCATCGGAGGTGGTCAGGTCGCAGGTCACGTGGCCGCCGGCGATGGTGACCGTGGCGCGGATCGCGATGTCCCGCGCGCCTGCGCCGTCGTCGTCGAGGACGTCCTCGGCGTGGGCGACGCCGTCGGGTAGCTGGCGCAGCGCTGTGGTGACGGTGCGTTCGGCGTGGTCGAGGGTGGCGGCCATCGCGGCTGTCAGGCTGCTCGCCGCTGCGGCCGGGGCGCCGTCCGCAGGCGCGTGCCGACGGGTCTCGCCGGCCGGTGCGTTCCCGGTGCCATCGCCGTGCGCAGCAGCCAGCTCGCGCAGCCGTCGGGCGGCCAGGTGGTTGGCGCCGAACTGTGCGCGCAGATCCCCCAGCCGCTCCTCGGGCGTACGGGTGTTGGCCAGCAGCAGCGCCACCAGATCCCGCTGTTCCTGCCCGGCGACCATGAGCTTGACCGGGGGGATGCGCAGGCCTTCGGCGACGATGTCGACCGCCCCCGTCGGCATCGACCCGGGGGCGGCACCGCCCACGTCGGAGTGGTGGGCGCGGTTGCTCGCGTAGCCCAGCAGGATCCCGTGCGCGTCGTGGACGGGCGCGACCAGCGTCCAGTCCGGCAGGTGGGTCCCGCCCGCGTAGGGATCGGAGACCAGCACCTGGTCCCCGGCATCGAGGTGCCCGAACGCCTCGCGGGCCGCCGCGACCGACAGCGGCATGGAGCCGAGGTGGACGGGGATGTGCTCGGCCTGCGCGACCATGTTGCCCTCGGGGTCGAACA
>JAWLDJ010000054.1:0-14158 GCA_041686695.1 Nitriliruptoraceae bacterium
CACCGCCTCCTCGTAGCCGCGCTCCACGACCGGCTCGACGACGTCGAAGGCCAACAGGCCCACGCCCCGCACCTCGAACTGCAGGTGCAGATCCGCCAGCCGCTCCTCGATGCCACGGTCCCGGGCCTGCGCGGCGGCCACCAGCAACGAGCGCATCAGGGTGGGCATCAGCTTCGGGACCCTGGGTGCCCGCAGCCCCGGCGTGAGTCGCCGGGTGAGCACGCCGCCGCCACGTACGTACAGGCCGTGGTCGCCCTTGGCCGTCGGGCCGAGGACCGGGGCGACGTCCGAGGCGATCACGGTGCCGCTCGGCGTCTCGCGGCGGGCCACGTCCACCGGCAGGTTGTTCATGACCCCACCGTCGACGTGGAGATCCTCCCCGAAGGCGACCGGCGGCATGACCCCCGGGATCGACAGGCTGGCCCGCATCGCACGTTGCAGGTCGCCGCGACGGTGCACCACCGTCGTCGATCGGGTCAGGTTCGTCGAGACGCACCGGTAGGGCAGCCAGGTGTCCTCGATGTCGCGGTCACCGACCCCGCGCTCGATGGCCCGAGCGATGCGTTCCGCGGCGATCAGTCCGCTGACCGGGACCGTGTAGTCCAGCACGCGACGGAACAGATCGGCGGTGCGGTCGACGAGCTCGTCGGCCGGGGTCTCCATGGCCACCAGGGCGCCGAGGGCGGCACCGACGCTGGCGCCGGCGATCCCGTCGATCGGGATCCCGACCTCCGCCATCGCCCGGACCACCCCGAGATGCGCGAAGCCCTTCGCGCCGCCACCGCCGAACACCAGCCACACCGAGCGTCCGCTGACGTACCGAGCCAGGCGCTCGATGTCGCCGGTGTGGCCGTGGCGCACGTGCAGGTGCTCGTCGACGTCGCGGTGCGCCAGCCATGCGGCGGTCCCGTGGGGCCGGTCCGCATCCGCGGGGTGCAGCAGCAGCAGGGTGAGCCGCTGGTGGGGCAGGTGACGCAGCGGGAGCAGCGCGCGCTCCGCAGGCGTCGGTTCCGGATCACCGGAGGTCTCGGCGACCAGCAGCACCTGATCGGCCCGGTCGATGCAGCGCTCCGACCAGGGGGTGCGGGTCGGGTCGGCCAGTAGCAGCAGCAGGTCGGTCTCGGCCTCCAGCTCGTCCAGCCACCGCTCGACCCTGAGCTCGGCGGCCTCCCCTCGGCCGGCCTGCGCCGCGCCGTCGAGGCCCACCCCCGCATCGACGTCCGAGGCCGACACGGTCCGCACGGAACCGGTGCGTGCCAGCTCCTCGGCGAGCGCGGTGACCAGCGGCCCGGTCTCGACCCCGGGTGCGACGGGGACGACCGCGATGGCTGCCTTCCCCAGCCGCGCGCGGGCGTACTCACGCCGCGTGTCCTCCTGGCGTGCGACCAGTCGGCGGACCACGGCCAACATCGTGGCAGGGTGGTCGAGCAGCAACGCCTCGAAGCCCGAGCGTGGCAGGCGCGCCAGCAGGCTCCGGCGTGCGGCGACGACGGTGGCATCGCGTGGAGCATCGGCCAGCAGCGCGTGCTCTCCGACCAGTTCGCCGCTGCCGACCTCTCCGGCCGGCTCCACGATCGCCCCATCGCGGTCCTGCCTGAGGACCCGTACCCGTCCGGAGATCACCAGGTAGGCGGCATCCGCATCCTCGCCCTCGGAGAACAGCACCTCCCCGGGAGCCAGGGTGACGAGGTCGGCGCGTTCGAGGCCGCCAGCCAGCTGCGCCACGTCGGCCTCCGGGAACAGCTCGGCGAGCTGCTGCCGCAGCCGCGTCGCCACCTGGCGATCGGAGGCGGTACGGGCCAGCTGCGCCCCGAGGGAGGGTTCCTGCTCCAGGAGGGTGACGAAGCGTTCGCCGTCGATCGCCACCACCTCGGCGTCCTCGAGGGCGCGCAGGGTCGCCGACCGTGTGCCGCCGGTCAGCACGGCGATCTCACCGATCACCGCGCCCGGACCGAGCCGCGCCAGCGCGGTGTCGTCGGGATCGCCCGGTTCGGCGATCGCGGCGAAGTGGCCCGACAGCACGACGTACAGCGCGTCGGCCACCTCGCCGGTCTCCACGAGGTGCTCGCCGCGGCCGATCCGCAGGACGCGGCTGGCCTCGGCCACCGTCGTCAGCACCGCCCCGTCCAACCCGCTGAACGGGGAGGTCGCCCCCAGTCGGTCCACGAGCCGATCCATCGCCATCCCCACCACTCCCGCCGCCATCCCCGCAGTACCGCACCGCCGCACCGCTGCACCGCCGCACTGCCGCACTGCCCGCTCCCCTGGGGAACGATACTCCCATGGACGTCTCATGTGCGGACTCCGGCGGCTCCCCGTCCCTCCCCGCCACCGGGCCGCGGGTGTGAGTAGTCTGCGGCCCGGCCGTGTCGTGACGGCAGGGGAGCGGGTGCGGTGACGGTGGATCTGACGGTGTACGGCTGTGCCGGCTCCCACACGGGGTTCGGGCGCATGTGCTCGGGTTACCTGGTCGAGGCGGCGGGCAGGAAGATCCTCCTCGACGCCGGCAACGGCTCGACCGGCAACCTCCAGCGCGAGCACCGGCTCGGCGATCTCGATGCCATCGTCATCAGCCACCGGCACGTCGACCACTGCATCGACCTGATCGGCTGCTACTACAACCTGCGCTTCGACCCGGACCACCGCGGACGGATGCCGTTGTACGCCGCCGCCGAGGTGCACGACCTGCTGACCGGTCTGCTCTCAGGCGATGCCCCGATGTCCTTCGACGACCTCTTCGCCCACCAGGAGGTCGGCCACGGCGACCACATCCAGATCGGGGAGGTGTCGCTCAGCTTCGCGCGGAGCCTGCACCCGGTCCCCACGGTCTCCACCCGCATCGAGGTGGAGGGGACCACCCTGGTCTACTCGGGGGACTCGGCGGGTGGTCCGGAGCTGGTGGAGATCGCCCGGGGCGCGGACCTGCTGCTGTGCGAGGCCACCTGGACCGGGGATGCCGCCGACTACCCGCCGGACATCCACCTCACCGCGAGCGATGCGGCGAAGGTGGCCAACGAGGCGGGGGTCGCGCGCCTGGTCCTGACCCACCTCGCCGGAGCGACCGACCGGGAACGGGCGATGGCCGAGGCCGCCGCCATCTTCGAGGGCACCGTCGAGCTGGCCGACGACCTCGTCCGGTACCGGGTGGAGGCGCAGGGGTAGGGTCGTGATCCCGAACTCCCGAGCTTCCGAGCTCCCGAGCTCCCGACCTCCCGCTCGCCCCCGAGGTGCTGCCATGCCCCGCGCCGATGGCCGTCGACCCGACGAGCTGCGTGCCGTCACGATCCTGCCCGACGCGCAGCGGCATCCCGCTGGCTCCGCGCTGATCCGTTTCGGCGGCACCCACGTGCTCTGCGCCGCCTCGGTGGAGGAGGGCTCCCCGCCCTTCCGCGGCGGTGGCGGGTGGGTCACCGCCGAGTACGCGATGCTGCCCGGCGCCACCGACCGTCGGGCCCGCCGGGACCGTTCCGGCCCGTCGGGCCGCGCCAAGGAGATCGAGCGGCTGATCGGCCGGTCCCTGCGAGCGGTGGTCGACCTCGACGCCATGGCCGAGCTCACCGTCACCGTCGACTGTGACGTGCTCGAGGCCGACGGGGGGACGCGCACCGCCGCGGTCACCGGCGGCTGGGTCGCCCTGGCACGCGCACTGGCGGCCAGCGGCCAGTCGCACGCGCTGACCGGGCAGGTCGCTGCCATCTCCGTCGGGGTGATCGACGGTGAGCCTCGGCTGGACCTGCCCTACGAGGAGGACGTGCGTGCCGAGGTGGACATGAACGTCGTGGCCACGGCCGATGGCCGCCTGGTCGAGGTGCAGGGCACCGCCGAGGGTGCGCCCTTCGACCGAGCGGCCCTGGACCGGTTGCTCGACCTGGCGCTCGCCGGGTGCGAGGACCTCTTCGCCCGCCAGCGGGCCGCGGTGGCCGTCGTGGCCGACCCCGCGACCGCCGCCACGTCGGAGGGCCTCGGCGCCGTGATGCCGCAGTGAGCGCAGCGCCACGGGTCGTGGTCGCCACCGGCAACGCCCACAAGCTGGCCGAGATCCAGGCGATCCTCGCCACCCACGACATCGACGTGGCCCTGGTGCCGATGACCGAGCTCGGGGTCCCGTCCCCACCCGAGGACGGGGACACCTTCGAAGCCAACGCCCTCATCAAGGCTCGGGCGTGTACCGCGGCCACCGGCCTCGTCGCGTTGGCGGACGACTCCGGCCTGGTGGTCGATGCCCTGGACGGCGCTCCCGGGGTCTACAGCGCCCGCTACGCCGGGCCGGAGGCCGACGACGAGGCCAACAACGCCAAGCTCCTCGCGGCACTCGCCGATGTGCCACCGGACGAGCGCAGCGCCCGGTTCGTCTGCGCAGCCGCGGCGGTCCTGCCCGACGGCCGGGAGGTGGTCGTGCGAGGCGAGATGCCCGGGCAGGTCGTCGATCCGCCCCGGGGCGGGCACGGGTTCGGCTACGACCCGCTGTTCGTGGCCGACGCCATCAGCGACGATCGCACCAACGGCGAGCTCACGCCGCCGGAGAAGGACGCGATCAGCCACCGTGGCGCGGCCTTCCGCGAACTGGCGGACCGGCTGCCGAGCCTGCTGGCGGGCGCACCGGAGGGGCAGTGAGCCCACCGGACGGCGAGGTGGCGCCGATCGTACGGTTGTGGCACTACGCCCGGGGTCATCGCCGGCAGGTGATCGGCGCCACGATCGCCTCGATCGTCAACACCGCCGCCGACATCGCACCGCCGTTCCTGATCGGCATCGCCGTCGACATCGTCGTGGTCGGCGAGGACTCCCTGGTCGCGCGCACGACGGGGGTGAGCGACCCCCGGACGCAGCTGCTGGTGCTCGCGGGCCTCACGGTCGTGGTGTGGCTGCTCGAGTCCGCCTCGGAGTACGTCGCCGACGTGCTGTGGCGCAACCTGGCCCAGACGATCCAGCACGAGGCCCGTCTCGATGCCTACGCCAACGTGCAGGCGCTCGATCTCGCCGCCTTCGAGGACCGCTCCACCGGTGGGCTGCTGGCGGTGCTCAACGACGACGTGAACCAGCTCGAGCGGTTCCTCGACAGCGGCGCCCAGGAGCTCTTGCACGTCGCCACCTCGGTGCTGTTGATCGGGGTGACCTACCTGGTGCTCTCGCCGCTGGTCGGCGTGCTGGCGTTCCTGCCGATGCCGGTGATCCTGTGGGGGACGCTGCGTTTCCAGCGGCGGCTCGAGCCCCGCTACACGCTGGTCCGCGAGCGGGTCGGGGAGCTCAACGGCACGCTCGCCAACAACCTCGGCGGCCTGGCGACGATCAAGGCCTTCGGGGCCGAACAGCGGGAGCTCGCGCGGGTCGCGGCCGACTCCGAGGCCTACCGGCAGGCCAACCGCGAGGCGATCCGGCTCTCGAGCGCCTTCGTGCCGCTGATCCGGTTGGCGATCCTGGCCGGGTTCACCGCGATCCTGATCATCGGTGGCCTGCAGGCTCTGGACGGACAGATCGCGGCCGGGACGTTCAGCGTGCTGGTGTTCATCGTGCAGCGCCTGCTGTGGCCACTGACCCGGCTCGGGGAGACCTTCGACCAGTACCAGCGGGCGATGGCCTCCACCCGCCGGATCCTGGACCTGATCGGTGAGCCCGTCGGGCTGATCGACGGCACCCGGGCGCTGCCGGCGCCGCGTGGCGAGCTGGCGCTGGAGCAGGTGCGCTTCGCCTACCGCGCCGGTGGCGAGGTCCTGCGCGGCGTCGACCTGTACGTCCCGGCCGGCCAGACCCACGCGGTGGTCGGTTCCACGGGTGCGGGCAAGTCGACGCTGGTCAAGCTGTTGTTGCGCCTGGAGGACGTCACCGCCGGGGTGGTGCGCCTCGACGGCCACGACGTCCGCGAGCTCCGCCAGCACGAGTTGCGCGCCGCGTTCGCCCTGGTGAGCCAGGACGTGTTCCTCTTCCACGGCACCGTGCGCGAGAACCTGGTCTACGGGCGTCCCGACGCCACCGAGGAGCAGGTCGTTGCCGCCGCTCGCCTGGCCGAGGCGCACGACTTCATCACCGACCTGCCCGAGGGCTACGACACGATCGTCGGCGAGCGGGGCCAGAAGCTGTCCGGGGGACAACGCCAGCGCCTGTCCATCGCCCGGGCGCTGCTGCGCGATCCCGCGGTGCTGGTGCTCGACGAGGCCACCTCGGCGGTGGACAACGAGACGGAGGCGGCGATCCAGCGGTCCCTGTCGCGGGTGACCCACACGCGCACCACGCTGGTCATCGCCCACCGGCTGTCCACGGTGCGTCACGCCGACCGGATCCACGTGCTGGAGGCCGGGGTGATCGTCGAGGCCGGGACCCACGAGGAGCTGCTCGAGCTCGACGGGCGCTACGCCGCGCTGTGGCGGGTGCAGACCGGCGAGGTGGAGCTCACGCCGGGCGGATGATGCGTCGCCCCTCGAGGTCCTGCACGTCCACGCGGATCCAGAACGAGCGGTTGTCCGGCAGCGCCCAGGGCTCGAAGGGCTGAGCCAGCAGGGCCTCGATCTCCGCCTCCTCGAGCACGATGGAGGCACGTCCCTTGGCCACGACCGACCAGCCGATCCGCTGCTGCTCGTCGCCCTCGTCCGCTTCGATGACCACGATGTTCCCGGCGGCCGCCGACCCGAGCTTCGAACCGGGCGCGGTCCGGAAGTAGATCGCGCCCTCGTACAACAGGTGGTTGACGGGCAGGACCATCGGTTCCCCGTCGACCACGAACCCGATGCGCACGTAGGGGGTCCGCTCGAGGTGCTCGATGCACGCGTCACGTTCCATCGCGAGCAGGTCCCCCGGTCGCGGTGGCCTCGGCACGTGGGTCCCTCTCGTCAGCGCCAGCAGCCTAATGGACCCGATCGGCGGTCGCGCCGGCCGCTCGGACCGGCGACCGCGTCACGGATGGCGCTGGCCGACCCCGGCGAGCACGGCCCGATAGCCCTCGCGGTAGGTCGGGTAGGTCAGGTCCAGTCCGCTCGCGCGCAGCCGGGCGTTGCTGCAGCGCTTGTCGCCGCCGCGACGTCGGGACACCTCGCCGGCCGGTGGGGTGGGTAGCCCCAACTCGGCCGCGAGGAAGGCGAGCACCTCGCCGAGCGGTGCCGGTTCGTCGTCGACGCCGAGGTAGCAGGAGGCGGGCGGGGACGGCAACATCGCCAGGTGCAGCAGGGCGGCGGCGGCGTCGTCACGGTGGATGCGGTTGGTGTGCACCTCGTGTTCGGGTCGCACGGCCGTGCCGTCGCGGACCTGGCGGAGCAGCCGCGTGCGGCCCGGGCCGTACACCCCGGCCAGCCGCAGCGACACCGCATCCGGCCGCCGCCGCCACAGCTCCTCCTCGGCGTCCACCAGCACCGCGCCGGTCGCACTGGTGGGCGTGGTCGGGGTGTCCTCGTCGACGACGCTGCCGTCGTCCACGCCGTAGACGGCGGTCGAGGAGGTGAACAGGACCCTGTGCGGTGTCGCGCCCTGTGCCGCGAGCGCGTCCAGCACGCGCCCGGTCGGCTGCAGGTACGCCCGGCGGTAGGCATCGACGTCGCGGCGGTCGGCCGCGGTCGTGAACGCGACCACCTCGGTGTCGGCGGGCAGCGGTGGCAGGGCAGCGTCGAGGTCGGCGGCGATCCGGTGGAAGCCGTCGGGCAGCAGCTCAGCCCGGCGCCGGAGCCCGTGGACCCGGTGGCCGGCCGCCAGGGCCCGCAGTCCCAGCTCCGTGCCGAGATCCCCACAGCCCACGATCAACAGGTTCACGGTGCCACCGCGTCGGCGAGCCGGTCGTTGAAGGGACCCCAGGCCTCGCGGGCCCAGGGACCGAACTCGCGGTCGGCGAGCTCGGCAGCCGCCACCCCCCGGTCCGGATCCACCCACAGGAACGAGCCCGAGAGCCCGAAGTGCCCGAAGGTCCGGCTCGACAGCCGGGTGCCCATCCAGTGGAGCGTCTGGCTCCCGGCGCTGTCCTGGTCGCCCTCGCCGCTCATGCCGTCCCCGTTGGCCGTGCTTCCCCCGTTGGCCGTGCTCCCCCCGTTGGCCGCGCTCCCCCCGTTGGCCGCGCTCCTCCCGTTGGCCGTGCTCCCCCCGTTGCCCTTGCTCCCCTTGCGTTCGAACCCGAGCCCCCAGTCGTTCGGCGTGTAGCGACCGAAGCCGGGCACGACACCGTCCAGTCCCGGGAAGGCCACCGCGGTCGCCTCGGTGAGCCGGTCGGGGTCGAGCAGGGTCGGGGCGAGCAACTCGCGCGCGAACCGCAGGAGGTCCGTGAGCGTGCCGTGTACCCCGTGGCCGGCCGGACCGCCCAGCCGGGTGCGCGTCATCCCCAATGGACGGCAGACCTCCAGGTCGAGGTGCTCCTCGATGGGCATGCCGACGCGGGCGGCCACGAGGTCGCCGAGCAGCTCGTAGGCCCAGTCCGAGTAGCTGCGACGGCGCTCCACCGGCATCATCGGGCCACCGCGCTCGCGCGGGAGGCCACCGGCGTGGGCGAGCAGATGCCGGACGGTGACACCCTTGGGGCCGAAGGGGACGTCAGCGGGCTCGTCCAGCCGCAGATCGCCGTGCTGCGCGGCCAGGAGCACCGCGTAGGCGGTGAGTGGCTTGGTGACCGAGGCGAACCACAGGACCTCCTCGGTCGGGCCGTGGGTCGCCAGCGTGGTGGTGGCATCGGTCACCCCGATCGCCACCGTGGGGGGCGCCCAGTTGTCCACCTCGGCGAGCAGCGCGCGCAGGGCTTGCGGCGGCGCGCTCGCTGGGCGCTGCGTCCCTGCTGCCACCGTGCCTCCACCACCTCGATGACCTGGTACCTCGGCGACCCGTTGCCTGGCGCGTGCCGCTGGCTGGCGTGATCTGCTGGCTGGCTGGCGTGATCTGCTCGCTGGCGCTTCCCGCTGGCTGGCGCTTCCCGCTGGCTGGCGCGACGTGTCGTGGGTCGTCGCCGCCGGTTCGCCGTGGGTCGTTGCCGCCTGTTCGCAGGCGGCAGGCTACTGGGAACGACGGCCGGTGCCCGTCGCAGGGTCCCCGTCGGTCACACGCCCGGGACCAGCCGTGCGATCCGCTTGGCGAAGGTGTAGACGCGCCGCAGGTGCTCGAGCGTCTCCGTGCCCCGGGTGAAGGCCGCGACCCGGGCTGGGGCGTCGGCTTCCAGACGTTCGGCCCGCTGATCGGCGGCCAACTGCAGCTCGGCGTTCACGTCGGGCTTGGCGGCGAGCACGCGGCGGGCCAGCTCCGCGTCGTCGGCGAAGTAGGCGGTGACCGCGTCGTCGAGCAGCGCGCGCATGTGTCCGTGGAAGTCGGTGAGGACCGCGACGGTCTCGGCGCTGAGCGGCACATGCTCCTCGATGCGTCGCAGACCCACCCGCACGAGATCGTGCTGCACGATGTCGCCGACGAGTTCGAGGTAGGAGGTGAGGTTGGTCAGGGAGAGCATGCGGTCGCGCTCGTGGTCGGACAGCGCACTGGTGTCGATCCGTCGCAGGTAGTCGATGATCGCGTCGTGCAGTTCGTCGAGCTCCTCGTCCGCCTCGGCGACATCCGCCAGCTCCTCCGCCTCGCCCGCCAGCAGGGGTGGGAGCACGCCATCGAGCTGGGCGAGGGTCTTGCGGGCCATGCGCTCGACCTCGCGGGTGGCCAGCTCCAGCGCCGCACCCGGTGTCCCGAGCAGGTCGTCGTCGAGGTAGCGGGGCACGTAGCCCAGCTCGCTGACACGCACCGGGACGAGCCGCTCGACGAGCCGGGCGAGTTGGGTCGTGAACGGCAGGAACAGCACGAGCATCCCGGCCTTGGCCAGCGTGTAGGCGTTGGCGATCTGACGGGGGGCATCCGCGGCCAGCGCGTCGGTGCCGGTCAGCCCCGGTGTGCTGGGGGAGATCGCCCGCGCCAGGTCGGCGAGCGGGATGATGAGCAGGAGCATGATCGTCACGCCGACCGCGTTGAACACGACGTGGACCAGGGCGCCGCGCAGCGCCACCGGCGGGCGGCCGATCGTCGCCAGCAGGGCGGTCACCGGTGTGCCGAGCGAGGCCCCCAACGCAAGCGCGATCCCGGTCTCCAGCGGGATCAGGCCCTGACTGGCCATCACGATCACGATGCCGATGGTGGCCGAGGACGACTGGATCAGCGCGGTCAGGGTCGCGCCGATGACCACGCCCGGGAGCGGACCGCGGTCCGCAGCCATCAGATCCAGGAAGGGCTCGTACCCGCGCAGGGGCGCCATCCCGGCCTCCATCACCCCCATGCCGAGGAAGAGCAGCCCGAGGCCGATCAGGGCCGTCGCCGACATCTTGACCGTGTCGCGTCGGGCGGCGTAGCGACCGAAGACCCCGGCCGCGACCATCCACAGTGCTGAGCCGACCACGTCGAAGGCGATGATCTGGGCGGTGATCGTCGTGCCGACGTTGGCCCCCAGGATGACCCCGACGGAGGGACCGAGCGCGAGCAGACCCGCGGACAGGAAGCCGATCACCAGCACCACGGTGACGCTCGACGACTGGATGGTTGCGGTCACGAGGACGCCGGTCAGCACGCCCGCGAAGCGGTTGGTCGACAGCCGCGAGAGGAGACTGCTCAGCGAGGTGCCGGCCAACCCTTTGAGGCCGCGGGTCACGCCGTCCATGCCGTGGAGGAACAGGGCCAGCCCACCGACGAAGCCCATCAGCATCGTCGGGAGCGGCAGGCCGTTGCCGTTGTCCGGCGGTGGCAGGATCTCGGCTGCGAGCAGCAGATCCATCGTCACACCGCCTCTCCCGGGAGCAGTCGGACGGACGGCTCCACCCTTCGTCCACCGCGTCGTCCGCCGCTTCGTACGGTGCCACCTGACGTGCTCGTTGTGAACCTAGTCCGGCCCGATGCCGCCGGCCCGTCGCTTCATGCCCGGTGTCCGTTCGCCCCACAGAAGGGTCCTCGGACCATCGCCGCGAGCCCCCCCGCAGGGGTAGCGTCAGAAGGTCACGATGCCTGACGACCCGAGCGCCGGTCGGGATCCTGCGGTACGTCGTCGTCTGACAGCTCGCCGGTGCGAGAGCCAGCCAGGAGGCCGGGGTGTCCCACGCGACGAACCGACAGGACACGACGCCGCACGATGCCCGCCGCGGGTTCTCCGATCAGCGCTGGTACGCGCTGCCGGTCGAGGAGGTGCTCACCGCGCTGGGCAGTGACCGCTCCCTCGGCCTGACCGCCGACGAGGCGGAGCGCCGGCTGGAGGAGACCGGGCCGAACGAACTGGGCAAGGACGAACCCCGCGGGGATCTGGAGATCCTGCTCCACCAGTTCACCAGCCCGTTGATCTACATCCTGCTGGTCGCCTTCGTCGTCACGATCCTGATCGACGAGTACACCGATGCGGGGGTCATCGCCGCCGTCCTGATCATCAACGCGGTGATCGGGTTCATCCAGGAGCGCAAGGCCGACCGGTCGGTACATGCGCTCATGCAGATGGCCGCCCCGAGCTCCCGGGTCGTGCGCGATGGGGCTGAGACCGTGGTCGACGCCGTCGATCTGGTACCCGGCGACCTGGTGCTGCTCACCTCCGGGACCCGTGTTCCCGCGGACCTCCGATTGGTGCGGACCACCTCGTTGGAGATCGACGAGTCGTTGCTGACCGGCGAGAGCGAGCCAGCCGCGAAGTCCACCGGTGCGGTGGACGCGGACGCGCTGGTCGGCGACCGCAGCGGCATGGCCTTCATGGGCAGCGCGGTCGCCAGCGGCAGAGCGCGTGGTGTCGTGGTCGCCACGGCGGAGGCGACCGAACTCGGCGCGATCGCGGAGTCGATCCGCGAGGAGGAGAAACCGGAGACCCCGCTCCAGCAGCGGATGGATCGGTTCGCGAACGTGATCGCGATCGCGGTGCTCGCGTCCACCGTGGGGGCCTTCCTGCTCGGGCTCGCGCTCGGTGGCGACGTGGAGGAGATGTTCCTGACGGCCGTCGCCCTGGCGGTGGCGGTGGTGCCCGAAGGCCTGCCGGTCGCCTTCACGGTGGCCATGGCGCTGGGCGTGCACCGCATGGCGCAGCGCAACGCCATCATCCGCTCCCTGCCGGCGGTGGAGACGCTCGGCAGCACGAACACGATCGGCTCCGACAAGACCGGCACGCTGACGGCCAACCGCATGACCCTGGTGCGTGGCTGGACCCCGGAGGGCTGGGTCCGGTTCCACTGGGACGATCGGGGCGACGACGGTCACGGCCTCGCTGACGACGACACGGCCGGTGACGGGCTGCCCGACGCCGCCGACCACCTCGACGACCATCCCGACGGTGCCCTGGCCGAGAGCATCCGCACCGCGGTCATCACCAGCGAGGCTGAGCTCGTCGTCGAGGACGGCGAGGTGGTCGTTCGTCGCGGTGACCCGACCGAGGTGGCGTTGCTGGCCGCGGCACATGCGGTCGGCGGGGACCCACTGACGCTCCGCCGTGAGGCAGCGGTCCTCGCGCACGTGCCCTTCGAGTCCGACCTGCGGTACTCCTTCGTCGTCGTCGACGAGGCCGGGCCCATGCTGCGGCTGAAGGGCGCACCCGAGCGGGTGGTCGAGCTGTGCGAGTGGATCCAGGATGGCGCCGACGCCGTCCCTCTCGATCCGGACGAGGTGCTGGGCCGGGCTGAGGAGATGGCCAGGGACGGCCTGCGGGTCCTGGCGCTGGCGGAACGCCGACTCGACGAGACGGCTGCGGGTGACATCGACGAGCAGCACCCGCCGACACCCGAGGGGTTGGTCCTGACCGGCCTCGTGGGCATGCAGGACCCACCCCGGCACGGGGTCAAGGAGGCGATCGGGCGTGCCCGCGAGGCCGGCATCCGGGTGATCATGGTCACCGGGGACCACGCCGTGACCGCCAGCGCCATCGCTGACCAACTGATGATCAGCGAACGCCCCGAGACGCTGACGGGTCGGGACCTCGAGCAGATGTCCGACGAGGACCTGGCCGAGGCGGTGCTCGAGGTGGACGTCTTCGCCCGGGTCGCCCCGGAGCACAAGCTGCGCATCGTGCGGGCGCTGCGTTCCCACGATCAGGTGGTCGCCGTCACGGGGGACGGCGTCAACGACGGGCCGGCGCTCAAGGCCGCCGACATCGGCGTGGCGATGGGACGAACCGGGACCGACGTCGCCCGCGAGGCCAGCGACATGGTGCTCACCGACGACAACTTCGTCTCGATCGCCAACGCGGTCGAGGAGGGCAGGGTCGTCTTCGAGAACGTCCGCAAGGTCACGTTCTTCCTGCTGTCCACCGGCGCTGCGGCGATCGTGGCGATCCTGACCTCGATCGCGGCCGGGCTGCCGCTGCCGTACGTCCCGGCTGCGCTGCTGTGGCTGAACGTCGTCACCAACGGTCTGCAGGACGTGGCGCTGGCGTTCGAGAAGGGGGAGCCGGATGTCCTGGATCGACCGCCCCGACGGCGAGAGGACAGCATCGTCAACGCGGTGCTGTGGGAGCGGACCGCCCTGACCGGGATCACCATGGCGCTCGGCAGCCTGTGGGTGTTCATCTGGGCGATCGACGCCGGACTCACCGGCGGGCAGCAGCGCGGGGCAGCGCTGACCACGCTGGTCGTGGCGATGGCCGCGCACGTCTACAACGCCCGGTCCGAGCGGCGCTCGATCGTGGTGACCAACGTGGTCGGCAATCCCTTCCTCCTCGCTTCGAGCTTGGTGGCGCTCTCGATCCACGTGGCGGCCAGCTACTGGGAGGCGACCCAGCTCGTCCTGCAGATCGAGCCGGTCACCGTCGGTGGTTGGAGCCGGATCGCGGTCGTCACCCTCGCAGTGGTGGGGGTCAGCGAGGTGCACAAGGCGCTGCGCTCCCGCAGCTGACGGTCGGCCGTTGGGGCTGGCTGCGGGGCTGGCCGCGGGGCTGGCTGCGGCCCTCGGGCGACCGGGACGGGCTGCGGGACGGGCTGCGGGGCTGGCTGCGGGGCTGGCCGCGCGGCTGGCTGCGGGTGGCGGGCGGCGGGCTGGGAGCAGGGCTGCCCGAGGAGGCGCGCAGCAGCGGCTATTTGCTGCTTGCTGACCGGGATCGGTGGTTCCTGCGGCGGCACCGTGCAGGCCTGGCACGCAGCAGCGGCTATCCGCTGTTTCTCGCCGCGGGGCTGGCTGCGGGGCTGGCTGCGGGGCTGGCCGCGGGGCTGGCTGCGGCCCTCGGGCGACCGGGACGGGCTGCGGGACGGGCTGCGGGGCTGGCTGCGGGGCTGGCCGC
>JAWLDJ010000055.1:0-14131 GCA_041686695.1 Nitriliruptoraceae bacterium
ACGATGGGCGGCGGCGGTGGACCTGGAGGGCGAGAGGGCCACGAGCGGATCCGTCGGGGTGCGGGCCGGGCCGGACAGCGGCCGGTCGAGGTTCGAAGCTGCAACGAGAGGCTACCGGTGTGCCGTGACCGCCCGACCGAACGGATGGGTGTGTCCCGGGTCAGGGCGCCACCCGGCTGCCTAAGCTGCGAGCCCGGCGCCTGTCCGCCCCGCACCCGGCTGCCCCCCGCGACGAATCGAGAACGCCGTGCGCATCGCTGTGTACAGCACCAAGGCCTACGACCGCCGCTCGCTGGAGGACGTCAACGAGCGGTACGGGCACGAACTGACCTTCCTCGAGGCCCGGCTGCAGGCCAACACCGCCGCGCTCGCCAGCGACCACGAGGTCGTGTGCGCGTTCGTCAACGACGTCGTGGACACCGAGGTGGTCGACCTGCTCGCCGATCAGGGTGTGGAGCTGCTGGCGCTGCGTTCGGCGGGCTTCAACCACGTCGACATCGATCGGGCGGCCGAGCGCGGGATCACCGTCGTGCGTGTGCCGGCCTACTCGCCCTACGCGGTCGCCGAGCACACCGTCGGGCTGATGCTGGCCGTCAACCGCCGGATCCACCGCGCCTACAACCGGGTGCGTGACGGCAACTTCGCGCTCGAGGGCCTCCTCGGCTTCGATCTGCGGAGCAAACGGGTCGGCATCATCGGCACGGGCAAGATCGGGCAGATCACCGCCCGGATCCTGCGTGGGTTCGGCTGCTCGCTACGAGCCTACGACCCCTACCCCAACGACGAGGTGCGCGACTACGGCGTGCGCTACGTCGACCTCGACACCCTCTTCGCCGAGTGCGACGTCATCACGCTGCACTGCCCGCTGACCCCCGACACCCACCACATCATCAACGAGGAGTCCATCGCGAAGATGAGGGACGGCGTGATGATCGTCAACACCTCCCGCGGACCGCTCGTGGACACCGTGGCGGTCATCGAGGGGCTGAAGTCCGGAAAGATCGGCAACCTCGCCCTCGACGTCTACGAGGAGGAGGGCGACCTGTTCTTCGAGGACCTCTCGGACCGGGTCATCACCGACGACGTCTTCTCCCGGCTGCTGACCTTCCCGAACGTGCTGATCACGGCGCACCAGGCCTTCTTCACCCAGGAAGCGCTGTCGAACATCGCCGAGACCACGCTCGGCAACATCGCGGCCTACGCCCGTGGTGACCGCTCGGGCAACGAACTGACCCCGAAGAACATCCGCCCGGCGCGCGAGGTCGACCCCGAGGGGTGACCTGGCTCGCACGACGGGTGACCCGGCTCGCAGCGGCGCCCGCCACGCTCAGGAGATCGCCATGCCCCCCACGGACCCCGGTCACGTGGCGCCCGACGGACCCTGGCTGGACCGTGCCGACGGTCCCGTCAGGGTCCGCAAGCTCTCGGTCAGCGAGATGGACAACAACGTCTACGTGGTCAGCTGCGTCGCGACCGGCCGATCGCTGTTGATCGACGTGGCGGATCGGGCGCCGCGGCTGCTGGAAGCGCTCGAGCACACCGACCCGTTGGCAGCGGTCCAGACCCATGGCCACTGGGACCACGTTCGGGCCTGGGAGGGCATCGCCGCCGCCGGTATCGACATCTGGGGACACGCCGACGATGCACCGCTGTTCCCCGGGACCCTCGACCGCACGCTCGAGCACGGCGAGGTCCTGACGGTGGGGCAGCTCGAGATCGAGGTGCTGCACGTCCCCGGCCACACGCCCGGCTCCCTGCTCTACCTGGTGCAGGGCGCCGCACGCCCCCACCTGTTCTCCGGGGACACCCTCTTCCCCGGCGGTCCCGGGAACACCTTCGGCTCGGTCGAGGCGCACCGCCGGATCATGGACGGGTTGGAGCAGCAGGTGTTCGCACGCCTGCCCGACTCGACACACGTCCATCCCGGCCACGGGGACGACACCACGCTCGGCACGGAGCGTCCGCACCTGCCGGAGTGGCGCGAACGAGGCTGGTAACCACCGCCCCTCCGGCTCGACACCGGAGGGAAGACGCCCCGCATCGACACGCGCGACCTACACCAGCACGGCGGTGGCGTCTCGGCCCTGGCCTGTTGCCTGACCGGTCGGGGTCGAGCACAGCGGTCCACGGTCCTGCTCGTGACCGGACCGCGATGCGTCCCCGGAGGCGACGCTAGCGCGGTGGCGGTGGCGGCGAGGGCAGGAGCTTGTCGTGGACCATGGCGCTGTACGGCACCGCCAGAGGGGCCGTCGATGGCGATCTGCGATGGTCGGCGACGGGATTCGCCCAGCTCTGCACGAACACCAGCCCAGCCGCGCCCGCCCCGAGGAGGAGACTGACGATCGCGATGATGAAGCGACGGTCCCCGATGGCGTCGGCGCAGGGGTACCCGCCATCCGCCGTCAACGGCGTGCCACAACGTGCCGTAGCACCAGGGCGCTCAGCGACGACATCGCCGATGCGGCTCTCCGGAGCTGTCCGGGGAGGCACTTCGGCTGACACGGGTATGGCGGCGAGCAGCACCCCGGTCAACAGTGCGGCAGCGACACCCACGAGCACGGCGTTTCGTAGCACGGACATACGCAGGTCATCGGCGGGCCGCCTGCAGACTTGAGCCCCGGCAGCAGCTCGGCGGTCGACGGTCACTCGCCGCGGTGCCCCGCCCGTGGGGACATGGCCAGCCACGGCCCGCAGTGGCATGGTGGTGGTTGGTCCAGCTCTCCGGTTGGTCCAGCCCTCCATCTGAAAGGGACGACGTGGGCATCATCGCGTTCCTCGTCCTCGGCCTGCTCGCCGGCGCCATCGCGAAGGCGATCCTGCCCGGCGACGATCCTGGTGGGATCATCGTCACCATGCTCATCGGCGTCGTCGGGGCGCTGCTCGGCGGTTTCCTCGCCGGCGTCTTCTTCGACGTCGACCCGATCGGCGAGTTCTTCAGCATCGCCACCTGGCTGGCGGCCATCATCGGGTCCATCATCCTGCTGGTGATCTACCGGCTCGTCACCGGCAACCGGCGCTAGCGCACGGCAACCGCGAGCCGCCGCCTCGGTCCGACGCCTGGCAGGATGTCTCGCCGTGCCACGGTGGGCCGGGCAGCGGCGGCGGCTGGTGAGGCCCTAGAGGAACGCGGGCGCGCTGGCCACACCGATGGACGCGAAGACCAGCAGCAACGCCAGTACCAGTCCCCGACCGGCCGTGCGGTGCGCGTCGACGGCCATCTGGGTGCCCCTGGCGCGCGAGAGCAGGGCGTGCCCGGCTCCGAGCGCTGCGACGGCCAGCACCGGGTGGACGTAGGCGATCTCCGGACGGGCGTTCCAGTACTGCCCGAGGGCGTAGAGCACGATCCCGAGGGTGACGTGGATGTCCAGCAGGACCATCGCCATCGCGTAGGGGCTCGGACGGAACTCGGCGGCCTCCTTGGCCTTGCGGAAGGCCAGCAACGCGGCACCCAGCACCACGACGGAGACGAGGTAGCCCAGCCAGGGGTGCACATCGGCGAGTAGGGCGGTCACGGTGGTCGTCCTCGATCGGGTGAGCGGGCGCGGACAGCGTGGCGAGCCTAGCGAGGTGACCAGGGTCGACGGGGACCCCACCCGCCGCCGTGCCCGACGCCGCGACCGGGGCTCCGTCCGCGACCGGTCGCCGGTCAGCGGATCAGCGCACGTCGCAGCGTCCAGGAGCCCAGGGCGAGCAGGCCCACAGCGAAGCCGGCCAGCACCCCCAGCTGTGGGAGGATGTCCACGATGGTCCCGTCGCGGCGTACCAGCTCCGCCATCGCCTCGTTCGCCCATGCGTGGGGGGTGACCAACGCGACGCGCGCCACGGTGTCGGGATAGAGCTCGATCGGGATCATCGACCCGCCCAGGGCTGCCGCTCCCAGGCCGATCCCCACCCCCGCCCCGGAGGCCTGGCTGTCGTTGGAGAACACCGACCCGACCACCATCGCGGCGGCGGCGGCGACGATCGAGAACAGCACGATCACCGCGGTCGCCCCCAGCGGATCACCCCAGTTGACGCCGAAGGCCAACGTGCTGACCAACACGATGTAGCCGGCCTGGAACAGCGCGATCGCCAACCGTCCGCCGGCGGTCCCGAGCAGGATCGTGGACACCGAGGTGGGCGTCGACAGCATGCGGGTCGCCACGCCGTACTGCCGCGTCTGGATCAGCGCTCCCGCCCCCGCCAGCGAGGTGAGGAAGGTGAACAGGAACAGCTGGCTCGAGGCGCCGATGTCGAACTGGCCGAGGCTCGCGAACTCCTCGGCCAGCTGGTCGGTCCCCAGGGTCGTGGCCGTCACCTCGATGTCCGCGGCCTGCTCCTCGACCGCGAGCGCCGTCTCCCGGAGCTCCGGCAGTGGGGGTGTCTCCGCCCCGACCGCCGCCCGGCCCGTCGCCAGGAGGATGGCGGCGGCACCGGCCTGGGCCTGCTCGGCCAGCACCGAGCTCACGAGCGCCTGCAGGGACGCCGAGGTGGCATCGGGTCGGCCGAGGAAGACCACCTCGACCGGCTCGACCTCGAGCAGGGCCTCGCCGTACCCGGTCGGCAGCACCACGCCGCCCGCGATCAGGCCACGGTCGACCTCGTCGCTGAGCTCCTCCTCGGTGTCGTAGGGCACGACCGTGACGCCCTCCAACGCCTCGAGGGCGTCCACGACCTCGACGGCTGCCGTGTCATCGGGGTCGGCGACGGTTCCCAGGCGGGTCGAGAGGTCACTGCCGAACTGCGCCCCGATGAAGATGATCAGCAGCAGCGGGAACACGAACACGAAGAACAGGTTGGAGCGGTCACGCAGCAGCCGGATGACCTCGACCCTGACCAGCGCCCAGCTCTTCACCACGTCGACCTCCTGCGCTGCAGCACCACGGCCGGGACCGCGGTCACCGCGCCGAAGAGCAGGATCGCACCGGCTGCGGGCAGCACGGCCGACCACTGCGCGCTGGCGGCCAGGCTGTTCATGCCGCGGAGGAACCAGCCGTGCGGTGACAACGACGTGACGACGCGCAGCACAGCGGCGTCCCCCGGGATCGGGAAGAACACGCCCCCGCTGAGTCCGAGCACGATGGCGACGACCGCCTGGTAGTTCCCGGCCTGCTCGGCGGTGTGCGCGAAGACCGCCACCAGCGACATGACCGCCATCGCGGCCAGCACCAGAGCGACGATCAGGATCGCGATGCCCGCTGGCGGCCCCCACTCGGCACCGAGCAGCAGGTGCGAGGCGACCGAGAGCACCGTCATCGAGATGATGCCGAGCAGGAAGGCGCCCAGCAGCTTGCTGAGCTGGATCGCCCCCGGGACGATCGGCGCGGCCAGCAGCCGCGGCATCGTGCCGAGCTGGCGTTCCTCGAGGAGCCCCGTGATGCCGTAGGGGACCACGAAGAACACGAAGAAGGCGGCCATCCCCGCGGCCAGATAGCTGAGGGGGTCCAGCGGCTCACCGACATCGGAGGTTCGCGGGCTGAGGCGGATCAGGTCCTCCGCCTCCGTGGCGGCAGCCCCGATGGCGCCGACCAACTGTGGGGACGGCGCAGCAGCGGTCACGGCACCCTCCACCGCGAGTGCGAGGCCGACCTGCTCGATGCGGCGCGCGTAGGCCTCGGCGACCCCTCGGGCCAGCTCTCCCGGCAGGCTGCTGCCGGCCGTGACGAGCACGTCGATCTGGGCGTCCTGCCCCGCCAGCACGGCCTCGGAGAACCCGGCGGGGAGCACCCAGACGGCGTCGACCGCGCCCTCGGCGACCTGGGCACGGGCCTGCTGCTCGTCCTCGAACGACGCCCGGGTCACGACCCCGGCATCGACCAGGGAAGGGACGACCCCGTCGACGAAGCCAGCCGCCACCTCGCCCCCGTCGAGGTCGACGACGCCGGCGGTCAGTTCGATCGTGTCCGTGTCGGGGAAGATGCTCGAGAACAGGAACGTGAGGCCGAGCGGCACGATGAAGGCGAACAGCCACACACTGCGGTCACGCACCCGCAGGCGGGTGTCCTTGACCAGGATGTGGAAGGCAGCGCGCAGCATCTCAATCCCTCAGCGCGCGACCCGTGAGGTGCAGGAACACGTCCTCGAGGTCCGGTTCCCGTACCGCCACCCCCACCACGGTGGCCTCGGCGGCGGCGACCGCGCCCAGCAGCGCTGGCAGGTTGCCGGCGGCACCGTCCAGCAGGCACACGACCTCGTCGTCCTCGGCGTCCGCCGAGGTCACGGCCGGCAGGGCTGCACAGGCGGCTGCCGCCGCCTGGACGTCACCGGCCACCTTGAGCCGGACGACGTCCTGCTCGGCGATCAGGTCGATCAGGTCGCGTCGGGTGCCCTCGGCGACCACGTGGCCCTGGTCGACGATCGCGATGCGGCGACACAGCCGTTCGGCCTCCTCCATGTAGTGGGTCGTGTAGAGCACGGCGAGCCCCTCGGTCGCCAGCGCTTCGACCGACTCGAGGATGGCGTTGCGCGACTGGGGGTCGACCCCGACGGTCGGCTCGTCGAGGATCAGCAGCTTCGGGTGGTGCAGGAGACCGATCCCGATGTTCAGCCGGCGCTTCATGCCACCGGAGAACTCGCCTGCCCGGTCGTCGGCACGGTCACTGAGGCCGATCACCTCGAGGACCTCGTCCGTGCGCGCCTGGACCTGCCGGCTGCCCATCCCCTGCAGCCGGCCGAAGAAGTGGAGGTTCTCACGCCCGGTCAGATCCGGGTAGATCGCGAGGTCCTGCGGCACGAGGCCGACGGCGGCCTTGGCCGAGAGTGCACGGGGCGTCATCCTGGTGCCGAGCACGGAGATCTCGCCCGCATCGGGGGCCAGCAGCCCGGCGATCATCGAGATCGAGGTCGTCTTGCCCGCGCCGTTGGGTCCCAGCAGCCCGTAGGTCTCCCCCGGGGCGATGTCGAAGCTGACGTCGGCGACGGCCTGGATCTCACCGAACGCCTTGCGCAATCCGCTGCACCGCAGCACTGCGTCCATGGTTCGCCTCCGACGGGGCGTTCGAGCGGACGACCGGGCCCGGCAGCGTGGCCGGGCCGGGGCGCCGCCTCCGGCGCACGACACTACGCGCAGTGACGTGGGTCCAGCATCCTCCGCGAGGGGGAATTCGGTCACCGACCCAGCAGGCGAGCACTGGCTGGTGGCAACCGGTGGGTCAGACGCCGGCAGCCCGCATCCCGGTGAGCTCCTTCTGCAGCTCGCCGATCTCGTCGCGCAGGCGTGCGGCGTACTCGAACCGCAGCTCGGCGGCCGCCTCCTGCATCTCCTCCTCCAGACGCTGGATCAGCGCCGCGAGCTCCTCGGTGGGCAGCTCGTCGGTCTCGGCCGTCTCGCTGGGCAGCGATGCCGGAGCCTCACCCGGGCGGTACTCCTCACCGAGCTCCTCCGCCCGCACGGCGGCGATGATGTCCCCGACCCGCTTGCGGATGGTCTGCGGGTCGATGCCGTGCTCGGCGTTGTAGGCCAGCTGCTTCTCGCGCCGGCGTTCGGTCTCCTCCAACGCCACGCGCATCGAGTCGGTGAGGTGGTCGGCGTACATCACCACCTCGCCGTCGACGTTGCGGGCCGCGCGACCGATCGTCTGGATCAACGAGGTGGACGAGCGCAGGAACCCCTCCTTGTCGGCGTCCAGGATCGCCACCAGGGACACCTCCGGCAGGTCGAGTCCCTCCCGCAGGAGGTTGATGCCCACCAGGACGTCGAACTCGCCGATGCGCAGTGACCTCAGGATGGCGACGCGCTCGACCGTGTCGATGTCGGAGTGCAGGTAGCGGACGCGGATCCCGTTCTCCAGCAGGTAGTCGGTCAGGTCCTCCGCCATCTTCTTGGTCAGGGTCGTCACCAGGACGCGCTGGCCCGCCTCCGTGCGTCGGCGGATCAGCTCCATCAGGTCGTCGATCTGGCCCGTCGTCGGCTTGACGACCACCTGCGGGTCGACGAGGCCGGTCGGACGGATCACCTGTTCGGCGATCGTGTCGGACTCGCGACGCTCGTAGGGACCCGGCGTGGCGGAGATGAACAGCCGCTGACCGATGCGGTCGAGGAACTCGTCGAAGGTCAGGGGCCGGTTGTCGCGGGCCGAGGGCAGCCGGAACCCGTGCTCGATCAGGTTGTCCTTGCGGGACCGGTCCCCCTCGTACATGCCTCCCACCTGCGGGACGCTGACGTGGGACTCGTCCATGAACACCACGAAGTCATCGGGGAAGTAGTCCAGCAGCGTGTAGGGAGCTTCCCCGGGAGCCCGACCGTCGAAGTGGCGGGAGTAGTTCTCGATGCCGTTGCAGGATCCGACCTCGCGGATCATCTCGAGGTCGTGGTTGGTGCGCATCTTCAGCCGCTGCGCTTCCAGCAGCTTGCCCTCGGCCTCGAACGCCGCGAGGCGCTCCTCGAGCTCCGCCTCGATCGAGACCAGCGCACGTTCCAACGCCTCCCGGGAGGAGACGTAGTGCGAGGCGGGGAAGATCATGGCCGAGGACACCGGCTTGCCGACCTCACCCGTGAGCGTGTCGACACGCACGATGCGGTCGACCTCGTCACCGAAGAACTCGACCCTGAGCGCTCGCTCGTCATCGGCCGGGAACACCTCGAGGGTGTCGCCGCGCACCCGGAAGGTGCCGCGGACCAGGTTGAGATCGTTGCGGCTGTACTGGAGCGCCACGAGCTTGCGGATCGCCGCGTCGAGGCCGGCCTCCTCCCCGGCCCGCAGCACGAGGACGTGATCGGTGTACTGGAACGGCGAGCCCAGACCGTAGATGCACGACACCGACGCGACGACCACCACGTCGCGACGTGACAGCAGCGCCATCGTGGCACGGTGGCGCAGCCGGTCGATCTCGTCGTTGATCGACGAGTCCTTCTCGATGTAGGTGTCACTGGAGGCGATGTAGGCCTCTGGCTGGTAGTAGTCGTAGTAGGAGACGAAGTACTCGACGGCGTTGTCGGGGAGGAACTCCCGGAACTCGTTGGCCAACTGGGCGGCGAGGGTCTTGTTGGGCGCCATGACCAGACACGGGCGCTGGACCTGCTCGAGCACCTTGGCCGCGGTGAAGGTCTTGCCCGTGCCCGTCGCCCCGAGCAGCGTGACCGCACGCTCCCCCGCTTGGAAGGCGTCCACGACCGAGGCGATCGCGGTCGGCTGATCGCCGGAGGGCTCGAAGCCGCTGACCACGCGCAGGGGCGTGTCGTCGCGCACGTGGCGGTGCAGCTCCGCACGGGCGGCGGCGACGTCGGCGAGGTGGTCCGGGGCAGGTTCGGGGGCCATACGGCCGACGGTACCGCCCACCAGCGACACCACGACGCCCTAGCGTGCGGGGCCGAAGCCTGGGGACCGCACCGTGCAGGTCCGACCGGCCAGGCCGGGTCGCCGGTCCGCCGACCGGCCCCGCCCCTGGCGTCCGGCCACCACCCTGCCGGTAGCCACGCCCAGCCGACCGGAGACCGCCCCTCGTGCTCGCGCTGCTCGCCGCTGTGCCCATCCTGCTGGTCCTGGCGCTGATGCTCGGCCTGGGATGGCCGGCCTCCCGAGCGGGCATCGCAGGGGCGGCACTCGCGCTGGTGGTGGCCATCCTCGGCTTCGGGTTCGGGACGGAGGTGCGAGCGGAGGTCGGCCTGGCGGGCGGACTGGCCGGGGTCGCCGCCGAGGCGGGCTTCACCTCGCTGACGATCCTGTGGATCATCCTCCCGGCGCTGGCGATCTACCACCTCCAGGTCGCGACCGGTGGCACCGACGTGCTCCGGGTCGCCCTCGGCCGGTTGTCGGGTGACCCACGCATCCTCGCGTTGTTGATCGCGTGGTTCTTCACCCTGTTCATGGAGGGGGGCGCTGGTTTCGGGTCGCCGGTGGCACTCGCCGCGCCCTTCCTGGTCGGCGTCGGCTACCGGCCCTTGGTCGCGGTCGTGATCGCCATGATCGGCAACGGTGTCGGGGTCTCGTTCGGGGCGATCGGCACGCCCGTCGTGCCGATGGTCGCCGCCACGGACTTCGCGGCGCTGGAGCTCTCGGCAGCCAGCGCGATCTACCACCTGGCGTTCGGCCTGGTCCCGCTGGTGGTGATGATGTTCATCGCCTCCCGGGGCACCGGGACCCGGATGACCGGCGGCATCTGGGGTTGGACGCTGTTCGCCGGGGCGGCCTTCCTGGTGCCGATGTGGGCGATCGCCACGTTCCTCGGCCCGGAGCTCCCGACGCTCGGCGGCGCCCTGGTGGGCATGGCGGTGTTCGTCGGTGTGCTGCTGGTGCGACGCTCGCAGGAGGTGGAGGTGGCCGAGGCGGAGATCGGGATCGCGGAGGGCGACGATGTGGTCGCTGAGCTCCCCGGGGAGGTCCCCGAGGAGCTCGCGGACGTCGACACCGGTGGGGTGGCGTTGCTGCGCGCCGGGGCTCCCTACCTGATCCTGATCGGCCTGGTGTTGCTGACGCGGCTGGTCACCCCGGTGGCCGACACCCTCGACGCCCTCGTCCTCAGCTGGACGCTGGAGGGTGGCTTCACGGGGAGCATGTCCCCGCTCACCCACCCGGGCACCCTGCTGGTCCTGTCCTTCCTGCTCGGTGCCGCCGTCCAGCGCGTCGCCATCGACACCCTGGGGGCCGCGATCACCACCACGTTGCGGCAGCTGGTCCCGGTATCGGTCGCCCTGCTGGCCATGCTGCTGCTGGCCCGGTTGATGGTCCGTTCCGGCATGACCGAGGCACTGGCAACCGCAGCCGCCGACTCGACCGCCGCGGCGTGGCCCGTCCTCGCTCCACTGGTCGGGGTCCTTGGCACGTTCGTCACCGGATCGGGCACGGCGTCCAACGTGCTGTTCACCGATCTGCAGGTCGCCACGGCAGAGAAGCTCGGCTACGACGTGCTCCCGCTGCTCGGCGCGCAGAACTTCGGCGCCTCGGTCGGGAACCCGATCGCCCCCCACAACATCGTCGCCGGCGGTGCCACCGTGGGCCTGACCGGCGGGGAGGCGGACGTCATGCGGCGCACGATCGGCATCACGCTGGTCTACGCGGTGCTCGGCGGCCTGCTCGCCCTCCTGCTCGTCTAGCTGGCCGACGTCCGCCGCGCACGGACGAGCAGATCGGCGTGCACCTCGTCGACCTGGGCGTGCAGCGCGGCCACATCGGCGTCGTTGACGATCACGTGCGTGGCCACGGCACGGCGCGCCTGGTCACTGGACTGCACACGCACGCGGGCCCGAGCATCGTCCTCGGCGAGGCCACGCTCGACCAGGCGATGGATACGGGCCTCCTGCTCGGCCTCGACGACGACCACGGCGTCGAAGCGGGCGGCCTGATCCGTCTCCACCAGCAAGGGGTGGTCCACCACGATCAGGTGCGGCCCCCGGTCGCGGCGGTCCTGGACCAGCTCCTGGATGCGCTCGGCGATCCGGGCCGCGACCCGCGGATGGGTGATCCGATCGAGGTCCTGCCTGGCGTCGTCGTCGTTGAAGACCAACTGCGCCAACCGTGGCCGATCGAGCTGCCCGTCGGGGCGCACGATGTCGCGCCCGAAGCGCGCCACGAGCTCCTCGAGTGCCGGCTCTCCGCGCTGCACGACCTCGTGCGCCACACCGTCCACGTCCAGCACGTCGCAACCGAGCGCAGCGAACCGCTGTGCCGCCGTCGACTTCCCGGATCCGATCCCGCCGGTCAGTCCGACCAGGTACATGCCGATCCCTCCTCTTCCCGCGCTCCTGGTACCGGCGAACGCAGCGCGCCCCGGTGTCTCCACCGGGGCGCTGCGATCGGCGCGTGGGCTCAGGCCTGCTGGTCGTCCTCAGCGGAGCCCTCATCGGCACCGGGAGCTTCGTCCTCTTCACCGGCCGGGGAGGCCTCGGCCGCCGGCTCGCGGCTCTCGGACGCAGCGGGCTCGGCTTCCGGCTCCCCGCCCGCTGGCGAGGCGGGCTCGGCGGCCGGTTCCTCGACCGGCGTGGCCGGTGCCTCGGCGGGCATCGTGGCCTCCGCCAGTGCGATCTCCTCGGGCGACATGCTGGCCTCGTCGCGGCCGAAGCCGGCCTGGGCGAACGCGGCGGCCAGCGTGCCCCCACCGACGCTGTCGTCGTCGCCGGAGGAGTAGGCGGTCTCGACCGTGGGCCCCTCGTCGTAGGGGGACTCCTCCTCCGTGGCCGTCGGGGCCTGCGCCTGCTTCAGCGACAGGGAGATGCGCCGCCGGACCGTGTCGATGTCGATGACCTTGACCTCGATCTTGTCACCCACGTTCACGACGGCCTCGGGCACCTCGACGTGACGTTCGGCGAGCTCCGAGATGTGGACCAGGCCCTCGATCCCGTCGGCGACCTTCACGAAGGCGCCGAAGGGCACCAGCTTGGTGACCTCCCCGTCCACGAGCTCCCCGACCGCGCGCTCGCGCGCGAACTTCTGCCAGGGGTCCTCCTGGGTGGCCTTGAGCGACAGCGACACCCGCTCGCGCTCGAGGTCGACGTCGAGGACCTCGACCTCGACCTGGTCACCCACCTCGACGACCTCGGACGGGTGGTCGATGTGCTTCCAGGACAGCTCGGAGACGTGCACGAGCCCGTCGACGCCACCGAGGTCCACGAAGGCCCCGAAGTTCACGATCGAGGACACCACCCCGGCGCGGACCTCACCCTTCTGCAGCGAGGTGAGGAAGTCGTTGCGGAACTCCGACTGGGTCTCCTCGAGGAACTTGCGTCGGGAGAGCACGACGTTGTTGCGGTTCTTGTCCAGCTCGATGATCTTGCACTCGAGCGACTCGCCCACGTAGGGCTGCAGGTCGCGCACACGCCGCATCTCGACCAGGGAGGCCGGCAGGAAGCCGCGCAGCCCGATGTCGAGGATCAGGCCACCCTTGACCACCTCGATGACCGAGCCCTGCACCGTCTTGTCACTGTTGTAGATCTGCTCGATCGTGCCCCACGCCCGCTCGTACTGCGCCCGCTTCTTGGACAGGACGAGCCGACCCTCCTCGTCCTCCTTCTTCATGACCAGCGCCTCGACGACATCGCCGACGGCGACGATCTCGTTGGGGTCCACATCGAGCTTGATGGACAGCTCGCGGGAGGGGATCACACCCTCGGACTTCCAACCGATGTCGAGCAGGACCTCGTCGGGGTCGACCTTGACGACCACCCCTTCGATGATCTTGCCGTCCTCCACCGCGGTGACGGTGCCTTCGAGGGCTGCTTCGAACTCGTCGTCGGTCAGATCGTGCTCGACGATGCTCTCGCCGGTGGAGGTCATGGAGCCACCGGGCTCCTGGGCCACGACCACGGGTTCCTGCGCCTGTGGCGCGGTGTCGGTCGGAGCGGTCGGGTGCTGGGTCGGGGTCTCGGACATCGGGGTCGGGTCTCTTCGGTCAGGGGATCGGCGGACAGGGTACGACCGGCGCCAGAGGCTCGGTGGCGTCGCCGCGGAGCCTGGGGCGTCGACCGGGGCGAGCCCGCGGTGGACGATCCGGGCCCATGCGCTCCCGACGGGACACCGGGTCAGCACGCGGCAGCGCCCCGAAGGACGCCGGACGTCGGACAGGGTCGCAGCACCCCGCCACCCTGTCAACGTAGGGTGCACCCCGAGCACCACGGCCCGCTGCGGGCGGCCCCGAAGGCACCCACCGTGACCAACGCACCCGAGCGCCTCGCCGTCGAGGGCTTGCGCCGCCATCCCGACGGCCTGCTGCGCTGCTGGTGGTGCGGCGACGATGCCGACTACGTCGCCTACCACGACCGGGAGTGGGGCCGCCCCGTGCACGACGACCGACGTCTGTTCGAGAAGCTCTGCCTGGAGGGCTTCCAGGCCGGCCTGTCCTGGCTGACGATCCTGCGGAAGCGACCTGCCTTCCGGGCGGCCTTCGCCGCTTTCGAGCCCGAGGTGGTCGCCGCCTTCGGCGCTCCCGAGGTGGAGCAGCTCCTGGCCGACGCGTCGATCGTGCGCAGCCGGGCGAAGATCGAGGCGACGATCGACAATGCGCGTGCCCTGCTGCGACTGTGGGAGTCGGGCGGCTCGCTCGACGCGCTGGCCTGGTCCTTCGCGCCGACCGCCGGCCGGCGGCGTCGACCGCGCAGTCCCACGGAGGTGCCGGACGTCACCTCCGCATCGACGGCTCTGGCCCGGGAGCTGAAGTCGCAGGGCTTCCGGTTCGTCGGGCCGACCACGGCCTATGCCTTCATGCAGGCGATGGGGCTGGT
>JAWLDJ010000056.1:0-4289 GCA_041686695.1 Nitriliruptoraceae bacterium
TTGGCCTCGGGTGTGAGACCAGCCTCGCTCAGCGCCTCGAGCAGGACGGTCGCCTGCTCTGGGGGCCAGGTGCCCATGTCCTCGGCCACAGTTCCTCCGGATCCGTCCTGCGCGCAGCTCTCCCCGTCGTGCCGGCGTGCTGTCCGGTCGCGCGGGCCCGCGGGGTTCGAGGCTCGACGACCCCCGGGTGCCTCCCTAGGCTAGCGAGATGGCAGCCCTCCCACCGCGTGAGCGGGGCGGTGAGGCAGCACCAGGGATGCCGCGGGATCCGGTCGGTCGTGCCGGAACCCGAGCAGGGGACGACCGAGCCAGCGATCCGGTGACCACCGGTGAGGAGACAGATGTGGCGGGCATGCGGGATGCACCACCGATGTACCGGGGCCTCAAGCGCGCGCTGCCACCGGTGCTCAACCCCTATCTCCAGGTCACGGTGGAGGGCCTGGAACGCGTCCCGCCCGTGGAACCAGCGATCCTGGCCTGCAACCACCTCTCCTTCATCGACTCGCTCGTGCTGCCGATGAACGTGCCTCGACCGGTGTACTTCCTGGGCAAGGCCGACTACTGGGACTCGTGGCGGACCAAGTGGTTCTTCCAGGGCACCGGCGTCGTGCCGCTGCGACGGGGACAGGGCGAGGGTGACGCCAGTCTGGCGACGGGGGTCGAGATCCTGCGCAGCGGTGAACTGCTCGGCATCTACCCTGAGGGCACCCGCAGTCCGGACGGACGGCTGTACCGGGGCAAGACCGGGCCGGTACGCATGGCGCTCGAAGCCCAGGTCCCGATCATCCCCTGCGGCATCCAGGGCACCGATCAGGCACTGCCGACCGGTGCCCGTATCCCGAGGCGTGGGCCGGTCCTGATGCGCTACGGCACCCCGCTCGATCTCAGCCGGTACTACGAGCGGCGCGACGATCCCTTCGTGCTGCGTTCGGCCACCGATGAGTTGATGTACGAGATCATGCTGCTCTCGGAGCAGGAGTACGTCGACGAGTACGGGGCGAAGGTCAAGTCCGGCGAGGTCAGCGTCGACGGCGACCTCGATGCCGACGACGCGAACTGACCGGCGCGGGACCCGGGCTCACCCCGAGGCGTCGGGCTCGAGTTCCAGGGACGCCGAGTTGATGCAGTAGCGCAGCCCGGTGGGCTGGTCGGGAGCGTCGTCGAAGACGTGCCCGAGGTGGCCGTCGCAGGCCGCGCAGCGGACCTCGACCCGACGCATCCCGAGGGCACGGTCCTCGTGGAGGGTGATCGCCTCCTGATCCTCGGGTGCGAAGAAGCTCGGCCAGCCGCAGTGGGCATCGAACTTGGTCTCCGATCGGAACAGCAGCGCTCCACAGCCGCGGCACCGGTAGGTCCCGGGTGTGGTGGTGTCCCAGTAGGCGCCGGTGAAGGGACGTTCCGTCCCGGCCTGGCGCAACACCTGGAACGCCTCGGGGTCCAGGGCGTCACGCCACTGGGCCTCGGTCCACTGGTGTCGGTCGGTCATCCTGCCGCCTTCCTGGACTCGTGGGCGTTTCGTCGGCTCGTGGTGGGAGCGTCGGGAGGGCAACGCTCTGGGTCAACCGGCACTGGCGGCGGTGAGCTGCAACTCGAGCTCGGGTGCCAGTGCGAGCTGGTGACCCAGCAGCAGGATCCGGCCCAACTGCGCCACCAGGCTCGCTCCGGTCGTGTCCTTCTGTAGTTCGTCACGGCGGTCCAGCAGGATGCCGAGCGCCTCGAGCAGGGGGGCCACCGGTGGCTCCTCGCTGTCGGTGATCGCGGCACCGAGCGTCCAACCCTGCGATGTCGGCTCGGGCTGCAGCTCGTGGAGCTGACTGGCGATCCGACAGGGCCGCGACCGGCCATCGGCCCGCACCAGGACCAGCACGCGAGCTCGCAGGTCCCCGTCGTCGCCGACCGGCGGGATCGGGTCCAGGGTGGACCAGGCACGCCCGGTGAGCCGCAGCGCCACCCGGTCCACCCCGAGCGGCAGCAGCAGGGCGAGCACCTCGACCAGCGCCGGCACCGGCCCGGTGTCGTCGAAGGGGCGCAGGGTGACCAGCGCGACCACCTCGTCGCCGATGGCGGCGGCCAGCGTCGGCAGCGGTCCGACCCCCACCGACAGGTCGTGCGTGGCATCGTCCAGCAGGAAGGTGTCGATGTCGTTCCAGCTGCGCAGCGGCGGGGTGTCCAGGTCCATGGCGTGGCTCCTCGGTTCGGTGGTGGACCCAGCCTCGCGTCGCTGCGCCGTGCGGTGGTGACGGATCGCTGCCGACCTGTGGACGAGCCGGACCCGACGGCCTCGCCAGTAGGCTCGACCGGTACGGCGCCGGCCCCCCGGCCCGTCCATCCCCCACGTCACGATCCCCACAGGAGCGATCATGGGCACCTCGACCGGCACCGAGGTCCCAGCCGACGACCTGCGCGAGCTGGCGGTCGAGGTCGCGACCGGTGCCGGCGAGCTCCTGCTGCGCTTCGCGCAGGACCTGGCCGCGGGGGCCGATCTCGGGGTGGAGCACAAGAGCAGCGGCACCGATCCGGTCTCCGCCGCCGACGCGGCAGCGGAGCAGGCCATCGTCACCTCGCTGCTGACCGCCCGGCCCGATGATGGCATCCTCGGAGAAGAGGCGCAGGACCCCCGAACGGGCAGCACCGGCCGCACCTGGGTCATCGACCCGCTCGATGGGACCGTCAACTTCCTCTACGGGTGGCCGCTGTGGTGCGTCTCGGTGGCCTGCGTGGACGCGGACGGGACCGTCGCCGGTGCCATCGTGCAGCCGACCAGCGGCGAGGTCTTCCACGCCGCTCGCGGGCAGGGTGCGTGGTTGGGGGAGCAGCGGCTGCACGTGCGCGAGGTGGCCGACCCCGCGCACGGCCTGGTCTGTACCGGGTTCGCCTACGACCGCGCGGTCCGTACGGACTGGGGGCGTGAGATCCCCGGGCTGCTCGCCCGGTTCCGGGACCTGCGCCGTGGGGGAGCGGCGGCGCTGGACCTCGCGTGGGTGGCCGCCGGCCGTGCGGACGCCTACGTCGAGTTCGCCCTGCAGCCGTGGGACTGGGCCGCGGGCCGCCTGCTGGTGATCGAGGCCGGTGGTGTGGTCACCGAACTCGATCGTGAACTGGGAGGAGCACCTCGACCTGGGCTCGTCGCCGGCGGGCGCACCATGCACGACGCCGTGCTCGAGTTCGTCTCGAGACCGACATGAGCGGCCAGATCGACCTGCGTTCCGACACGGTCACCCGCCCGACCCCCGCGATGCGACGGGCGATGGCGGCAGCCGAGGTCGGTGACGACCAGTACGGCGAGGATCCCAGCGTCACCGCGTTGGAGGTCGAGGTGGCGGCACTGTTCGGCCGCGAGGCCGCGGTGTTCACCCCGACCGGTGTGATGGCGACCCAGATCCTGCTCCGTGCCCTGGTACCGCCGGGCAGCGAGGTCGTGTGCGAGGCCACCGCCCACATCGTCGCCTACGAGCTCGGGGCGGCCGCCATCAACGCGCAGGTCCAGTTCCGTACCGTCGACGGGGAGCGCGGTCGGCTGACGGCCGATGACGTGCGTACGGCCCTGCGGCCCGTCGGGTTCCCCAACACCGAGGTGGGCGCCATCTCGGTCGAGGAGACCACCAACCGTGGTGGCGGGGCCGTCCACGGTCTCGCACGCCTCGCCGACCTGCGCGCGGTCGCCGACCAGCGGGGCGTGCCCTTCCACGCCGACGGCGCCCGACTCTGGAACGCCCTGGCAGCGACCGGGGAGGATCCCGTGGCGGTCGGGCGCACCTTCACCGCGTTCAGCGTGTGCCTGTCGAAGGGGCTCGGAGCGCCCGTCGGCTCGCTGGCCGTCGGTGACGCCGAGGTCATCGACCGTGCCCGGCGGTGGCGGCGCCGCTTCGGCGGGGCGATGCGCCAGGCCGGCATCCTGGCCGCGGCCGGGTCCCACGCGCTCGAGCACCACCGTGAGCGGCTGGTCGAGGACCACGACAACGCGCGTGCCATGGCGCGGACGCTGGCCACCGCTCATCCCGGGTTGCTCGACCCGGCAGCGGTCACCACCAACATCGTCTACGTCCCGACCGGTGACCGACCCGCAGCTGCGGTGATCGAGGAACTGGGCCGCGAGGGGGTGAGGGTCGGCGCCATGGGCCCGCACCTGCTGCGACTGGTCACCCACCTCGACGTGAGCGCTGCCCAGTGCCAGCACGCAGCGGCGCTACTGGCCTCCGCACTCCGCTCGCGCGGCCGCACGAGCTGAACGCCCGGGCCGATCCCGACCCCGCCCGACGACCCCCGCCCCGCCCGACGACCCCCGCCCC
>JAWLDJ010000056.1:4389-14110 GCA_041686695.1 Nitriliruptoraceae bacterium
CCCCGCCCGACGACCCCCGCCCCGCCCGACGACCCCCGCCCCACCCGGACAGGAGGCAGCGTGCACCTGCTCGTCACCGGCGCGACCGGCTTCGTCGGCGGTGCCCTCGTCCCACGCCTGCTGGCAGCCGGACACGAGGTGACGTGCCTGGTGCGCGAGCCCGCCCGGCTCGGTGCCGCGTGGCGGGACGACGTGCGGGTCGTCCAGGGACGCGTGGAGGACGGCCAGGCCGTACTGCGAGCCGCCGACGGTGCGGATGCGGGCTACTACCTGGTCCACGGGATGGCGTCCTCCACCCGTGACCTGGTGGATCGTGAGCGCCGGGCCGCCGCCGCGTTCCGCGACGGGGCGGATCTCGCGGGGCTGCAGCGCGTCATCTACCTCGGTGGCCTGGTGGACGAGGACCGGCTGCACACGACCTCGCCGCACCTGTACGCGCGCCAGCAGGCCGGCGTCGAGCTGACGCTGGGTCCTGTGCCCGTCACGCAGCTACGAGCCGGGATCGTGCTCGGCGCTGGCAGCGCCTCCTTCGCGCTGCTGCTGGCCGCAGCCCGTCTGCCGGTCCAGCTCGAGGCCCCCTGGTCGGCGTCGCTGACGCAGCCGATCGCGCTCCACGACCTGCTGGAGCTGCTCACGGTGGTCCTCGCCGAACCGCTGGCCGCTGGTCAGGTGCTGGATGTCGGCGGCCCCGACGTGGTCAGCTACGCCGAGCTCGTCCGGCGCACGCGCACGATCGTCGGCGCGCGTGAGCTGCTGCGACTGCGGGTGCCCTACCTCCCGCCGGAAGCCGTGGCGCTGACGGCGGCCGCCGCAGCCGGCATCGAGCCGGCGCTGGCCCTCGGGCTGCTGCCCTCGGCACGACACGACGCCATCGTGCGGGATGCCGACGCGTGCCGGCACCTGCTCGGCTGGTCGGCGGGGACCGATCTGGACACCGCGTTGCAGGCCGCCTACGACGCCCAGCGCGAGCAGCCGACCTCGGGCTGAGCCGTCGACTGGCTCACAGACCGGCGGCCGAGCGTCCCCAGGCACCGACACTGCGCTCGTGGTCGATGCGGGCCACCTCGCGCCCCGCGGCCTCGGCGAACCGCGCCACCGTCTCTCGCAGCCGGACGATGTCCTCCCTGACCAGCGCCTGCGGGCCATCGACCAGGGCCGCCTCTGGCTGCGGGTGCACGTCGACGATGACCCCATCGGCGCCGACCGCGATGCCGGCACGGATCAGGGGCAGGACCAGCTCACGCTTGCCGCCGGAGTGGGAGGGATCGATGATGATGGGAAGGTGTGACAGCGACTGTGCCACGGGGACCGCGGAGACGTCGAGGGTGTTGCGGGTCATCGGCTCGTAGGTGCGGATCCCCCGTTCGCACAACACGATCTGCAGGTTGCCGGTCTGCGCGATGTACTCCGCTGCCATGATCCACTCGTCGATCGTGGCGGTCAGTCCGCGCTTGAGCAGCACCGGCCGGCCGGCCATGCCGACCTCCTTCAGCAGCTGGAAGTTCTGCATGTTGCGCGCCCCGACCTGGAGCATGTCGGCCTTGGCCGCCACCGTCTCCACGTCGGCGGGGGTGACCACCTCGGTGACGAAGGGCAGCTGGAGGTCGCGCGCGGTGGCGTGGAGCAGCTCGAGACCCGGTTCGCCGAGACCCTGGAAGGCGTACGGCGAGGTGCGTGGCTTGTAGGCCCCGCCGCGCAGGATCGTGGCACCGGCCTCCCTGGCCATGTGGCAGGCCGCACGGGTCTGCTCCTCGGTCTCCACAGCGCAAGGTCCCGCGATCAGGGTGACGGTGTCCCGACCGACGGGTGCGTCACCGACCCAGACGGTCGAGGGCCTCGGGTGGGCATCGTTGCTGACCAGCTTGTAGGGCTTGCTGACCCGGATCACGTCCTCGACACCGGGGAAGGCATGCAGCGGGAGTTCGGCGAACTGCGTCAGGTCACCGACCAGGCCGATGATCGTCTGGTGCTTGCCGCGGGAGACGAACGCGTCGCCGCCGACCTCGGTGATGGCGTGCACCACCTTGTCCACGTCGGTGTCGCTGGCGCCGCCACGCATCACGACCACCATGGAGGTGTCCTCTCTCGCCACGGCTGTTCCCCACCTCTCGTCCACACACCGCTGCCCCTCGCGGGCGCAGCACGACCGCGGCCGGTGGGCCGCCCGCCTCGACGCGGAACCAGGGCCACGTCCCGGAGCGGCGCGGCGAGGATCGTGCCGGAGACCGATGTCGGACGGCGCGTGTGATCGCCGGCAGGCTACCACCGGTGCCCCGGTGGCCCGCTCATGCGCCCATCGGCGGTGAGTGCCTCGTGTCCCGGCACGGCGTGCGGTGCCGGTGCCGACGCCTCGACCGCTCCTCGGTCTACCATCCGGACCGGTCCCCCCGGACCCGAGCGCCACGACGAGGACCTGACTTCCCCGTGCCCGACGAGATCCCGCCAGCGACGCCCGAGCGCTGCCCGAACTGCGCGGCCGAGCTGGCGCCACCGGGCCGGTTCTGCACCAGCTGCGGCACGGCCGTGGAAGTCACGGCCGGTCCGTCCGGTGCTGTCGATGCCGGGTCGCCGGCGACCGCGGACGCCGCGGCGACCTCGCCGGGCACCGCCGCGGACCCCGCCGCGCTCGCGACGTCGGCGGCGGGCGGTGCGGTGGTGGGCACCGCGGCCGCCCCCGGCGCAGCACCATCGCCAGCGCCCCCACCGCCGGCCAGCGGTCGCGGCGCGAGCCGGGTGTGCAGCAGCTGCGGGGCGGTCAACGCCCGCACGCGCGAGCTGTGCCTGGCCTGCGGGCTGGACCTCGATCCGGCGGACCGGACGGCGGTGCCGCCGCGGGTGCCCACCTCCCGTGCCGATCCCGCCCAGCGAGGCGGCTGGCGGCGGCGGCGCCTGGTCCGTGTCCTCGTCGCGTTGGCGGCTGTGGCCGCCGTGGTGGGCGTCATCACGCTCGGTCTCGCGCTGGCTGAGCTCGGCCCGTTCGCGGTCGAGCAATCCCCGCTGACGCGGCTCGGTTTCCCATCCGAGCGGTACCCGGAGCTGCCCGAGGTGCTGGAGCTGAGCGGGGTGGCGACGCTGACCAGCGCCCCACCGGCTGACGACCGGGTCTTCGCGCCCGACCGGATGGTCGATGGTGACCCGACGACCGCGTGGCGGGCCGAGATCGCGGCACGCCCGCCGGACACCGATGAGACGATCGATGTGCTGCTGGCCGCCCCGGCGTGGGTCACGGCGCTGGCGGTCTCCAACGGTGATCACCACGATGCCGCCGCCTACGAGGCCAGCGGGCGGACCCAGCGCGCCGAGCTCCGCTTCGATGGCGACGTGCTCATCGGCGCGACCCTGCTCGACCTCGGCCGGCAGCGTCAGCTCATCGCACTGGACGAGCCGGTGCTCACGACCGCGGTCCGCCTCTCGCTGGTCGAGGTGCTCCCCGGGGTCCGGTTCGAGGCCCCGGCGTTGTCCTCGATCGAGGTCCGAGGCCACGAGGCGGATGCCGCGGATGCCGAGGTGGCACGTGAGCGTGCCGAACGGCGTCCCGCCTCCGGTCCGCTGGTCAGCCCTGCCCCTGCCGACGCACGCCCGGTGCTGCCCTGGGCACGGGACGATCAGGGCTCGTAGGCGTAGAGCAGGACCGTCTGCCCGGGCAGACGCGTGCTGCCGGGTCCGGGATCCTGGTCGTAGACGCGGTCGGGGTTGAAGAAGGCGGAGAACCCCCCGCGGCGTTCCACCTCGACCTCGAGACCGAGGGCTTCGAGGGTCGCGACGGCGTCGGCCACCCGCTCACCCCGCACGTTCGGCAGCGCCACGGGCTCGGGCCCGTCCGAGACGACGACCGTCACCTCGTCACCGGCGTAGCGGACCGCGGCCGGCGCCGGCTCCTGGGCGAGCACCTGGTCGACGGAGGCCTCCGCGTCGTAGCGGCGTTCGCCCACCACCAGTTCGAGCCCCGACTCGGCCACCAGTTCGCGGGCCTCGGCCAGGCTGCCGCCCACCAGCGACGGGACCTCCCGCGGCGTCGGTCCCAGGCTGACGGTGACCGCCACCTCGCTGCCTTCGTCGACCTCCTCACCGGCGGGGGGGTCGCTCTCGATGACGATGCCCGATGGCACCTGCTCGTCATGGCGTTCGGTCACCGCAGCCGTCAGGTCGGCGGCGTCGAGCTCCGCCGCCGCTTCCTCGCTCGGCAGCCCGTTGAGCTCGGGGATCGCCACCTGGCGGGGTCCGGCCGAGAGGACGAGCACGATCTCGCTGCCCTTGCGTTGCTCGCCCTGGGGGCGCTGGGTCAGGACGTGCCCCTCGAGCACGCCGAGGTCGTGGACCGCGTCCTCCTCGACCACCGGCTGGAAGCCGGCACGCTCGAGCTGCTCGACCGCACTGGCCTCCGGGGCCCCGAGCACCGAAGGGATCGGGGTCATCGGAGCCAGAACGCGATCCCACAGCAGGTAGCCACCCAGCGCCGACCCGCCGATCAGCGTCGCGAGCAGCAGCAGTACCAGCGGCCAGCGTCGTCGCCGTCGGCGCTTCGCCGGTGCCGGCGCTGGCGCCTCCGGTGCCGACCCCCGGTGGATCGGTGCCGCCGGGGGGGTCCCCGGCCGGCCGTTGGTCGTCGGCGTCGTGGACGGAGCCTCGGCGCCGACCAGCTGGGTGTGCATCTCGGCCACCGGGACGACCACGGTGAATCCCGGCGCCGGGGGCGGGGAGGCGGTCCCGAGCGGCGGTGTCGGTCCCGACGGTTCGATCGGAGGGCGCGGTGGCGGGTGGGCGGCGGTGACGTCACCGACCGGCGGCAGCGAGCCCCGGGTGTCGCCGACCGCTGCCCGCAGCTCGCGGGCGAAGTCAGCGGCGCTCGCGGTCCGACGGGCGGGGTCACGGTCGGTGGCGCCCAGGACCACGGCATCGAGGGCGGGCGCGAGGTCGGCCACCAGGGACGAGGGTGGCGGGACCGCACGCTCGACGTGGGCCACCGCCGTGGTGAACGGGGTCTCCCCGTGGTGCGGAGGCCTGCCCGTCAGGCACTCGAAGAGCAGGACGCCGAGCCCGTACACGTCGGCGCGTCCGTCCACCGGCGCGCCCTGGACCGCCTCCGGGGCGAGGTAGTGCGGCGAGCCGATCAGCACCTCCGGCCCGAACGTGCTGGTCGCGCTGGCGGCGGCGCGTGCCAGGCCGAAGTCGGTCACCCGGACACTGCCGTCGCGACCGATCAGCAGGTTCTCCGGCTTGACGTCGCGGTGGACGAGCCCGGCATCGTGGGCGGCCTGGAGCCCGGCGGCGGCGGGGACCAGCACGGCCAGCGCCTCGGCGGGGGTCAGGGTCCCACGGCTGCGCAGGACGTCCCGCAGCGACACGCCGTCCACCAGTTGCAGGATCAGGAAGGCGCCCTCATCGTGCTCGCCCCAGTCGTGGACGGCCACGACGTTGGGGTGCGCGAGGACCGCTGCCGCACGTGCTTCCCGCCGGAACCGTTCCAGGAAGGCGGGGTCGGTGGCCAGATGCGGGTGGAGCAGCTTCGCAGCGACCTCACGGTCGAGCACCGTGTCCACCGCGCGGTGGACCACGGCCATCCCGCCCCGGCCGACCTCCTCACGCAGCAGGTAGCGGCCACCCAGCCGTTGCTGGGTCGCCGCCGAGGGGGCGCCCCGCGCGTCGCTCACCGGTGCGGTGTCCCTTCCTGGAGCTCGTCTGGGGATCGCTGCAGGCGGCGGGCCCGGGTGTCGTCGACCGCGTCGCCGGCACCTGTCGCCGCAGCCCGAAGGGTACGGCAGCGTGACGTCGTGATCCGTGAGCCGGGAACGGCGCCGGTCCCACGTCGGTCTCGAGGGCGCAGCTGGTCGGGTGCGTCCTCAGCAGCTGCCGTCGGCCTGGCAACGATCCAGCCGATCGCGCAGCGTCACGATCAGGGCGCGCAGTTCGTCGTTGTCGGCACGCACCTGGTCCAGCCCGCTGCGGACACCATCGACCACGGCGCGCAGATCGCTCGTGGCGGTCGACAGCTCCCCCTCGACCGCGGTCAGCTCCTCGTCGAGGACCGTCAGGTCCTCCTCCAGCACGCTCAGGGCGTCCACCAGGCGTGCGAGCTCCTCGTCGGTGGCCTCGGTGCGCTCGACCAGCACCGCGGGGTCGAGCGTGGAGGTCAGCTGGTCGAGCCCGGCCTCCACCTCGCCGATCCGTGCCTGCAGTTCCTCGGTCGCTGCCGCGGTCAGGGCCGTCGACTCGAGCTCGTCGACCCGATCCTCGAGCGCCTGCACCTGCTCGGACGTCGGGCCGCCGCAGCCGAGCAGTAGCAGGGCGATGATGGCCGACACGACAGCGCTGGCGCGACGGGGCGGCCGGGCCGGACGGCGGAGGAGGCGGGCCCACGTCACGGGACGGCTAGCGTGTCGGTGAGCGGTCACCGGACCCTCGGAGGTTGCCGTGACGCAGGAGCGCAGCTCGAGCTTCGATGCCCAGCTGTCGCAGCTCGGTTTCCAGCTGCAGGGCAGCAGCCGTCGCGGTGGCCGCATGTGGGCGTTGGCTTTCAACCGCTTGCTCACCTTCGTCCTTCACGACTACGGCGACGACCTGGTGCTCAGCTGGTCCTTCGCGCTGGGGGAGTACCTCGAGGAGCGTGGCTGGCGCTCCAGCGTCACGGATGCCTCGGTGATCGAGTTGTACCCCCGCTCGGACGTGCGGGTGCCACGGGACATCGAAGCCGTCGGTGGCGAGATCACCCGGGTCCTGGCCTCGCTGCGGCTGGATCTCGGCGATCCCGGCCTGTGATCTGGCGCGCTGGGCGGTCACCCGTCGGCGGACCGCTCGGTGGCAGCCCCGTGATCGTGGCCGGCCACCGAGCACCCCGTCGGCCCGCAGCCCGACTGGCCCCGAGCGCGACGCAGGACCTGCGGCGGGAGCAGCCCGACGTCCTGGCTGGCCAACCGCTCACCGCGCTCGCCGGCCGCGAGCATGCCCTTGAGGGCCGCTCCGCCGACCACCACCACCTCGATGGCGAAGGCGACCAGCAGCGCCAGACCGACCAGTTCGGCGAGCAGCCGGGGATCGACGGCCCCACGGGCGGCGGACAGCACGATGAAGCTGGCCACGACCACCACGGACAGCCCCAACAGGGTGCGGCGGAGCCGCCGGGCCGTCCAGGCCCAGTCGACGATGCTGCTGGCGTCGTCATCGGCCATGGTCACGCTGTCTCCTCGGAGAGCACCGGGAGCGCCTCGAGCATCGCCGTCAGCTCCTCGACGTCGAGGATGTTGTCCCACCGAGCGGCGATCCGGCCGTCCGCGCCGATCAGGAACGTCCACGGCTCGTTCCCGCCGATCTCGGTCTGGATGAAGGCTGCCGCGGCCTCGTTCAGCTGCTGTGCATCGAAGTCCTCCCACACCTCGAGGTGGACGAAGTCGGCGCGGTCGTCGTACTCGGTGGCCAGCTCCGCCATCACCTCGGTGAGCGGTCCGCAGAAGCGGGTGCGGCAGTACACCGGTGTGGCCACGGCCACCACCACGGGTCGCCCCGCGGCGATGGCGTCGGCCACCGTGCCGGTGTGCAGGTGCGGGAAGGGCACCTCGCTGTTGGCAGCCTGGGCGCGGGAGTCGAGCTGGACGGCCGGTACCGCACCGGACTCCACGTCGGCGAGGGTGGGGTTGTCCACCCGGGGAGCTTCGTCCCCCGGTGCGGGGACGAGGTGCTCCTCGCGCACCTGGAACGTGCGGTTGCCGGAGACCGGGGTCCCGTCCTCGAGCTCGCCGACGATGCGCACCCCCCACACGCCGGCGCGGTCGAGGTCGACGGTCGCGGCGTAGACCCCCGTACCGGTGTCCTCCACCAGCGAGGGGGCTTCGGTCGCCCCGGTCACCTCACCGCCGGGGACGGGGATGAAGCGAGCCGGCACGCTCTGCTCGATCTGCGCGCTCGACTCCGACCCGTCGCCGAGGTAGGCGAGCCCGAGCTCCACCTCGCCGTGGGCCACGAGCTGGCGCTCGGGCGTGAACAGCCCCACCAACAGCCGCTGGTCCTCCCCGATCGCGATGTCGAAGCTGGCGGGTTCGACGACCAGCTCCAGCGGATCGGGCTCACCCGCACACGCGGCGAGGAGCAACGCGGTGGCCAGCGCCACCAGGACGCCGAGGTGGCGGGGGCGGGCCGCTCGGCTGCTCGCCGTGGTGCGGCCGGTGGTGCCCGGGGAGGACGAGCGGGCGGTGGTGAGCAGGTGCACAGCGCCTCCATGGTGGGGCGTGAGCGACGGCACGGTGGTGGCAGGGGTGAGGGTACGGCAACGCCCCGTGACGGTGGGAAGGCGATCGTGCGTGACGGTGATCGTGCGCGACGGCGGGACGGTGGGATGGTGACCGTGCGCGACGGCGGGACGGTGGGATGGTGACCGTGCGCAAGGGTGGCAGCGTCGACCCGGAGGCCGTTCGCGGGAGGCGATGCGGTGTGGCAGCCTGCGAGCATGCGACGTCCCCTGGTCCCCCTGACGCTCGTGGCCGGCATCGTGCTCCTGGCGGCCCTGGCCTCCTTCGGTCGGGCCTCGGGCGATGGTTCCGAGCAGCAGGAGCCGCCCCGCCTCGCCCCCGTCCGCGTCGCGGCGGGTCCCGATGCGGAGTCGAGCCTGCTGGCCCACACCCTCGTGGCGTTGCTGGCGCTCCAGGACGTGGACGCGCGGGTCGTGAGCTTCTCCGACGCGCGTGACACCCGGCAGGCACTGGAGCGTGGCGACGTCGAGCTGCGTCCGGCCTACACCGGCGAGGCCTGGCTCGAGGCTCTGGGCCGTGCGGATCCGCCGGGTGATCCGCGTGCCAGCTTCGAGGAGGTCCATGACCATGATGCCGAGCTGGGCCTCATCTGGTTCCGCCCACGCTTCGTGACCGGCTTGGACGCACCGCCGGCCAACGCGACCTTCGCGTTCGTGGTGGCCGGGCCGCCCTCGATCGACGCCGACCTCAGCACGGTCTCGCAGTTGGCCAGCCGGCTGTCGGCGCAGCCGGACGCCACGCTCTGCGTCGACCCGGAGTTCGCGGCACGGCCAGACGGGTTGCGGGCGGTCCTCGCGGCCTACAGCGTGCGCAGCGATCAGCCGGTGCTCGCCGCCGCGCCCTCCGACGCCGTGCGTGGTGTCCGCGCCGGTGACTGCATCGCCGGGTTGGCCACCGCGACCGACGGGCTGGCGTGGGGAGCGGGGCTGCGGCCGCTGGTCGACGATCTGGCGGTCTTCCCCGCCTTCGTCGTCCTGCCCCAGGCGCGGCGCGAGGCCCTCGTGGAACGTCCAGCGATCAGCACGGCGATCGGTCCGATGGCCGATCAGCTCACCACGGCGCTGCTCGGGCGCCTGAACGCACGGGTGACGGCGGGAGAGCCGTTGGAGGAGGTGGCGGCAGCCGGCGCGCTGGAGCTCGTGCGACGCACCGGCCGGGAGGTCCCGGCCGACGACGGCGGCTAGGGGCGCCACGGTCTCGCGCCGGGGTCCCACGGCGGTCACAGCACGACGTGCCGTTGGCCCTGCTCAGTAGCGTTCCGGCACGAAGGTCTGGTCCTCGATCGGCGGGCGCACGTACCCGCCGCGGCGTTCCGGCCGCGTGCCGAGGTCGACCGGCTCGGGTGTCGCGTCGGTGTACTCGAACTGGTCGAGCAGGTGGGCGATGCAGTTCAACCGGGCGTGCTTCTTGATGTCGGCGTTCACGACCCACCAGGGCGCCTGCTTGATGTCGGTGTGGTTGAACATGTCGTCCTTGGCGCG
>JAWLDJ010000057.1:0-14098 GCA_041686695.1 Nitriliruptoraceae bacterium
GAGCCGCCAGGAACCGAGGTGGTCGGCGCCCGCGCGGAGCGCGAGGAGTTCGGCGTGGGCGGTCGGGTCCTGGTCGACCTCGCGGCGGTTGTGCCCGCGCGCGATGGCCCGCTCCCCGTGGACGAGCACCGCACCGATCGGCACGTCGCCGTGAGCCGCGGCGACCTCCGCCTCGGCCAGCGCCTCCTGCATCCACCGCTCGTGCACGACCACGAGCGTACGTCCTGCTCGCCGGCGGCCGTCACCGGTGCGAGCGGGGCGCGCGAGCAGCTTCGCGCGCCAGCAGCGCGCGCTTGCGGGTGGTCCCCCAGCGGTAGCCGCCGAGCTCACCCGTGGAGCGCAGGACCCGGTGGCAGGGGATCAGTGCTGCCACCGGGTTGCGCCCGACGGCGTTGGCGACCGGCCGCACCGCGTCCGGGCGGCCGGCGGCTCGAGCCACCTCGGTGTAGGTCGTGACGCCATCGTCCGGGATGCGCAGCAGGGCCTCCCACACCTTGATCTGGAGGTTGGTGCCGACCGCCAGGACGGACACGGACGCTGGCGCCGGGGCGGCGGGCACCAACACAGCGCTGTCGGTCGCTCGGGCCGGCCGGGCGCCCGCACCAGCATCGAGGTCGGGGGGTGCCGTGGGCCTCGCGCCGAACCGGACGGCGAGGTGCTCCACGACCGCACGCGTAGCGTCGAGATCCTCGACGAGGTCGGCAGCGGGCCACTCCCCGGCCAGCTCCGCCAGCGCCATCGCGTGGGAGGTGGTGGGCGGATCCAGGAACCGCAGGGAGAGCACCCCCCGCTCGGTGGTCGCCACCAACGCCGGACCGAGCGGCGAGGGGTGCACGCCGTAGCGGATCGTCAGTCCGGCACCACCCCGACCGAGCTCACCCGGGGTCACGGCGTCCAACGTCACCGTCAGATCGTGGAGCCGTCCGGGCGAAGACAGGCCGGTCGCGATCACGGTGTCCAGCACCGTCGCACGTTCCCGCAGCAGCTGCTTGGCGCTGCCGGCCGTCAACCAGCGTAGGAACCGGTGCGGACTCACCCCGGCGAAACGGCTGAAGGTCCGGTGCAGGTGACCCGACGAGAGCTGCAGGGCGGTCGCGAGCTGCTCGACGCTCGGCTGGGTCATGCGGTGGTCGTCGAGCCACGCGATCGCTGCGGCGACGCGGTCGTAGTCGCGGAGCCACTGCTGCGACACCCGCCTGCTGTCCACCACCGACACCGTCGACCTCCTGCCAAGCTGCGATCCCGCGCAGCCACGGGCAGCCATCCGCCGCTCTCGGGGTGAGTCTGTCCCATCGCCGCCGTCGCGGCGACCCGGATGCTGATATCCCCCACCGGCCACCACGGTGGCTGCGGTCCGCCGGGCCCGCTCCGCCCCCGTCTGGCTCGCCTGACGACGACAGCGCCTGGCGGCGACAGCGCCTGATAGCGGTACCCCCCTGGGGCATGGAACGGTAGGCTGCCGGGCGTTGGCCGACGATCGAGGACCCCATGCACGGCTACGCCGCCCGCAGCGACGAGTTGCAGGCCCGCCTGCGTCGCATCGAGGGCCAGGTCCGTGGCCTCCAGCGTATGGTCGAGGAGGATCGGTACTGCATCGACGTGCTGACCCAGATCTCCTCGGCGACCAAGGCCCTCCAGGGGGTCGCGACCACGATGCTCGACGAACACGTCCGGCACTGCGTCCGTGACGCGATCGACGAGGGCGGCGCCTCGGCCGACGAGAAGGTCGAGGAGGCGCTCGAGGTCGTGCACCGGCTCATCAAGCGGTGAGCGCTCCGGTCGAGCGCGCACGCCTGCGTGAGGACGCAGCGCGCCCGCCGAAGACCTGCCAGCCTCCGAACATCCCTGACCGCACCGAACAGGAAGGTCCGACCATGGCAACCCGTACCTACTCCGTGCCCGACATCTCCTGCGGCCACTGCAAGTCCGCGATCGAGTCCGAGGTGGGCGAACTGAGCGATGTCGCCTCCGTGCTCGTCGACATCGAAGCCAGGACGGTCACCGTCGATGGTGAAGCCTCGGACGAGGCGATCCACGCCGCGATCGAGGAAGCTGGCTACGAGGTGGCGGGGGCCTGAGCCCGCCTGCCCCCGAACGACACCTGCGACAGCGCCCCTGGCGAGCCCCGACGGCGACGTCCTTCGAGGGAGGGGTTCCGAACCTGAGACGATGCACGGCGCGCCGTCCCACCGTGCGGCATCCCGCAACTTCCGGAGATCGACGATGACCGACCTGTTGGCCGCTGCGTTCACGCCCGAACGAGCGCTGGACGTCCTCCTGCAGCTCGAGCCGCAGCTGCGCGGCATCGGCGCCGATCGTCGCGCCATCGTCGGACTACGCGCGGTGGCCGACGATCACGTCGAACTCATCGACGTCGACCTCGGGGACGACGGGGTCCTGGACCCCGCAGGTGCCGCCGGACTGGTCGTCGTCACCAGCGAGGAGGTCGGCGACGACGAGGAGGTCCTGTGCCTCACCCAGGTGGTGTGTGTCCTTCCCGACGGCACCGAGGTCGGGATCAGTCGTGCCGACGACGTCGAGGAGGCTCGGGTCTGGCGCACCGACCGCGACGCGACGGACGCCGCCGAGGATCTGCGGCCACGTGACGTCGCTGCCAACACCGCTCGTCGCGCCTACGGACTGCCGTCGGTGATCGCGAGCCGGCTGAGCGTGCCGGAACTGCTCGGGCGGGTGTGGTTGGTCGCCGTCGCGGGTGAGGCCCTGCGCCGCTTCGACACCCCCGACGGACCCACCAACGTCGAGGTGGAGGACCTGCAGTCGGTCGCCGAGGCTCCGCTGCTCGGTGGGCTGGTCACCGATGACGGAGACCTGCCCACCTGGGAGCAGATCCACGCGCACGCCAAGGCGGGGCAGCTGGAGCTCGGACCGTTCCCCGTCGAACCGACGCACGCAGCTTGGCTGGACGAGGACGGCTTCGCGCAGGTGCTGGACACCACGCTGCCGACGGCCGAGGACCTCCTCGACCAGCTGCGGTTGACCACCGGCGACCGCGGGATGGCCTGGGCGCTGGCCGTGCTGCTCGACCGGGGATGGCACGGCGCCGAGTGAGGCGCTCCGGCCGGTGAGGTGGCGGCCAACAGGTGAGCCGGCCGTCGTCCTCAGCCCGGACGAGGACCACCACCTCGACGTCGCCCCCACCGCCTAGCCTGCCCGCCCATGCCACCCGTCGCCCCTGCCGCCAGCTTCCCCGGTCCGGATCTGCTCGGCCGCAACGTCGTCGTCGACCCGGACGTCCCCGCACCGGCCGGCTTCGAGCGCGCCCGCCGTCTGCGCATCGACGAGCGGGTGCTCGCCGACCCGGCCGCGACCGTGGCGATCCTGCGCGCCCGCTGGCTGGGGCGACGAAGGACGGTGATCGAGCTGGCCGTCAGCAACGATGCGGCTCGCGAGCCGGAGTCGACCGGGGCGGCGCCGTACGCGCTGGCCCGTGACCACGCCTTCCACCGGGAGGCACTGCACTTCCTGACCTGGGCCAACAGCTACGACCTGCGCGGCGGCACCCCCCGGTGGTGGCACGGTGTCCTCGCTGAGCGTCGGACCGCCGCCAGCCGCAGTGACCACGCAGACCTCGTGCTGCCCGATGGTCGGCTCGCGTTCGTCGACGGTGGCCCCCGGGGGCCGCTGCCGGGTGCGCTCGGTGCCGTGAACGCCACCGGTCCGACCGCCGTGCTGGTTCACCGCGAGTCGATCGGGCTCGGCCGGCTCACCGTGCAGGGCGATGCAGCGCCGAGCGAGGCGCTGGCGCCCGATCAGCTGGCTGCGGTCACCCACGCCGTGGGGTCGGCACGGGTCATCGCCCCCGCTGGCTCCGGCAAGACCCGGGTCCTGACCGCGCGGCTGCGCCACCTGCTGTGCGACCGCGGCGTCGAACCGGAACTCGTCACCGCGCTCGCCTACAACACCCGTGCAGCGGCCCAGATGCGGGAGCGGACCCCGGACCTCGACGCGTCGATCCGGACCCTGCACTCGCTCGCCCTGCGGATCTGCACGCTGGTCGAGCGGCGGCGGATCATCGAAGAACGGGACGTGCGGCGGATCCTCGACCGTTTGGTGCGCACCGCGCGTGTGCCCAACCAGGACCCCTTCCAGGCCTACCTCGACGCGCTCGCCGAGGTTCGCCTCGCGTTGCGCGAGCCCGCCGAGGTGGAGGCCGAGCGCGGGGACATCGACGGCTTCACCGAGGTGTTCGACCGGTACCGCCAGCTGCTTGCCGATGAGCGCCTGCTGGATTTCGACGAACAGATCTACCGGGCGATCGAGGTGCTGCTCCAGCGGCCGGACCTACGGGCGAAGGTGCAGCGGTGGGGCACCCACCTGCTGGTGGATGAGTTCCAGGACCTGACCCCGGCGTTCCTGCTACTGGTGCGGTTGGTCGCCGGGCCGTCGCTCCAGGTCTTCGCCGTCGGCGACGACGACCAGACGATCTACAGCTACGCGGGCGCGACCCCGGAGCATCTGACCGCCTTCGACCGGTGGTTCCCCGGCGCGACCCACCACGCGCTCGAGGTCAACTACCGCTGCCCGCCGGCGGTGGTGGACGGCGCCGTCCGACTGCTCGAGCACAACCGGCGGCGGGTACCGAAGACGATCCGCTCCCACCTGGCTCGCGCCGAGCACGGGGCCGCCTCGTGAGCGACGACGGGCTCGCGATCCACCGGGTCGCCGGGGGAAGCATGGCGCATCGGGCCGTGGCGATCGTCGCCGAGGCGCTCGAGGGCGACGAGCTGCCCGGCCACCTCGCGGTGCTCGCCCGGGTCAACAGCGCGCTGCTTCCCGTGCAGGTCGCCCTGACCGAGGCGGGGATCGCGCACACCGCGCCACTGGACGCCAGCGTGCTCCAGCGCACCGGGGTCCGCACCGCGCTCGCCTACCTGCGCCTGGCACTGGACACCGACCGACTGCGCCGCGACGACGTGTTCGACACGCTCAACCGTCCCGCCCGAAAGGTGAAATCGGCGGTGACCCCGCATCTGCCCCGTGGGGGTCGGTGGTCGCTGCGCGCCCTCGAGCAGGTCTGCGATCAACTCGACGGCACGCACCGCGAGCGGTTCGCCGGTTATCTCGACGACCTCCGCCACCTCGAGGCGGCCATCACCGACGGCGCGGACACCGCCCGCTGCCTGTGGGTGGTGCGCAACCGGATCGGTCTCGGCGAGGCGATGGATGCCCTGGATGCCTCCCGCCGCCGGCCCGAGGGCTCGAGCCACGGCGACGACCTGGACGCGCTCGAGCAGCTCGCCACCCTGCAACCCGACCCGGCGGCCTTCGCCGACTGGCTCGCTGAGCGCCTGAAGGTCCCGGGCGAGCCCACCGGGGTGACGCTCTCCACCGTCCACCGGGTCAAGGGCATGGAGTGGCCGACGGTGGTGGTCTTCGCCGCCAACCAGGGCCTGTTCCCGCACCGCCTGGCCGACGACGACGAGGAGGAACGCCGGGTCTTCCACGTGGCGATCACCCGCTGCCAGCGCGCCGTCCACGTGATCTGTGATCAGGACCGTGCGTCACCGTTCGTCGCCGAGCTCGACCCGATCGTCACGGGCACCGACCCCGGTCGGCGTGGACGCTCGGTCGCCGTGCCGCCGGGCGCCCGGCCGAACGGCTTCGCGGACGCCTCCCCCGGTGGGCCGGCGCGCGACGGCAGCAGGTCGGTCGCCGACGCCGAGGTGGCGGCCACGGCACCGACGTTCCTGCCCGATGGTCGCCTGCACGCCGCGGTGGGCGTGGACATCACCCTCGCGGGCGACCTCCATGGCCGCATCCGCGGGCTCGGTCGTCACCACGTCATCGTGCAGCTGCGCGACGAGGACGAGCTCGTCATCCTCCGGGTGCCCCACGGCGCGAGGGTGCAGGTCGCCGGCACCGACACCGTGCTCGCGCCCCCACGTGCCGGCAGACGTTCGGGGGGCGGGGGGACCGATGACCGCGCCGGCGGTGCAGCGGCCGCGTCCACCGACCGGCTCGCGGTCGGCATCGACGATCCCGAGCCCGACGACGCCCTGTTCGATGCCCTGCGAGCATGGCGGTCGAAGGTCGCCACCACCAACGGGGTCCCGGCCTACCTCGTGTTCCACGACCGGCACCTGCAGGTGTTGGCCGGCCGGAAGCCCAGCACGCTCACGCAGCTGGCCAGCTGCCCCGGGGTCGGTCCCGCCAAGCTGGAGCGCTACGGCGACGACCTCCTGGACCTGATCGCCGAGCACCTCGGCTGACGCCGGTGGGACAGCCACCGTCGCGATCACGCCGGTGGCTGCCGACGGCTCAGCGTGGGGATCGACCAGCGCGGTCGACCGCTACGGTCCGGCCTCCACCCGCGCCCGCCCCCGGTGTGGCGATCGCCCACCGTCCATCGCTGACCTCGAGGTGCCACCCGTGCGTCGTTCCCTGCACCTGCGCCGCTGGCAGAAGGACGCACTGGACCGCTTCGAGCAACGTTCGACGCGCGACTTCCTGGCGGTGGCGACCCCCGGTGCCGGCAAGACCACCTTCGCCCTGACCGCCGGGCTCCGGGACCTGGCCCGCCATCCCCACCGGCGTCTGGTCGTCGTCACTCCGACCCAGCATCTCAAGCACCAGTGGACCGAGGCCGCGGCCGGGTTCGGTCTGCAGCTGGAGCCGAACTGGTCCTCCACCGAGCCCTTCCCCACCGACATGCACGGCGTCGCCGTCACCTACCAGCAGGTCGCCACGACCCCCTCAGCGCTCCGCGGTCCGGCCGACGATGCGTTCGTCGTGCTCGACGAGATCCACCACGCCGGAGCGGAGCGGGCCTGGGGGGACGGCATCGCCCACGCCTTCGAGCCCGCCGCCCGACGGCTCTCGCTGTCGGGGACGCCGTTCCGCAGCGATCAGAACCCCATCCCCTTCGTCACCTACGGCCCGACCGATGACCAGCCCTTCGTCGAGCACGACGAGGCCGTCGCCGATCACGTGTACGGCTACGACGATGCGTTGCGTGACGGCGGTGTGGTGCGACCGGTGTTCTTCCCGCGGCTCGGCGGGCAGATGGAGTGGACGGCCCCGGACGGGACGGAGATGTCCGCGACCTTCGACGACCACCTCGACCGCACCGCCGCGTCCCAGCGGCTGCGCACGGCGCTGTCCCCCGACGGCGAGTGGCTGCCGACGGTCCTCGAGCAGGCCCACACGCAGCTGCAGCGGCTCCGCGAGCAGCAGCCGGACGCTGCCGCGCTCGCGATCACGACGGATGTGGAACATGCTCACGCGGTCGCTCGGCTGCTGCGCCAGGGGCACGGTGTCCAGGCGCTCGTGGTCACCTCGGACGACCCCGAGGCCAGCCAACGGATCGCCGACTTCGCGCGCTCGCGTGACCCGTGGATCGTGGCCGTGCGCATGGTCTCGGAGGGGGTCGACATCCCCCGGCTCCGGGTGGGCGTGTACGCCACCACCACGGTCACCGAGCTGTTCTTCCGTCAGGCGGTGGGCCGCCTGGTGCGCTGGCAGGGCCGGTACCGCCGCCAGAAGGCGTTCATGTTCCTGCCGGACGAGGCCCGTCTGCGGACCTACGCCGCGCAGCTCGCCGAGGCCCGCACCCACTCGCTCAGGCGGCGGGAGGACGACGGTGAACAGCCCAGCGTCGAACTGGACCAGCTGCCCGTCGATGGTGAGGAGCAGCTGTCGCTGTTCCAGGCGATCTCGGCGACACCGCTGGAGGGCGACCCGACCAGCATCTTCGATGACGCCCATCCCGAGGACCTGATCGTCGAGGAAGGGGGTGCCCTGACGATGGAGATCGAGTTGGCCGCTCCGCCCCCCATCGCCGGGGCGAGCGAGCTCGCCGGGACGCTCACGGTGCCGCGTACCCAGCGCAAGCGGGAGCTCCGCCAGGAGAACACCGATCGGGTGCGCATGCTCACCCACCTGACGGGGCTCACCCCCGAGGTGGTCAACGCCCGACTCAACCAGGAGGTCGGTATCGGCTCGATCGGCGAGGCCAGCCTGGCCCAGCTCGAGCGCCGCCGACGGGTCGCAGACCGCTGGATCGACCGAGCCTGAGATGCTCGAGCTGCACACCATCACGGCTCACCTGGTGGCGCCCGAGCACGCCGCTTCGGTGATCGCCCCGGCCTACGATGCGCTCACGACGCAGCAGCGCGAAGCACTGGCGGCCACCGGTCCCGACACCTTCCTGCAGGCCCTGCCGAGCGGCCGCGTCGACACCCACACGCTCGAGGGCAACCGCCGAGCGGTCGCTCGGCTCCTCCGGCAGGGCCGCTTCACGGAACGGTGGTCCGAACTCCTGGTGGTGCTCGAGCTCACCGACCACGGCCGACAACTGACGGCCGTGGTCGGTGACATCGACGTCGCCGCCTACCTCGACGGGACGATCCGCCCGCACGAGCACGTGCGTCCCGACCGGGTCGCGGAGCTGTCCCGCTACCTCGACGAGGTGGGCTACGCCTCCAGCCCGGTCTGCGTCCTGCACACCCCCAGCCCGCAGCTCGATCGCCTCACCCGCACGGTGCGACTCGCCACGCCACTGGTCGACACCGCGCTGCCAGATGGTGGCACCGTCCGCCTGTGGCCCGTGACGGACCCGGTGCGGGCCGCCGAGCTGGCGTACGCGGCGCGCGCCCTGACGACGCTGACCATCGCCGACGGGCACCACCGCGCCGCGGCGGTCGCCCACCGGCTCGGAGCTGGGGCCACCCACATCCCGCCACCGGGCACCCGGCACCGCAGCTCCTGCGAGCCAGCGCCCCGGTCGCGACGGGTGCTCACCGCGCTCGTGCCGGGCGACGAACTCGCCGTCGAGCCGTTCCACCGGCGCATCGACGGTCTGGGCGACGTGACCGCCGAGGAGGTGGCGGCGGTGCTGGCCGAGCGCGGACTCCGGCTGGAGCCCCTGCCCGGTCCGAGCGTCCCGGAACGCCGCGGCACCGTGCACCTGGTGATCGCCGGTAGCTGGTGGCGGCTCGAGGTCGGCGACCGTGCCCGCCCGCAGCCGGGAGGATCGCTCGACGCCTCCATCGTCGAGCGCGAGGTGCTCGCACCACTCGGGACCCTGGCGCCCGGGCCCCGCCCGGCAACGGTCACACCCGTCCCCGGCCCGGTCGGCCTCGACGCCCTCGACCGTCCGGGCGCCGTCGGGATCGTGCTGCTGCCAGCGACGCTGGCGGAACTGCTGACCGTCACCGGTGCCGGGCACGTGCTGCCGCAGAAGAGCACGTACCTGCTCCCCAAGCTGCGATCGGGTGTCCTGCTCGTGCCGCGATGAGCCGGGTGGTACCGGGCGGAGGCGGACCACTGCTCCAACAGCCTCTACGCTCCTGGCGTGGACACCGTGGCGGAGGCCGATCTCGAGCAGCTCCTGCGGACCCGGGGGTACCGGGTCACACGGCCGCGCCTTGCGGTCTGGGAGGTGCTGCGCAGCGCAGACGGCCATCTGACCGTGGAGCAGGTCGCCAGCGCTGCCGAGGCGCTGGGCCACGAGGTGGACCTGGCGTCGGTCTACCGCAGCCTCGATCTGCTCGAACAGCTCGGCCTGGCCCGGTCCAGCCGGATCGGTGACAGTGATGCCAACCGCTGGGAGCTCGCCCATCCGGACGAGCACTTCCACCTGGTGTGCACCAGCTGTGGCGCTGTCGACCATCACATCGGCTCGCTGGTGGCCGAGGTCCGCGACCACCTGGACGCCGGGCACGGGTTCGCGGTCGACTCGGTCGAGCTGACGGTGACCGGGCGGTGCGCCCGCTGTCGCAACGGGGCCGACTGACCGTCAGTGCGCGCGTGAGCGGCGGTCGCGGCTCGGTGTCGGCGCGAGCAGACCGAGGACGATCACCGCGGCGGGGAACACCAGCAGCAGCCGCAGGACGAGCTCGTAGGAGCCGGTCAGGTCACGGCCGAGCGCGAGGGCCAGTGGGCCGAACGCGGTCGAGCCGACGCTGATGGCGGTGACGACCCCGCGGATCGACCCGATGTGAGCGAGTCCGTAGAGCTTCGGGAAGGAGGCCGCCTCCAACGCCCGTGCCGACGCGCCCGCAGCCCCGACGGTCACTCCGTAGGCGACCGCTGTCCAACCGGGAGCCACCAGCACGACACCGAGCATCGCCCCCATCAGCAGCAGCATCGAGGTGGTCAGGACCCAGCGCGCCGCGAACCGGTCGACCATCGACCCGACCACCAGGGTCGCCAGCAGCGAGGCGATCGTCTGGGGTAGGAAGTTCGCGGCAGCCTGCACCGCCGTGAGCCCCTGCTCACCGAGCAGGTCGATCTGGTGGAACGCGAGTCCGGTGCCGATCATCCCGGTCGCCGCGGTCGCCCCGGCAACCGCCCAGAACATCGGGGTCCTGAGCGCCTCGGCGCGCGTGTAGGAGGCAGCCGCAGCGGCCCGGGCGACCTCCTCGGCATCGTCGCGCGGCGCATCCCCGTCGGGTTCCTGCCCGACGTCGTGCGGGTGGTCGATCATCGCCCGCACCGCCAACGGGACGACCACCAGCCAGATGGTCAGCCCCGTGACGATCCACGCCATGCGCCACCCGATCGTGGGGATGACGGCGGCAGCGACGAGAGGGAACAGTGACAGCACCGCCGAGCCCACCGCGGTGGTGACCCCGATCGCGAAGCCACGGCGACGGTCGAACCAGGGCGCCGGCGCCGTGGTCGCGGTCAGCCCGAGCGCACCCTGACCGAACATCCGGATGCCAACGAAGCCGAGGGTCAGCGTGACGATGCCGACGACCCCGGCCATCGCCATCAGGACCGCACCGAACACCCCGCCGACGATCGCCATCGTCACGCGGGTCCCGCGAGCATCGAGGAACCGACCCGCTGTCGGCAACGCGAAGGCGCCAGTCAGGGTTCCGATCAGGTAGGCGGTGGAGACCTGGGAGCGGCTGAGCGCCAACGTCTCGATCATCGGATCGACGAAGACGCTCACACCCACCGTCTGGCCGGGCCCCGTCATCCCGAGCGCGACGGCCGCGACCGCCACGATCCGCCACCCGGAGAACCGGGTGGTGGCTCGTGGTGGACGCGGGTCGGGGAGCAGCGAGGTGAACACGCTCAACTCAGGATCAGGGTGTCGAGGGCGAGTTCGGGGTGATCGCGCCCGATCCTCTCGGCCACGTAGCGGCTGCGGAACAGCGCGAGCGGCGCCCCGTTCTCGCGTCGATAGACATCCACGTCGCGCATGCCCTCGAGCGCGACCGCGCCCTGGTCATCGGTAGCGCGTGCCACCTCGAAGCGGGTGCCCTCGAGACGCACGGGCGAGCCGAACTCGTGCTCCATGCGCCAGGCGGCGACCTCGAACTGGAGCTGACCGACCGCGGCCCAGATCGGTGCCTGGTCACCGAGGTCGTGGTGCCGCAGCACCTGGACCACGCCCTCCTCGTCGAGCTGCTGGACCCCTCGGCGGAACTGCTTGATGCGGCTGCGGTCCGCGGGATGCGCGGTGGCGAAGTGCTCGGGGGTGAAGGTGGGCAGCGGCGGGAACACCACCTCGGTGTCCTGCGCGTGCAGGGTGTCACCGGCACGCAGGTCCGTGGCGTTGACGAGCCCGATCACGTCGCCCGGGAAGGCCTCGTCCACGGTCTCGCGATCGCGGCCGAAGACCGCGTGTGCGTACTTCGCCACCGTCTTGCGACCCGTTCGGGCGTTGATCAGGGTGGCGCCGCGCTCGAAGCGGCCGGAGCACACCCGAACGAACGCCAACCGGTCCCGATGCCGCGGATCCAGGTTCGCCTGCACCTTGAAGACCAGTCCACTGAAGGGGCCGTCCACCGGGTGTGGCTGCTCGCTGACGTCGGGTCGGGCCGTCGGCGGCGGGGCGTAGGCGACCACCGCGTCCAGCAGCAGCCGGACCCCGAAGTTGGACAGTGCCGAGCCGAAGAACACCGGTGTGGCCTCCGCCGCGAGGAAGGCGTCGATGTCGATGTCGGCGCCGACCGCGTCGAGCAGGTCGAGCTCCTCACGGACCACCTCGGCGACCTCATCCACCCCGCCCTCGTCCTCCTGGGCCATGCGGGCGCCGCCGGGGGTGTTGGCCTGGAAGCGGTAGCTGTGCCGGTCGCGACGATCCACGACCCCGAGGAAGTGCCCTGCGGGCTTGATGGGCCAGGTCACGGGCTGGCCGACGATGCCGAGCTTGGCCTCGAGGTCGTCGAGGATCTCCAGGGGCTCCGGGGTCGGCCGGTCCATCTTGTTCACGAAGGTGATGATGGGGGTGCCCCGCGCCTTGCAGACGGCGTACAGCTTCTCGGTCTGGGGCTCCACCCCGCGGGCGGCGTCGATCACCATCACAGCGGCGTCCACCCCGGACAGCACGCGGTAGGTGTCCTCGGAGAAGTCGCGGTGGCCCGGGGTGTCCAGCAGGTTCAGCACGGTGCCCTCGTGCTCGAAGCGTGCCACCGCGGAGGTGACCGAGATCCCGCGCTTCTGCTCGAGCTCCAGCCAGTCGGAGGTGGTCGCCCGATCGGCCTTGCGGCTCTGGACGGCTCCGGCCTGCTGGATCGCTCCGGCGTAGAGCAGGAACTTCTCGGTGAGGGTGGTCTTGCCCGCATCCGGGTGCGAGATGATCGCGAAGGTCCGGCGGCGAGCAGCTTCCGCGGACACGACGGACACGGTGCGGCTCCAACGGGGGAGGAAGGGTCACCGAAGACCGGCGACGAGGACGGGCCGGAGGAGCTCCGACCGCCGCCAAGGTAGCTCATCACCCCAGACAGCGACCGCGGCGTCACCGCCAGGAGGCCGGTGCCCGGGCCGGGCGACCCTGTCCGAAGGCTCTTGGGCACGCGACCGGCGGCGCGACGCAGGCCGTAGCCTGGAGCCTGGAGCTCCAGCCCGACCTCCCGCGCCACGGTGCGTCCCGCAGCCAACGGCGAGGAGCCCACGGAGCCTGCGCGGCCTGCAGAGAGTGATGCGTGACCACGAAGAACACCATCTGGACGTCGAACCCGGATCGTCGGGCTCGCGTCCGACCGCGCTGGCACGTGCTCGGCAGTCTCGTGGCGATCATCACCTTCTCGATCGCGGTCGTGTCCGGCGCGGTGCTCGCGCTCGACCGCTCGCTGACGCGTGTGGAGGTCGACGGGCTGGGTGACGCTTCGGGGGACGACGGCGGTGGGGCAAGGGCTGCTCCGGGCGCTGGCGACGGGAGTGACGGGCCGGAGAGCACCGACCACATCGACGAACTCGACGCCGAGGAACTCGATGCTGAGATCGATATCGATGCCGAGCCCCTCACGGTGCTCCTGCTCGGCTCCGACACGCGAGAGGTGCTCACAGCAGAGGAGCAACAGCAACTCGGGACCGGTGCCGCCTGGGGCGAGCGCACCGAGGTGGTCGCCCTGCTCCGCATCGATGCCGCCGCGGACGAGTTGCGGATGGTGAACATCCCGCGGGACAGCGTGGTCCCGCGATGCAACGGGACCAGCGGGCGGATCAACGCCGCCTACGGCATCGGCGAGCGCTCCGGGGCGGGGGGGATGAGCTGCGTCGTCCAGACGGTCTCGAGGTGGTCGGACGTGGCCATCGACCACGCCGTGAAGGTCGACTTCCGTGGGTTCCTGGCGATCGTCGAGGCGATCGGTGGCATCGAGCTCTACATCGAGGAGCCGATGCGCGACCAGCGTGCGAACCTCGACCTGCAGCCCGGCTGCCAGGTGCTGGACGGAGCTGGCGCGCTGGCATTCGCGCGGGCCCGCCACCTCGACAACGATTTCGGACGCATCAGCCGCCAACAGCGGTTGCTGGTCGAGATGCGCGACCAAGCACGCGAGAACGGTGTCTTCTCGAACCCCGTACGCACCCTTCGGTTCGCCGAGGCCGTCGCCGCGGCGCTGCAGGTCGATGACTCGCTGACCCTCAACCGCATCCGACAGTTGGTCATGGACCACCGGGGCACGCTGCAACAACCGCTCGAGGCACGCACCGTCCCGGGCACGGCGGATACCTCGGGGGAGGCATGGCTGCTGCAGCCTGACGAGGAGGCTGCAGCCGAACTGTTCACCTGGCTGCTGGAGGGCGACGCCGACGCCGAACACACCAGCCGCACAGCGGTCGACGACAGCAGCGACGCCGGGGCCGGCGGCCGAGGCGGCAGCAGTGACGGTGGTGACGG
>JAWLDJ010000058.1:0-13987 GCA_041686695.1 Nitriliruptoraceae bacterium
CGCCACCTCGCCGTCAAGACCACCGAGGCTCCGCACTTCCGCCGGGTCGTCCTGCAGCGGCGCCGGGCCGGCGAGGTGGATGCGGCGGAGCACTTCCAGCTGGGCAGCACCTACCGTCGGCTTCGGGCGGGGTTGGACGCGCTGCTGGCCGAGCGTGACCTGCCGACGCGGGTGCCGCGCCCGCCACTGGACATCAACGCGGGCCGCGGGTTCGTGTTCGTCGACCACATCGGCAACGTGCACCCCAGCGGCTTCCTGCCGGTCCCGGGAGGATCGCTGCGGGAACGGTCACTGCCGGAGATCTACCGCGAGGCGCCGCTGTTCCGCGAGCTGCGGGACCTGCGCCTGCTCCGGGGACGTTGCGGGGTCTGCGAGTACCGCAACGTCTGCGGGGGTTCGCGATCCCGGGCGTATGCCGTCACCGGCGATCACCTCGCGGAGGAGCCCTACTGCAGCTACCAGCCCACGGGCGGGCCCGTCCTCGACACGGCCGGCGCACCCGCCTGACCGGCGCCGCGTGCCCGGCACGCGCGGTCGTCAGCCCACGGCGGGGATGAACAGACCACCGATGATGGCCGTGGCGAACACCGACGCCAGGAACGCTGCGAGCAGCCGTCGCTGGAAGATGCCGGACAGGATGGTCACCTCGGGCAGGCTCGCACCCATGCCGGCGATCACCATGGCGAACATCGGCCCCTCGCCGACGCCGGCGGCGAGCAGCCCGGCACCGATGGGGAAAGCCGCCTCGCCACGCAGGTAGAGCGGCAGGCCGAGGACGGCCGCGAGCGGCAGCGACCACCAGGTCGTGGTGCCGAGCACCTGTGCGAGCCACCCCTCGGGGACGACGCCGTAGAGCAACGCGCCGATGGCCACCCCGAGCAGCATCGGACGGAGCATCGGCCGCAGCAGCTCCACGGCCGCGCTCCACGCGTCGACGAGCTCGGCGCGCCATCCCGCCCACGGCCGTGCACCGTCCGCTGGCGGGTCACCGACCGGGGTGCCGCACCCCGACTGCGGGCCGGTGCCGCAGGTCGCCGAGCCATCGTTCGCCGGCGCGCTCACCACCACGAGCTCGCCGCCTCCCGGCGCGGCGGCCACCGTCGCGGGCATCACGGTCGGGACCACCGGCTCAGCGCCACCGCCGGCGCCCCGGGCAGGGTCCTCGGGCCGGCGATCACCGGATCGCAGCACCGTGGGCTGCAGGAACCGATCGAGCCCCGCCAGCTCCCACACCGCGCCCAGCCCCATCGAGGTGGCCACGGCTACCGCTGCGTAGACCGCCATGGTCTGACCGCCGAACAGCAACGCGACGACCCCGAGGATGTAGGGGTTCAGCAACGGCGAGGCGAGCATGAAGGCAGCGACCCCGGCGAACCGGACGCGGGCGCGCAGCAGACCCAGCAACAGCGGGATCGTGGAGCAGCCACAGAACGGGGTGACGGCCCCGAGCAGGGTGCCCTTCACCAGGGCAGGCAGCAGCCGATCACCGCCGAGCAGGCGAGCCAGGCGATCGTCACCCAGCCACCGCTGGAGCAGGACCAGCCCGATGGTGATGGGCACGAAGAGCACGAGCAGGCTGGCCAGCAGGCTGCCGAACAGCGTCACGGTCTCGAGCACTCGCTCGGTGGTCATCTCGCGGTCCCTTCATCCGGTGACCGGACCGTACGAGCCCTCCCACGACCAGCACGGGGCCAGTGAGCGATCCAGTGGCACACCCGATCGAGATCGGCCGACCTCAGGCCAGTGCGCGGACGATCTCGATCAGGACGCGGAGCCCGGTGACCAGCTCCTCGGTCCGACCCGTCAGGCTCACCACCACCGCCGACGGCTCGCTGCCACGCGCCGCACAGTCAGCGCCGGCGTGGACGGCGACACCTCGGTCCCGGGCGGCATCGGCCACCGCGGTGCCGGGGACACCACCGAGGTGCAGCAGACGGAACGGTCCCCCGGCCGCGGGCGCGACCGACACCTCGGGCGCCGCCGGCGTGACCAGGCGGATCGTCAGCGCCGTGTGGTCGATGAGGTGTTGGCGTCGCTGTGCGAGCAGCGCGGGGTGCTGCCCACCGACGTGGCCCGCGGCTGCCAGCAGCGCCCCCGGCGGCGCCGCGTCCGTCGTCGAAGCCACGGCCCGCAGCCGTGCGGCCAGCGGGGGGCTCGAGGTGTGCACCCACCCGAGCGAGCTTTCGGGCGGCGCACCCGGTGCCGTCGAGCCGATCGTGACCGTCCGATCGTCGATGTCGTAGCTGGCCAGGGCGGGCGGGGGCGGCTGCTCGGTCCAGAGCTCACCGTGGCGCAGATCGTCGACCAGGGTCACGTCCGCGTCGGCCGCGGCCTCGACCAGCAGCCGACGCTCGTGGGCCGCCAGGACGGTGCCGGCCGGCGCCGCGTGGCTCGCCGACAGCAGGGCCACGGCGGCGGGCCTCGACCGCACGCGACGCAGCCAGCCGGGGAGGTCCGCCCGGCCGTCCGCGGTGACCGGCAGAGCCACCGGCCGCAGCCCACGCACCCGCAGCAGCGCCAGCCAGCCCGGATCGCACAGCGCCGGCACCAGCACCGGCTCGCCCGGCCGCAGCAGCGTGGCCAGGGCGACGTCCAGGGCCCGCACCGCGCCGTCGACGACGATCAGCTCCGCCGCAGGCACCTCCAGGCCCTGGTCAGCGAGCAGTTCGGCGAGCACGCGGTCGAGCGGTGGGACGGGAGCCACCAGCGCGGATCCGTCCGCGTGGCCGGACGCGGGCGCGGTCTCGAGCCCGGAGGTTCCCGGCGCTGGGGGCAGTTGCCACCGGGTACGGCGCAGGTCGATGGCCCCCGTCGCCAGTGGCGGCGGGCGGGCGGCCACGACCGGCACGATCGGCTCCAGCTCCGCCGCTCGTGACGAGGCCCAGGGGCCGGCACAGCAGCCGATGGTCGTGCCGGCACCGTGGCGGGTATGCGCCAGGCCGTCGGCCCGGAGCTGCTCGTAGGCCCGCGCGATCGTCCCCCGGCTACGGCCGAGGGCCGACGCCAGGTCACGCTCGGACGGGAGGTCGGCCCCCGCTGGCAGCCGGCCGTCGCGGACCAGCCCACCGATCGCCGTCGCCAGGGCCGCCGAGGTCAGGTCGGCCACCTCGAGACCGTCGAGACGTCGCAGCAGTTCGCGGGCACGCACGCCAGGCTCCCCTTCCGAGGTTCAGCATCATCCGTCGGCGACAGGCCCAGCCATCGTCACCGACGATGACCGGGGACGTTGTAGCGCACACGACACGCGCGCGGAACGCGTGACCCGGCACCTGCCCTGCCGATCGCCGCCGAGCGCGTGCTCGACGACCCCCGTAGGGTCCGGACCGGAGGTACCGCCGCGGGAGGAGGGAAACGGTGCAGCGTGGGATCTGGCTCCGCAACGGCCCGGGGCTGAGCGTGCATGAGACGGTCGCGTACGCCGCCGCCGCAGAGGAGGGGGGCTGGGACGGGGTCTTCGTCAGCGACTCGATCTGGGACGGCTTCAGCGATCCGTGGACGGTGCTCGCCGCGATCGCCACACGCACCGAACGGGTCCGGCTCGGCACCTGGATCACCCCGGTCCCCCAGCAACTGCCCTGGCGGCTCGCCCACACCCTGGCCTCCCTCGACCAGCTGTCGCACGGCCGGATGCTGCTGGGCGCCGGGCTCGGTACCCGGCACGACCACGAGATGTTCGGAGGCAGCTACGACGGCCGGGCGCTCGGACGCCGCTACGACGAGGCGCTGGCGATCATCACCGCCCTGTGGCGCGGCGATACGGTCGACCACGCGGGCGAGCACTTCACCCTCGTCGACGCCCGGCTGCCCGTGCTCCCGGTCCAGCAGCCGCGCATCCCGATCCTGGCCGGCTGCTGGTGGCCGAACCTGGCACCCTTCCGTCGCGGCGCTCGCTGGGACGGGATCATGCCGAACTGGCCCGCGCTGCTGGGCGGACAGCCGGGCCCCGAGGGGCAACAGCCGACGGGCACCCCGCTGGTCGAGGAGTTCCGCGAGATGCTGCACGCCTACCACGAGCTGACGGACGAGCCGGGGGAGATCGTGGTCCCCGCCGTGCCCGACGACGACTACCTCGACGCCTGCGAGGAACTCGGGGTCACGTGGCTGCTGTTCGGCCGGGCTGACAGCGTGGACGCGCTACGGGCCGGGCCACCCCGGTGACAAGGGGCGAGAGCTCGCCGCCGGCACCTGAGCCCTCGACGAGGCCTCAACCGACCGGCGGTGCCTCGTGTTCGAGACAGCGCTCGTCCGCATCGTCGCGCAGGAGCGTGGCCACGTCCTCCATCAACCGGTTCGCCGTCCCGCGGGCGACCCGGTGCAGCGCGAGCCCGTCGAGCACCGCACCGAGTGGTCCACCTGGCGCGCGGTAGCGGCCCTCGATGGCCAGCGACGCGCGATCACCGGCGGTGAACAGCCCGAGTTCACCGTCGAAGGCGGGCAGGTGGCGGGCCGGTCGATCGCCACCGGCGTCCTCCGCGCGCAGCGGTTCCCACGACAGCGATCGCCACAGGGTGTTGGTCGATGCCCACGGGGTCCCGACACGCATCACGACCCGCTGAGACCAGCCGACGCCGTGGACGACCGTGCTCCAAGCACCCTCCCCGTTGGCACGCGCCTCGGGCAGCCACCGCTCAGGGTCCGCACGGAAGCGCGACCGCAGACAGGTCGGATCGCCCGCCAGAGGCAGGAACGCGGTCAGCGGTCTGAGGTGCTCGATGCGACGCCTCCCAGCGGTCGGTGCGGAACGGGAAAGACAACCGCGTCACCAGCCGCGTGTGTCGGGCCGAAAGGCCCGGATCGATGGGCCCGACTACCTCCCGTCCGCCACCGGACGCGCCAGAGCCGCCGCGTCTCGCCTTGGCACGTCTCGATCGCAACGCAGCGACCGCATCAGGGCCGGATCGTTGCGATCCGGCCGGCGCGCCTGCGCACCTCACGTGTCCGGGGCAGCGCCGGGCTCGACCAACCCGTGCTCGTAGGCGTAGATCACCGCCTCCACCCGGTCACGTAGGCCGAGTTTGCGCAGCACGTGGGCCACATGGGTCTTGACCGTCGACGGCTCCACGTAGAGCCGCTGAGCGATCTCGGCGTTCGACGCCCCACGGGCCAGCTCGTGGAACACGTCACGCTCCCGTCCGGTCAGCGCCGCCACCTCGTCGGGCAGACGGCGCCCCGACCCCTCGGTCAGCGTCGCGAAGCGTTGGAGGAACTGCCGGGTCACCGCCGGATCGATCAGCCCGGCGCCCTCGGCTGCCGCTCGCACCGCACCCAGCAACGTGTCCGGGTCGCTGTCCTTGAGCACGAAGCCGACGGCGCCGGCCCGCAACGCGTCGACGACGTACTCCTCGGCGCCGAAGGTGGTCAGGATCACCACCGTGAGCGGATCGTCGACCTCCCGTCCGGCCAGCAGACGGGTGGCTTCGATGCCGTCCATGCCGGGCATACGGATGTCCATGAGGACGACATCGGGCCGGCGCTCGCGCGCCACGCGGACCGCCTCGCCGCCGTCACGCGCTTCACCCACCACCTCGATGTCCTCCTCGGCGGTCAGCAGCAACGACAGGCCCGAGCGGACCATCGCCTGGTCGTCGGCGATCATCACCGAGAGCATGGGGGCTCCTCGCGATCGTGACAGCCGGCAGGACCGACCGCCGGGGCCGGCCGGGTCGGCGGCACCGCAGTGTCGGCACCGGTCGAGCTCGACCCTAGGTCGGCCGGGCGTCCTAGGCTCGGGACCGATGTCCAGCCTGCTCGCATGGTCGCGACGACGACCACTCCCCCGTGCGCTCACGGAGGGGGGCCTGCTCGGCGTGCTCGCGCTGTTGGCGGCCATCAGCGCGCTGATGGTCCCAGATCCGGTCCCACGCTCCACGGCGTTGCTCGCCGGCGCGGCACCCCTGCTGGTGCTGTGGTGGCGCCGGGACGCCCCGATCGCGGTGTTCCTGCTCATCGAACTGCTGGCGGCTCCCTCCCGGTTCCTGATCGGCGCGAACGGTCCCGCGGAGCTGACGGTCATGGTCGCGATCTACACCGTGGCCTCGCGCCGGAGCCTGGCGTGGACGATCGCAGGCGTGACGATCGACGTCGTGGGGATGAGCCTGTGGCTGCTGCTCGGGCCACAGAGCGGTCCGGTCGGCGTGGCGCTGCTCGGCCAGCTCTTCGCGGCGACCGTGGCAGCGTTGCTGGGGATGTACGTGCAGTCGCGCCGAGCCACGGAGCAGGCGCTGCGCGACCGGGCCGAGCGGCTCGACCGCGAACGTGACCTCGCCACCCGCGCCGCGGTGGAGGAGGAACGTCGGCGCATCGCCCGGGAGCTCCACGACGTCGTCGCGCACCACGTCAGCGTCATGACCCTGCAGGCGGGGGCTCTGGAGCGCCGCCTCCAGCGCCCGGAGAGCGATCCGACGCTGGCGGCGATCGCGGCTGCCATCCGCGAGACCGGCCAGCAGGCCATGTCCGAGCTGCGGCGGCTGCTCGGTGTCCTGCACCGTGACCGGGACGATGACGGTCGCACACCCCAGCCGGATCTGAGCGCGTTGGAGCTGCTGGTCGCGCGGATGCGCGAGGCCGGGATGCCGCTCGAGCTCCGGGTGGACGGCGCCGGGCACGAGGTCAGCGCCGGGATGGCGTTGGCGATCTACCGCATCACCCAGGAGGCGCTGACCAACACCCTTCGCCACGCCGGCCCGGTCCCAACGACGGTGTGGGTCGAGGTCCAGGCCCGCGAGGTGGTGCTCCGGATCCGGGACCGGGGAGCTGCGGCCGCGACCCCGCCCCACTACCCGGGCGAGGCCAGCGGTGGGCACGGCCTGGTCGGCATGCGCGAACGTGCCGCCCTGTTCGCCGGCACCGTGGAGGCCGGGCCGCACCCCGATGGGGGCTTCGAGGTGTCTGTCCAGCTCACCCGGGACCCGTCGGGCGCCGGTCCACGACCGCGCTGACCTCCGCCCGCCTCGGACGCTGACCTCCACCTCAGGGAGGAGGCAGCGTTCCCTCCCCCGGACGATGCCGGCCGGAGCGCCGCGATGCATGCTGTCGAGGTGGCTCGGGCGCCGTCGGGGACCGTCCCCTGCCCCCGGGCCCGCAGCGAAGGATCGACCATGACCACCGAGCAGCACACCCCCGGCCACCTCGAGGTGCAGGAGGACCCGAAGCTGGTCCCGGACTGCCCACACTGCGGCGCGGCGCTGGCCTCGATCCGCACGAGGAGGCTGCCCGCGACCGGGAGCACCGCGGCTCGCTTCGGCAAGCGCTACGCGTACGCCTGCCCTGCCTGCAACCGGCTGCTCGGGATCTCCCACCGCAAGGGCTTCTGGATGGGCTGAGCGCGGACCGGTGGCACGGCAGCCCCCGTTCCCGGACCGCACGGAGGAGAACCGATGGCGAGCATCGGCGATCGGATCCGGCACCACCTCGAGGTGCTGGTCGCCGACATCGGTGCCCGCCCACCGGGCTCCCCGGCCAACCGGCGCGCCACCGACCACGTCCACGCGAGCCTCACCGCCGCCGGGCAGGGGGTGACGGCGCTGCCCTTCACGACCCGCTGGTGGGAGCCCGGCGCCGGCTGGCTCGAGGCGCACGGCAGACGGTGCACCGTCGACCCGAACCCCTACAGCCCGCCGGGCGAGGTCCGGGGCCGGGCGATCCTCGTCGGTCGGATCGCGCAGCTCGAGGCGCTCGAGCCGAGCCCCGATGCGATCCTGGTACTCACCGACGAACTGGCCGGCGAGCAGGTGCTGCCGGCGGTCTTCCCCTTCCTCTCGCTGCCTGAGCACGAACGGATCCGCGCCGCCCTGCACCGCCTGGCTCCGGCGGCGGTCGTCGCGGTCTCCGACCACTGGGAACCCATCCTCGAGGACCCGGACCTCGGGTTCCCCTCGACCACCGTCCCGAGCGACGTCGGGGGGACCCTGGCCAGCGGCGATGCCCTCCACCTCGCCGTCTCCGGCGCCGTCCACCCCGGAACGGGCGTGAACCTGTCGACGCGCCTCGGGGACGAGGTGCGACGGCTGGTGCTGTGCGCCCACCTCGACAGCAAGGCCACGACCCCCGGTGCCTTCGACAACGCCGCCAGCGTCGCGACACTGCTCGCCCTGACCGAGCTCGGCCACCTCGATGGCCTGCCACTCGAGCTGGTCCTGTTCAACGGCGAGGACCACATCGACAGCTGCGGCGAGGTCGCCTGGCTCGCCGCCACCGATCTGGGCGACGTCGCGGGGGTCGTCAACGTGGACGGGGTCGGTCTCGCCGGGCAGGGCCTGTCGCTCGCCACGCTGGCGACCCCCGCCGCGCTGGAGGCGAGGTTGGCCGCCTGGCTCGACCACCGCGCGGGCTGGGCCCCGGCCGCACCGTGGTTCGAGAGCGACCATGCCATCTTCGCGATGCGGGGGATCCCGGCCCTGGCCATCACCAGCCAGGACGTGCATGCGCTCCTCGGCGGACTCGCGCACACGCCCGCCGACACCCTGGACGTGCTCGACCTCGCCGTGCTCGAGCAGCTCGCCGCCGACCTGCCGGGGTTGCTCGCCCTGGCCTGGGACGAACTGTGCTGACCGACCGACGCCTGGCCCCTGCGCCGGTCGACCCCTCACCACCGAGGACCCGCTGATGGGCGCACCGCTGCAGACCACGCTGGACCGCGCCGCGGTCCTCCCCGGGATCGTCGGTGGGGAGCGCCTGCGGTTCTTCCGTGACGGGATCGACGGCCCGTCCTGGGCGGAGCAGCTGGCACTGCCCACCCCGATACTGCCGGACCTCCACCTCGGTGTCCCTACCACCCTCACCGTCGAGACCGTCACGGGGTCCTTGACGGTCGGGCTGTTGCTGGCCCACGACGCCGGCGCCCGCACGCCGGTGCTCGTCGCCCACCACGGCAACAGCGAGCGCCCCTTCGAGCTGGACGGGCGGGCCAAGAACTTCCTGAACCGAGCGTTGCTGCGCGGGGGGCCACCGCCGGATGCCACCGTGCTCCTGCTGCGCGCCGCCTACCACGACGGGCCGCTCCGGGACTACACCGCAGCTGCCGGCGACATCGCCCGGTGGATGTCGATCCTGGCGGCGTCGGTGGCCGCCACGCGGGCGGTCGTCGTGCGCTACGGCGACGCGCTCGAACGACCGATCCTGCTGACCGGGTTCTCGCTGGGCGGGTGGGTCGCGAACCTGCACCGCGCCTTCGACGGGCGCGCCGACCGCTACGTGCCGATGCTGGCAGGCGCCCACCTCGCCAGCCAGTTCCTCGACTCGAGCTACCGACACATGACCAGCCGGATCGCCCGGGACGCACCGCAGCGCCTCCGGGCCCTGCTCGACTTCGATGTGCCGTTCCGCGCCGCGAGCGCCGAGGTGGCCCCGTTGCTCGCCCAGCACGATCGCTACGCGCGGGCCGCGCAGCAGGCGGACGACTACCGCGGCTGGCCGGTGACCTGGCTGGACACCGGGCACCTGGGCGCCGCCCTGGCGGGAGATCAGCTGCGGGGGCACGTGCTCCGGCAGTTGGCGTCGCTCGCCGGTCCCGGTCGCGGCTCCTGAGGCGAGGTCACCGACGCGGACGGCGTCGCTGACGAGGACGGCGTCGCTGACGAGGACGGCGTCGCTGACGCGGACGGCGTCGCCCCGTCGCCGTCCGGCGGCCGAGCAGACCACCCGCGGGGCGCGTCATGCGGCCTCGGTGTCGGGAGCCCCGAGGGGCCACAGGCCGGTCGCGGCGGTCAGCAGCAGGGTCGCCGCGTACAGGCCCCAGCCGAGGCCGGCGACGGGCAGATCGCCTGCCAGCCGGGTGGCCCCGGCGGTGATGGCGACGACGGCGAGGTTGGCCAGCACCGCACGGGTCCGGGCCCCGACCTCCAGCCGGATGCGGATCAGTTCCCGCTCGCCGGTCGTTCGGCCTCTGAGCATCGGTGCGAGGTAGACCAGGGTGGCCAGGATCGCCGGTGCGAGCACCCCGGCCAGCGCCGCCACTCCGAGGGGGTCCAGCCACCGCCACGCACCGGTGGTCACCACCACCACATCGGACCAGACCACGGCCACCAACCACACCAGGGCGCCGAGCAGCAGCGGCCGGGAGGCGGTCACCCGTGCCCGCAGCACGGCACGCCACACCGGCAGGCACACCGAGGTGGCCGCCAACGCGAACCCGGCCAGCGCCAGGCCGGCCACCACCCGGGCGGCGGTGCCCCAGCCGCCCGGCAGGCCGAGCAGCAGCAGGAGCACGAGGGCGACGAACAGCGCGACGGCACCGCGGCGCAGTGCCCGCGCCGCGCGCTCGTCGGCGCCCGGCTCGATGCGGGTGCGGGCCATGGTCGGTCCGAAGAACACCAACGTGGCCAGCAGCGTGAGCCCGGCCCATCCGAGCACGTTGGCGTGCAGGTGGGCGAGACGCACCCCGAGGTACCACGTGCCAGCGATCGACCCGAGGCCCAGCAACGCCCCGAGCAACGCGGCGTAGGCGAACGCGACGTGCGCCTGCTCGTAGCGCCGCACCACCCAGGTGAAGCGGGCGCCGATCGCGCGACGTCGCATCGCCCGCAGCCGCCACCACGCGCTGGCCACCACGCCGGTCAGCACCGTCGCACCGACCGCGAGCCCCGGCAACCAACCGGTGGGTAGCCCCACCAGCACGAGCACGATCCCGGTGTTGGCGACCCAGGTCCACCACCACGCCCGGTCCCCCGGGGTCCGTGTCACCGCCCGCGAGAAGTGCTCACTGAACGCCAGGATCACGTTGGTCAGCACACCGAGGGTGAACAGGTGGACCGCCAACCACCGGCCACCCGGCAGCACCGGACCTGCGACCAACCACACCACGATCGCCAGGCCGTAGCCGGCCACCAGCCACAGCGTGGGGACCACGTCCGCGAACGGCGAGGCACCCCGCGTCCGACCTCGGCCCGGCCCGATCACCGGCGGACTGCTGCCACTCTCGGCGTTGCTCATACCCACCCATCGGGGTTCCTGCGGACACGATCACCTTCACAGGCAGCCGGGGGTGCGGGAGGGACACGGTCCGTCGTGGGTCGGCCATCCGTCCGGCGCTGGGCGTTCGGGGCGGCGACCGCGGGACTCAGCCCTCGCGGACGGTGCTGAGCACGGTCACGTCCAGCTGGGAGGACTCGAACTCCCACGCCCGGAATCCCGCCAGCTCCTGCCGGACCACACCGAACACCAGTGAGAGCACGATCGCGTCGTCGGTGAGGCCGAGCAGTGCGATGACGTCCGGGATCAGGTCGACCGGGGAGAGGAAGTACAGCAACCCGCCGAGGACCGCGAGCACGCTCCGCAGCCGTACCGCGCGGTAGTCGCCCCGGAGGTAGGCACGCGCCAGTCGCCAGCTAGCCGCGAGATCGGCGAACAGACCATGGGAGTCCTGGCCACCCGGGGCGGCTGCGGCGGCGAGGCCACGGACGTCACGCTCGCCGCGCAGGTACTGCCGTGCACGGGACGGACCAGCCATCGGGCACCTCCTGTGAAGGGGACGAGGGTACCGCCACCGCAGCTGCGATCGCCTCGAGCACACGCGCGTCGAGCCAGAGGCGCCAAGCACGGCCTCCCACCTGCTCCAGGCGCTCAGAGAGCCCGAGGATCAGCAGCTCAGGCCCTTTCGCCCGGCCGCACGCTCTCCGCGACACCGAGAGGGGCCAGGGCGAGGGAGCGGGCGACGCCAGCCGAACCGAGGTTGTCCAAGGAGTAGCGGTAGACCACGACGCGGGGACCGTCGATCAGGCGCTCGCACAGCGCGGACACGACGGCCTTGCCATTGCCCTGCCGACGGAACTGGGGAGCGGTCACGACACCCACGTCGCTGAAGCCACGCCACTCGAACATGCTGGCGACCGCGACGATGCGGTCACGGACCCGTAGACCGATGGTCAGTTCATGCTCACCACCGATATCGACCTCGCCCTCCTCGCGCTCGTCGGGTGAGCACTGACCGAGGAACTGCTCGAAGTCGTCGCGATCGCCCTCCGTCAGCTCGCGCACCTGCTTGCCGGGCACCGGCGAGGCGGGTCGGAAGGCCGCCGGGTCCAAGGCGTGCAGACGCTGCGACGCGCGTCCGGTCGGCCGATCGGGCCAGCACGTCGCCACGTCGTCGGCGGTCATCCGATGCCCGGGTGGGAGCCCGTCGAGCACCGCGCGAAGCCGCTCAGCGACCTCGGGTGCAACGCGAGTGACCACACGCTGTCCGACCGGCCAGAGCGATACCCACGCTGTCGGTGGCGTCTGCGGATCGGACACGATGCTCGTACCCGGCTCATCGACCGGGTCGGCCAGTTCGGGGAAAGCCCGCTGCCAGGTCGCGAGGACCCGCTGGTGCAGCGAGGTGGCCGGGGGCTCGGGATCCAACGGGCACCTCGGGGCGCGTGGCGGGACGGTCGGAGCTGCGCCATGGAGCAGCTCGCAGCTGGGGTGGTGTTCCGCGTGAGGGATGGCCCTGGCTGCTGGGGCGGTGGTCGACTGGAGACTCGACCCGTCGAGATCTAGACGGTGGTGAGGGGGGTGGTGTCGAGATTGGCCCATTCGGCCATCGACCCGTCGTAGACCGCAGCTGGACCGAAGCCCGCCAACTCCAGGGCGAAGCCCATGAACGCGCCGCGGACCGCAGCCTGGCAGTAGGGGATGTGGTTGGTGTCCGGGTCGACCCCAGCGCCTTCGAGGATCGAGCGCAGCTCGCCCGCAGGACGGAAGCGTCGCACCCCATGCACGTCATCGCTGTCCTCGAGCAGCCGGTTCCATTCGCAATGAACGGCCCCGGGCATGTGGCCGCCGCGCCGGTTGCCCGAGAGTTCGCTGCCCGTCCACTCCTCCTGGCTCCGCGCGTCGATGGCCTGCCACGCCGGATCCTCGCAACACCCCAGCGCCTGTTCGAGGGTCGCGATCCGCCGCTCGTCGAAGCGCGGCGTGAACGGTGCGGCCGTCGCCGGTTCGCGGGGACGGGCGGAGACAGGCAACCCCGCTTCGATCCAGGCTTGCCAACCGCCGTCCAGCACCCGCACGTCAGCGTGGCCGCTGTAGGTCAGGACCCACCACAGGCGTGCTGCGAACAGCGATCCCCCTTCGTCGTAGACCACGACGGTGCTCTCGGGCCCGATCCCCAACTCCGCGGCGAGCTGGACGATCTCCGGTTCGGAGGGCAACGACACCGACGGGTCCTCGGCCGTGCCGCTCTTGATGTAGGCATGGCCGCTCTGGCAGACCGCTCCGGGGATGTGCGCGCGGCCGTAGGCCCCGCCGTTGCCGGCCTTCCACCACGGCCCGTCCCACGGACAGTCCACCACGACCACGTCATCGTCGTCGAGATGATCCGCCACCCACGACGCAGAAACCAGAAGTTCTGACTCGGCTCCCATGACGCCTCCCCATGCGAACCCACGTCGTGCGGGTGTGGTCGCAAGCGCTCCACTATGGCCCACCTTGCCAAGGCGTGCAACCCCGGAATGGGGGGCGCGGGTCCTCGGATACGCCTGGGTCTGTCGAGTTGCAGGTTCCCGGTCCGGGTCGAGGTGGACGTGGCAGTCCAGGTGGCGGTGTCGGAGGTCCAGGAAGGCATGCCGCGTTGGCTGATGGCGCTGCTCACCATCGTCGAGGGACTGCCGGTGGTCAGCGTCGCCGGTGCGCTCGCCGTCGTCGGCCCGGCGGGTGGTCAGAACGCCCGTATCGCGCTGTCCCTTCGGAGAGATCTGTTGCCGTCGGGTGAGGTCGCGACTCACCGGTTGCGCTCCGAGTCGAGGTCCGGCACGGCTCTGGCGAGGCGTTGATCGGTCGTGAGCAGCCCGCAACCCAGATCGCGCGCGGTAGCGACGTACAGCGCGTCCCGCGCGGCGATGTTGTCGCGCATCCGCCAGGCGGCATCGAGCAGCGCACCGCCGACCGGGATGCGACGAACATCCAGCCGTTCGAGCCGTCGCAACAGTTCGTCGACCTCCTCGGCGGCGAGCTCTCCGGCACGGTGGAGTCGCGCCAGGCCCGAGAAGACCTCGGTATCCAGATGCGCGAC
>JAWLDJ010000059.1:0-13955 GCA_041686695.1 Nitriliruptoraceae bacterium
CGCTCTCGACGCTCTCCTCGCTCTCCACGCTCTCGGGGCTGCCCTCGCTCTCCTCGCTCTCCTCGCTCTCCACGCTCTCGGACTCGCCCTCCGAGCTCTCCTCCTCCTGGACCAGCACGACGCTGTCCGTGGTTCCGAGCTCGTCCGTGGACCCAGCACCGTCATCCGACTCCGGACTGTCCCCCGAGTCCGGGCTCTCCACCGACGGCGCGCTGTCGGACGACTCCTCGCTCATGGTCGAGGCGACCGACTCCTCGCTCTCCGCGGAGTCCGTGGACTCCTCGACCTCGACGTCCTCGACGATGTCCAGGGCGCCGTCGGCTGCGACGCCGTCCTTGGCGGTGAGCTGGATGGGCGCTTGCCCCGGGCTCGCTGCTGCGACGCCCAGAGCGCTGGCAGCCAACGCCGTCGTCGCCGCCGTGGTGACCGTCTTCCACCGTGACACGTGTCGCATCTGAGGACCTCTGATCTGGGCTGCTCACCCTGTTGAGCTCGCCGACGCTCGATGCTGCCAGTTGGGCCGCCATCCGACCACAGACCAGAGGATAACGTGCTGTGGTCGCATAACCACTCAAGGCAATAAGCCGGTGTGCCGATACGGCGCGATCGGGGAGAGCGTCGTTCCGGACCTCCACGACGGGCACGACGCGGTGGTCGGGGACGTCGACGTCGATGACGTAGTTGGCCTCCGGACTATCGACGATCATCGCTCCAGGCCCGCAGAGCGCGCCTCAGTCCACGCTCCAGATGTGCCGGTTCACCCGGTTCTCGAGCAGCTCCTGCTGCCCTGATCTGGGTGCTGGATCGATCCCGCCCTCGGCAACCCGGTCGGCCAACGACGCCAACGACGTCGCGCCGTCGACGATGGTGCGGCCGAGCTCACCGTCCCAATCCGCGTAGCGATCTTCGCGGGCCCGGGTCAGTGTCCCCTGCTCGAGCATCTCGGCCGCTACCAGCAGGGCCCGAGCGAGCGCGTCGATCCCACCGATGTGCCCATGGAAGAGATCGACACGGTCGAGGCTCTGACGCCGCAGCTTGGTGTCGAAGTTGAACCCTCCGGTGGCGAATCCCCCACCCCGAAGGATCTCGTGCAGCACCAGCGACAACTCGTCGACGGACGTGGGGAACTGGTCGGTGTCCCATCCGTTCTGCGGGTCGCCACGGTTGGCATCGACGCTGCCGAAGATGCCCTGGTCGACGGCGTAGGTGACCTCGTGGTGGAAGCTGTGTCCGGCCAACGTGGCGTGGTTGCCCTCGATGTTGACCTTGTACTCCCCCTCGAGGTCGTATCGCTGCAGGAACCCGTGGACGGCGGCGCAGTCGAAGTCGTACTGGTGCTTGGTCGGCTCCGCTGGCTTCGGCTCGATCAGCAGCGTCCCCTCGAAGCCGATGTCGCGCTTGTGCTCGGCGACCATCGTGAGGAACCGAGCGAGCTGTGCCTCCTCGCGGGCCATATCGGTGTTCAGCAGCGTCTCGTAGCCCTCACGGCCGCCCCACAGCACGTAGTTCGCCCCGCCGAGGCGATGGGTGGCCTCCATCGCGTGACGGACCTGAGCGGCCGCGTAGGCGAAGACCTCGGGGTCCGGGTTGGTGGCCGCACCCGCGGCGTAACGGGGGTGACCGAACAGGTTGGCCGTCCCCCACAACAGTCGGACCCCGGTCTCGTCCATGTGCCGCTCGGCCTCGGCCACCATGGCTTCGAGGTTGCGGACGGTCTCGACGAAGCTGTCGCCTGGCGGTGCGATGTCGACGTCGTGGAAGCAGAAGAAGGGCACCCCGAGCTTGCTGAAGAACTCGAAGGCCGCAGCCATCTTGCGGCGTGCCGCGTCCATCGGCTCGGCTGCCGGGTCGAGCCAGGGCCGGTCGAACGTGCCGGCACCGAAGATGTCGGCGCCCGACCAGGAGAAGGAGTGCCAGTAGCATACGGCGGGCCGCAGATGGTCCTCCATACGCCTGCCGAGCACGAGCCGGTCAGGGTCGTAGACCTTGAACGAGAGCGGGTCCTCGTCCGCGAGACCACCGACACGGATCGGCTCGGGGACGTCGGGGAAGAACTGTCCGGACATCTGGTACCCCACCGCCTGTTCCGGCGCAAGACTCGGTGAGATCGAGGATACACATTTTCGTTGTCTGTACCTACAATTGCCATGCCGGCGTCGTACCGGTCCGGCATCAGACCGAGGCATAGCGATGGCAGCCACCGGGCCCGGCACCGCTCCCACGGCTGACGGACGGGGCACCCGAGGCACCGAGTTGCGCCGCCACAACCTCTCGGCGGTGCTGGCGCAGCTGCACCTGGTGGGGCCCAGTTCGCGCTCCCAACTCGCCGGCCATACCGGTCTCAACCGCTCGACGATCGCCGACCTCGTCGAGGAACTGATCACCCTCGGCTTCGCCGAGGAGTCCGGCGTCGCCACCCGCCCGGGTCCGGGACGGCCCTCACCGATCGTGCGAGCCTGCCCACAGGGCGCCACGGTGCTGGCCATCGAGTTGGAGGTCGGCTCCTTCGCGGCGGCCGTCATCGGCCTGGGCGGCAGCGTCCTCGCAGAGCGTCGCATCAGCCGCTCGGTGCCGGCGAGCTCAGCCGCTGACGTGATCGACGAGATCGTCCGCCTGGCCAAGCCGATGCTCGCACCGCACGTCGGTTCGCTGGTGAGCGTCGGTGCCGCGGTCGCGGGCCTCACCCGTCGCACCGATGGCTACGTCCATTTCGCTCCGAACCTCGCCTGGCATGACGTCGCCCTCGGCGAGCTCCTGCGCGACGCGCTCGGAACGATGGTGCCTGCGGGCACGCCGATCGAGGTCGCCAACGAGGCCGACCTCGGCGCACTGGGCGAGCATCGCCGCGGCGCCGGCCGCGGTGTCTCGGACCTGCTGTTCATCTCCGCTGAGGTGGGGCTCGGAGCGGGCATCATCTCGCGCGGACTCCCGTTGCTGGGAACCGCCGGCTACGCCGGCGAGGCCGGACACATGCTCGTCGACCCCCTCGGCCACCCGTGCGCCTGCGGGGCCCGCGGCTGCTGGGAGGCGGAGGCCGGGGAGAACGCGCTGCTGCGCCGGGCCGGCCTCCCCACCGACGTCCACGGCTACGACGCCGTGGGTGAGCTGTTGACCCGTGCCGAGCAGGGCGAAGCGAGGGTGCACGCCGCGCTGGAGGAGACCGGCTGGCGGTTGGGGCAGGGGACCGGCTCGCTGGTGAACCTGTTCAACCCGGAGGTGGTGGTCCTCGGAGGCCTCTACCATCGGCTGCTCCCCTGGCTGGAGCGGCCGCTACAGGCGGGACTGTCCTCGCGTGCTCTGCAGGTCGCGCTCGAGATGGTGACCATCGTCCCGAGCGAGCTCAGCGAGCAAGCGCCGCTCGTCGGGGCCGGTGAGCTCGCCTTCGCGAGCCTGCTCACCGACCCCGCCGGCGTCACTCCACCCGTCGTGAGCGCCTGAGCGCACCGATCCGGCAGTTCAGTCCGCCTCGTGGATGCTGCGCATCGACCACAGCAGGGTCCGCATCGAGCGGGGCTGGCGGAGCACGGTCACCACAGCTTCGGCGACGTCCTCGGGGCGCAGCATCTCGGCCAACCCCGGCATGTCCGGGGTACGCCCAGCGCCCATCGCGAACTCGGTAGCCGTCCCTCCCGGGCACAACGTGCTCACCCGGATCTGCTTCTCACGCAACTCACGATCCAGTGCTCCTGCCAGCCCGACCTGCGCGAACTTGGTCGCGGCGTACACCGCCTCGTCGTCCCCGCCCCGCAGGCCTGCCACGGATGCGACGATGACGATGTCGCCCGCCCCCTGCTCGAGGAAGTGGGGCACGGCAGCCCGGATCGGCCAGACCGTGCCGGCGATGTTGGTGTCCATCATCTCGCGTAGGGTGTCGTCATCGAGGTCCATGATCCCCCCGTAGGCGCCGATCCCGGCGTTGGCCACCAGGGCGTCGAGGCGTCCGAAGCGCTCCACGGCGGTCTCGACCAGTTGCTGCGCAGCCGCCGGGTCACGCACGTCCATCTCGACGACCGCAACCTGATCTCCCAGCTCGTCGGCAAGCCCCTCGAGGCGATCGCGCCGACGGGCCCCGAGCGTGACCGAGGCGCCCTCCGCGACGAGGGCGCGCGCACTGGCGGCGCCGATCCCCGCACTGGCGCCGGTGATGGCGATGACGTTTCCGTTCAATGACTCCATGGTTCGATCCTCACTGTTGACGGTGTGCTCGGTCTGATCGGCCGTTGGCGGCGGCCACCGCGTCGTTGGTGGAAGGCGACGTCCTCCTTCACGGTGCCGGGTTCCAGTACGTCGGCTGTGGGACACCGCGTTCGACGAGGAGGAAGGCGTCGCGTTCGACCGGCAGCCATCCTTCGACCTCGCCATCGGGCCAGGTGACCCGCAACTCCACCTCAGCGGTCGATCCCAGACCGAGGTGGATCCATCCCGACTGACCGCCGGCGTGGCCGCCGCCGACGGTGACCTCGCGGCGGATCACGCGATCGCCGAGGCGCACCTCGATCCAGGAGCCGACCGCGTTGCGGTTGGGACCGTCCTGAACCAGGCGTAACTGCAACCAGCCTCGCGCGTCGGCGTCCTGCTCACGGGGTCCGAGGTTCCGCCACACGCGCACCGGCTCGCGACGGTTCACCTCGACGAGGTCGAGAGCTCCGTCGAGATCGAGGTCGACGAGCGCCGCCCCACGCGTCCGTCCGAAGTGCACGATCCCCGCCTCCTCGGCTCCTTCTTCGAAGGTCCCGTCCACCTGCCCCAGGAGCAGGTTGTTGGGGTCACGCGTGGCGTGGTCCGGCTGCGCCTCGACGTTGCCCTTGGAGATGAACAGATCCACCAGCCCGTCGTTGTTCACGTCCGCGAACTCCGGGTGCCAGGCGGTGGACGGCAGCGCTTCATCGCCCGTGAACGGACGATGCGCGGTGACGCCACGGCGGATGGCGATGTCCTCGTAGGTCGGGCGCTCTGGACCGTCGCGCAGGGTCCGCAGCTTGTTGTCGCCCTGGCTGGTCAAGAACACCTCCGGGTAGCCGTCACCGGTGACATCGTGGCTCGCGATGCCCATCCCGAACAGGCTCAGCGGCTCCCACCCCTCCTGCTGGGTGTACAGACGCGGTGCCTCCCGGTCCTCGACCCGCCACAGCTGCTCGGTGGCATCGAGGTCGTAGTGGCGATCGTTGGAGACCCGCAGATCCACACGCCCCGAAGCGTCCCAGTCGCTGAACAGCAGCGATAGGGCACAGCGACCCGGCCGCAGCGCGAGTGGCTCGGCGTAGGTCGTGCCGTCTGGTGCCGGGCGAAGCAGCGTGTTGTCGTCACAGCTGCCACGGTCCTGCTGGAGATCGGTCGCGTCGAGGTAGTTGCCGAACGCCAGGGTCGGCAACTCGGCAGCCGGCTCCCACGTGGCGCTGAAACCGACGGTCCAGGCATCACCACCATCGAGTTCGAGCTCCTCGTTGGCCCGCTCGAACCGGCAGTCTCCCAGACCCCGCAGCAACACGTTCTCCCCGCGGCGCAGCACCATCAGGTCGGTGACGGCATCGCCGTCGACGTCCAGCGGGTACGCGCCGGTCACCTGCCCGAGGTCGGTGACGGGATCCTCGAGCGGCACGAAGCGCAGCTCACCGCTGGCCATGGCGCGGTTGCGGTACAGACCGGCCGGGTTCTCACCGCCGGCGACGTAGAGGTCTGGACGGCCGTCGGCATCGCAGTCGAGGACCGCCAGCCCGCCGCCCACGAAGAACTCGAAGTCCCCGTCGTAGACGGTGTCGATCCCGGCGGTGTCCGTCATCTCGACCAACCTCGGCGCAGCGGCGGCCTCCACCGGCGTTCCGCCGGTGACCGCACCCAGGATCGAGGTCGCGGCCGTGAGCACGACCACGGTGACCGCAGCGACCAGTAGCACGGGCCCCACCGGCCCGCGGTCTTCAGGCTCGCCGCCTCGCTCAGATCCGGCCACCGGTGGTCCCTCCGAAGTGCTGCCGTGCCCGCGCCCAGGCGGCACGCCCACACGCTGCCCCCAGCCGCCGACCGGCGAGGTCGTCAGCCTCGACGTGGATGCCACCGTAGAGCCGCGAGATGCCCGCCTGATCCGCCGCGTCGGCGTAGGTCGCCCACTGCAACTCGATGGCCCGGGCCGGGGCCTGCTCGACCTCGAAGGAGCGGGCCGGCACCCGGTGTGTCCCGAGGCCTCCGGGCACGTACTCGCTGCCGGTGAACGCCGACAGCACCTCGGCGGACGCACGGCTGAACGTGCTGTGACCCGACACGTAGCCCGAGAAGGACGGGGTGACGAAGGTGTCCAGCTGGTAGGTGTCCCAAGCGACGGCCCGGATCCAGTCCACGCGTCCCGTTCGACGCTCGGGGTCGTCGGGAGCGAGCCAGGAACGGACCGCGATCTCCCCCTCATGGCCGGCGAGGTGGTCGTGGCGGGCCCCCGACACGGTCGTTTCCTCGGTCACCACCTCGATCAGATCGTCGACCAGGGGCAGGCCATCGGGGTGGTAGGCGACACCGTCGGGATCGGTGGACTGACCGAGCGCACCCAGGTAGCGGATCATGGAGATCGGGCGGGCGTAGTCGTAGTGACCCTTGGCTCCCCAGGCCGCGATCGCCGCGTCATGGTTGGCGCCGTTGAGGGCGAGGTAGAGCTTGACGTCCCACTCGAGGCGATCGACCCTGGAGTCGCTGCCTGCGATCCGCAGATCGGGCGCGAGCTGGTCCGAAGCGTCGTTGGCGAGCGTGTTCCAGTGACCGGGCGGGGTCTCGGACGCCGGTCCGTCCGCCCAGTACACCGCGAGCGCCCGCAGATGGTCAGCCTCGTCGACCAGGTTGGGCTCGTAGGGCGCACCCGTCTCCGGGTTCACCGGATGCCCCGTCCCGTCGTTGGTGCCCAGCGGATTGGCTCCGACCGCCCCCGGTGAGGTGTCGATCAACTCGGTCCGATCGGGATCGAGCCGGCTGCTGTACCGGATGACCTCGACGACGGCGTCCTTGAAGGCCGCATCGGTGGCCGGATCGCCCAGCCGTGGCGGCGGACCCGGATCCCACGGCAGCGCGTCAGGACCGGGCGGAGGCGTCGCGAAGCCCTCGACCGCACCCCAGTGCGGTCCGATGAACTCCTGCACCCCCTGCTCGAGGGGGATCCCGTTCTGGGAGACCATGAACTCCAACCGCAGCGGCTGCCACCGGTTGGGGTCGATCAGGTCCGGCATCTCGGAGGCGGCCACCTCCAAGGGAGGGTTCACCGGCTCGTAGCCGAGCGGTTCGTAGCCGTTGGGCTCGTTCGCCCCGTCAGCCAACCCCTCGGCGATGATCTCGGCGGCGATCCGGTTGCCCAGCGCCGCCGGGCTGTCACCGGACGTCGTGGTCTGCGATCGCTCGAGGCACCGGTCCTCGAGCAGCTGGTCGAGCTGGGGGATGGTGTCCGACGCACCGACCGAGTCGGCGTAGCGGTGCTGGAGGACCCGGTAAGCGGCATAGCTGATCGCTTCGTTCCGGGCGGCCGCAACGTCGTCGGCATCGTGGTCCTCATCGATGAAGACGCCTCGGGCTCCGGGCTCGTACGCGGCCCACGCATCCCACATCGCAGCCGAGGTGTGGAAGAGGTTGCGGGCATGCACCGTCGGAGCGGGCAGATCGCGACGGATGGCATCGAGGGTGGCTTCGTTCCACTCGCGGGCGACGGTCCAGGCCGGCCGCGCCTGCACGGGGGTACATGCCGGGCTGCTCGGCCAGCCACCCATGCCAACCAGTCCCGAGAGGAACACGACCACGCCGATGCCCACCCCCGCGAGGGCTCGCGCCCACGACACGACCGCTCCCCTTTTGTCGGTGCGCACACCATACCCCGCGTCTGCGCGGAGGGGCCCGCCGAGACATGGTCACTCTCGAGGGCGGCCGAAACAGGCCATCCCGTGGCCAGATCACCAGTGAGAACGGCCGCTCCAGGTGCTGCCGGCCCGACCAACGACCACCCTCGTACCATTTATTGCATCACACCACAAATCGTGGGATAGTGTCTTCGTGCGCTCGGAGTCCTCCCTTCGAGAGACACTGTGTCGAACGGTCACAGGCCAGGGAGCGACGAAGAGCGGGGAGCTCGACCGATCGCGATCTCGCGCAGGTCGCTGAAATCCGGACAGGTGGCTACAGCGGCATGCCCTGTGGCCCACCGTCGAGGAGGAGAGAAGATGTCACGGTTCCGGTATCTCGCATGGCTCACAGTGTTGGCGATGCTGCTCGCAGCGTGTGGCGGCAACGGCGACGACGTCGGCGATGATGCGGCCGACGATGCAGCCGATGAGGCAGCGGGCGACGATGCAGGCGACGATGCAGGCGACGAAGCCGAGGGCGACGGTCCCGTCATCGGGGTCTCGTGGAACAACTTCCAGGAGGAGCGTTGGCCGACCTGGGATGAACCAGCGATCCAGGAGGCGCTCGAGGACTTCGGTGCCAGCTACATCTCGACCGACGCGAGCTCGTCGGCTGAGCAGCAGATCGAGGACGTCCAGAACCTGATCACGCAGGGCGCGGAGGCACTGATCGTCCTCGCCCAGGACGGCACGGCGATCCTGCCAGCGGTCGAGAGCGCCCTCGAGCAGGGCATACCGGTCATCGCCTATGACCGACTCATCGAGGCCGAGGAGGCGCTCTACATCACCTTCGACAACGTCGAGGTCGGTCGGATGCAGGCGCGAGAGATCTACGAGCGCGTCCCCGAGGGCAACTACGTGTTCATCAAGGGCAACCAGGCCGACGCCAACGCGGACTTCCTCCGCAGCGGGCAGGCCGAGGTCCTCGAAGACGCGGTCGAGGCCGGTGACATCCAGAACGTCGGCGAGTCCTACACCGACAACTGGGACCCGACCATCGCTCAGCGCAACATGGAGCAGTTCCTGACCGAGAACGACAACGACGTCGACGCGGTCGTCGCGTCCAACGACGGCACCGCCGGGGGGGTCATCGCCGCCCTCGAGAGCCAGGGCCTCGCGGGCGAGGTGCCCGTCTCCGGACAGGATGCCGACGGAGCCGCCCTCAACCGTGTCGCACTGGGCACGCAGACCGTGTCGGTGTGGAAGGATGCCCGTGATCTCGGCTACCGCGCCGGCGAGGCGGCGGTGCTGCTCGCCGAGGGCACCGCGCTCGAGGACATCCCCGACTCCGTGACGTTCGACTCGCCCGGAGGCAACCAGCTCACCTCGCTGCTCCTCGAGCCCATCCCGATCACCCAGGAGAACCTCGACCTGGTCGTCGATGCAGGGTGGATCTCGGAGGAGGAGCTCTGCCAGGGAGTGGAACCTGGCACGGTGGACGTCTGTGGCTAACAGGACACGCAGCCGCTGACCCCTGCTGCGCTACCCCGCCCACTGCACGTGCGTGGGCGGGGTAGCGCGACCACACCAGCCCCGGAGTCATGCACATGGCTGAAACCGAGACCCGGACCGAAGCCAGCACCACCACCCCGGAAAGCTCCAGCTCCGATCCCCGCCGTTCCGTCCGATCTCTCCTGCGTGCCACGGAGGTCGACACCCGGCTCATCGGCCTGCTCCTGGGGCTCGCGGCGATCTGGATCGGCTTCAACTACATGTCGGGGGGCACGTTCCTCTCTCCGCGCAACCTGTGGAACCTCTCGGTCCAGTTCGCCGCGGTGGCGACCATGGCCTCCGGCATGGTGCTGGTGATCGTCTCCCGGAACATCGACCTGTCCGTCGGTTCGATGCTGGCGACCATCGCCACGGCGATGGCGCTGCTCCAGTCGGAGATCCTGCCCGAGTTGCTCGGATTCGACCACGCTGCGACGTGGATCATCGCCCTGCTGGCAGGGGTCGTCCTGGGAGCGCTCATCGGCGCCTTCCAGGGTGTGATCATCGCCTACGTCGGCGTGCCGGCGTTCATCGTCACCCTGGGTGGCCTGCTGGTGTGGCGTGGCGTCGCGTTCCTGATGGCCAGCGGGCGCACGATCGCTCCGCTGGACAGCACCTTCCGCCTGATCGGGGGCGGGTCCGCTGGCGCGATCGGCGGCGGCTGGAGCTGGTTCCTGGCTGGAGTGGCCTGCGTGGCGATCATCGCGCTGATCGTGAACAACCGCCGGATGCGGCGGCGCTACGGGTTGAAGCTGCGACCGGTGTGGGCTGAGATCACGGTCGGTGGGATCCTCTGTGGGGCGGTGCTCATAGGTGTCGGGACGCTCAACCGGTACTACATGCCCGAGAGCCTCGCCCGAAGCTATGCCGAGTCCCGGGGCATAGCGTGGCCCGAGGGGGGCCTGGACATCCCGATGGGGCTGGCCTACCCGGTCCTGATCGTCATCGCTATCGCGCTGCTCATGACCTTCATCGCCAACCGGCGACGGTTCGGGCGCTACGTCTACGCCATCGGCGGCAATCCCGAGGCCGCGCAGCTCGCTGGCGTCAACACCCGCTGGACGACCGTCAAGATCTTCACGCTCATGGGGATGCTCGTGGCGGTCGCGGCCGCGATCCAGTCCGCCCGCCTCAACGCTGCGGTCAGCGGTATGGGGCAACTCAACGAACTCTACGTGATCGCCGCCGCCGTGATCGGGGGCACCTCGTTGGCGGGGGGGGTGGGGACCATCGCCGGGGCGATGCTCGGCGCGCTCGTGATGCAGTCGCTGCAGTCCGGGATGGTGCTGATGGGCGTCGATGCGCCCCTGCAGACCGTCGTGGTCGGGATCGTCCTCGTCTTGGCGGTGGCCATCGACGCCTACTACCAGCGGAGGGCCAAGTAGCGACATGACCAGTACCAGTACCCCAGGTGACGGCACACCACTCGTCGAGATGCGGGACGTCCACGTGTCCTTCGGGGGCGTCAAAGCCGTTGATGGCATGCACCTCGACCTCTACCCGGGCGAGGTGGTCGCCTTGGTCGGCGGCAACGGCGCCGGCAAGACCACCTTGATCAAGACGCTCGCCGGTGCCCAGAGGATGGACTCGGGCCAGATCCTGATGGAGGGTGAGCCGGTCACCATCGAGGGCCCCAAGGACGCCAAGGAGAAGGGCATCGAGACCATCTACCAGACGCTGGCGCTGGCGGAGAACATCGATGCACCCGGAAACGTCTTCCTCGGCCGGGAAGTGACCACGCGCCTGGGCAATCTGGATGAGGGCGCGATGGAGGACCGGACCCGGGCCGTGATGAAGCGGCTCAACCCACACTTCGAAAACTTCGCCGTCCCCGTGGCCTCGCTATCCGGCGGGCAGCGACAGTCGGTCGCGATCGCCCGCGCGGTCGAGTTCAACGCTCGCGTTCTGATCATGGACGAGCCGACGGCCGCACTGGGCCCCGCCGAGTCGGAACAGGTGCGTGACCTGATCCGTCGCCTCCGCGAGGAAGGCATCGGGATCTTCCTGATCAGTCATGACATCCACGATGTCTACGACCTCGCGGACCGGATCACCGTGATGCTCCAGGGCGAGCACGTCAGCACGGTCTCCAAGAAGGACGTGACGATCGATCAGGTCCTCGCGATGATCATCCTGGGCAAGCGCTCCGAGGACCTCGACGAATCTGACATCGCCTCCCTCCACTGAAGCGACCTCTGAGCGACAGCGACGCCCCCGGCTGGCGGGACGGCGAACGCCTCGTTCACCCGGGAGCGAGCACCGCCTCCACGATGCGCATGTTGGCGATGGCATCATCGACCGGCACGGGTGCGCGGCCCCGCTCGAGGAGGGACTGGGCGAACAGCCGTGCCTGGGTGGTGTAGACGTCCTCGGGCGGGAAGGTCAGCGTCCGGGTGTCGGGAGCCACCGGTGGCGCTCCCCCCGCGGTCACTAGGATCCGGGTCTCGCGGTCCGGTGGGATGTTGAAGGGGATCTCGATCTCGATCCGTCCCCGGGAGCCCACGATGGACACCCGCTGCTCAGGCTCGGCCCGTGTCGAGCACGTGAAGGTCGCCTGCCCTCCACCAGGGAACGTCAGGACCGCGGAGGCCAGCGTGTCGATACCCAGGTCGGGGTCGCGACGCACGCTTGCCTGGACCTGAGACGGCTCACCGTCGAAGAGCAGGCGCGAGAGGTGGATGCTGTAGCAACCGATGTCCATCACGGCACCACCGGCGTTCTCCAGGCGGTTTCGGATGTCGGCCGGGTCATCGTTGTAGTAGCTGAAGAAGCTCTGGACGGCCTGCAGGGCGCCGATCTCACCGTCCCTGACCAGGCGCACGGCCTCCACCCAGCTCTGGTGGTGGCGGTACATGAACGCCTCGCCGAGCACCACGCCCGCGGCCTCGCAGGCCCCGGCCATCTCCTCGGCCTCAGCGGCGCTACGCGCGAGCGGCTTCTCGCACAGCACGTGCTTGCCCGCGGCTGCGGCCTTCATCGTCCACTCGGCGTGGAGATCGTTGGGCAGCGGGATGTACACGGCGTCGATGTCGTCCGCTTCCAGCAGCTCCTCGTAGGAACCGTAGGACGTGGGTAGGTCCAACTCGGCCGCTGCCCGAGCTGCGCGGTCGGCGTCCCGGGAGGCGATGGCGATCACCTCACAGTTGTCCGCGCGACGCATCGCCGGGGTGACCTTCTCCATGCCGATCGCTGCCGTGCTCAGGACACCCCACCGGATCCGATCCACGTTCCACTCCTCCCTGCCGTGCGCGGCAGGAGCCGCGCTGGAACGTACACACGCCACCGGACGTCGCCCGGCCCAGCATGACCCTAGTGCCGCTCCGCCCCGTCAGCCCGTCGGTCTCGGCCTCGCCGTCGAGCTGGTGCTGCGCCGTCCGGGATCGCGGCCACCCGAGGACGACCACCCGGCCGCGGCCGTCGTCGAAGGCGTCCTCGGGCGGGACGACTGCCTGGGTGAAGCCAGCCCCACCGACCCCCGACGATCGGCACACGTCGGACTCAAGGAACGAGGTCGTCCGGCCGGGCGTCGCGCTTTCTCTCGGCACGGTGGGCGTAGAGGATGGGCTCGATGTAGCCCGCCGGCTGCCCGGTGCCCTCGAGCACCAGTGCGACCGCGGCTCGGAACGCGGGACCGTCGAAGGCGGGCGCCATCGGCAGGTACCCCGTCACCTCGGCGTTCTGCCGGTCCACCACCGCCGCCATGCGACGCATCACGTCCAGGATCTCGGTCTCGGTCGTGATCCCGTGACGCAGCCAGTTGGCCATGTGCTGCGAGGAGATGCGGCAGGTGGCGCGGTCCTCCATCAGGGCCACCCCGTCGATGTCGGGCACCTTGGACGAGCCCACCCCGTGGTCGACCCAGCGGACGACGTAGCCGAGGATGCCCTGGGCGTTGTTCTCGAGTTCGGCCAGCCGCTCCCGGTCACTCCACTCGGGGACCGGGGCCACCGGGATCGTCAACAGCTCGTCGAGCGAGGCGCGTGGTTGCCCGGCCAGTTCCAGTTCCTCCTGCCGCGCGGCCACGTCGACGCGGTGGTAGTGCGTGGCGTGCAGCGTCGCCGCCGTCGGCGAGGGCACCCAGGCACAGTTGGCCCCAGCCTGCGGGTGGCCGATCTTCTCCTCGAGCATGGCCGCCATACGGTCGGGCGCGGCCCACATGCCCTTGCCGATCTGTGCGCGGCCACGGAGCCCGCAGGCGAGCCCGATGTCGACGTTGCGGTCCTCGTAGGCCAGGATCCACGGCTGCGACTTCATCTCGGGCTTGCGCACCATCGCGCCCGCCTCCATCGAGGTGTGGATCTCGTCGCCGGTCCGGTCCAGGAAGCCGGTGTTGATGAACGCGAGCCGGCGACGTGCCGCCCGGATGCACTCCTTGAGGTTGGCGCTGGTCCGCCGCTCCTCGTCCATGATCCCGATCTTGACCGTGTTCGGTTCGAGGCCGAGGATGCGCTCCACGTGGTGGAACAACTCGTCGGTGAGGGCCACCTCGTCCGGGCCGTGCAGCTTCGGCTTGACGACGTAGACCGACCCGGCCCGCGAGTTCCGCAGGTCGCCGGTGCCGTCGAGGTCGTGCAGGGCGCACGCGACGGTGATCATCGCGTC
>JAWLDJ010000060.1:0-13632 GCA_041686695.1 Nitriliruptoraceae bacterium
GAACACGATGTAGGCCATCGCCAGGAACGTGGTCAGCCCGGCGATGCTCTCCGTGCGCGGCTCACTGCCACGTTCGGACAGCCGGAAGTACCGGTCCAGTGCGCCGCCACCCGTGCGCCGCTCGGTCGTCTGCTCGCTCACGTCCATGCTCCTGCTGGGCACACGACCACGGGTCTGCGTGCCGTGTTGGTTCCGACAGGGAGAAGCGGCCGCCACCGGTCTCAGCAGCATCGGGCAGGCTAGGCGAGCGACGGGCTCCGGCTCAGCATCGCGACGGGCAGAGGCCCGCTCACTCGGCGGGGAGCACGAGCGCGATCGTGAGCAAGCCGTCGGGAGCATCCTCCTCCATGAGGAGGCTGATGGTCAGCGTGGAGCCCGGATCGCCCTCCTGGATCGCGGTCACGCCGCCCATCGTGCCTTCCACCATCGCCTGGCGCTGCACCTCGTCCCAGGGGCCTTCGGCGACCGACGCTTCGATCTCGTCCATCAGTTCCCCCCAGTCACCGCTGATGGCGCCCTGGACCGTGAAGGCTCGGCTGTCCTCCTCTGTGACCTCGCTGGCCGCTTGCGGCTGGAAGCCGGCAGGGGGTGTGAACGCCGCGGCGATCTCCGCAGGCACCTCGCTGCTCTGCCCGGTGGTGACGGTGCCCTCGTCGGTGGTGATCGTGCTGGTGCCCTCGTCCTCGTCGATGTCGAGGTCGAAGGACTCGCCGTCCTGGCCCTCGATCGACACCGAACCGTCCTCGCTGTCGATCTCGACGTCCTCGATCCCCTCGACCTGCGACAGGCCACGCTCCACCACGCTCTCGCCGGAGCAGCCAGCCAGCAGCAGCGCGCCGACGCCGAGCAGGGACAGAAGACTGGCGGGGTGCTGCTGTCGTCGTGACCTCATGGGGTTCCCTTGGATCAGGCTGAGCCTGCCTGGCGGCCCGAGCTCAGCGGCAGTGTCGCACGTCAGGTCGCAGGACGCCGCCGTGTCTTCCGGCTGCGCCCGGCGCGGTGGGGCCCGGGACCCGTGCGCCGCGGCGTCGTTGCACGTGGTCACACCGCATCGGTGGGAGTACGGTCCGGCGGTCAGCGGCCGTGGGAGGAGACACCAGGTGGGGGGCACGGACGGGCCCGCGAGGCGGTCGACGACGAGCCGTGGCCGCCGGCGCCTGGTCGTGGCCGCCGGGCTCCTGCTGGCGCTCGTCGCTGCCGGCTGGTCACAGCAGGACCCGATCGAAGGGCTTCCGGCAACCGCCGACCGCGAGGTGTCGATCATCGCCCACGGTGGCGCTCAGGGCCACGCTCCCGCCAACACCATGGCTGCGTTCGAAGCCGCGATCGAGCTCGGTGCCGACACCCTCGAGATGGATCTGCAGCTGACCGCCGACGGCGAGGTGGCGACGATCCACGATGCCACGGTGGACCGCACCACCGACGGGACGGGCCCGGTGCGGGAGCTGAGCCTGGCCGACCTGCAGGCGCTCGATGCCGGTGCGAGCTGGCAGGACGAGGACGGTGGCACCCCGTTCGCAGGCCGCGGGATCCGGCACGCGTCGCTGCGTGAGGTGCTCGAGCGCTTTCCCGATACCCCCCTGGTGGTCGAGCTGAAGACGGACGCCGGCCCGGTCATCATCCAGCCGGTGCTCGACCTGCTCGTCGAGTACGGGCGGGACGATGGCAGCGTGATCGTCGCCTCCTTCCGCGAGGACTACCTCGCGCCGGTCCGCGCGCAAGCACCGCAGGTGCCGACCAACATGCCCGAGTCGGAGACCTACGGCTTCTACGTCCGGCAGCTCGTCGGCCTGCATCCGTGGTGGGATCCGCCCGGTGAGGTGTTCCAGGTGCCGGAACGCTTCGACGGGCGTCTGGTCGTCACCCCGAGCTTCACGCGGGCAGCTGAGCGGCTCGGCGTCGACGTTCAGGTCTGGACGGTCAACGAGCCCGACCAGATGCACCGTCTGCTGGATGCCGGTGCCCACGCGCTGCTGACCGACTTCCCCGACCGCGCCGTGGAGGTCCTCGCCGCACGTGCCGCTGAGCGTGGTGGTGTCGTGCGGGGCCCGGACCCGGGGCGCTACGAACCCCAGCTGGACCGCGCGGAGCAGCTCCAGGAGCGCGCCGGCTGGCTGACGCCGGTGTTCGCCGCGTTCTCCTTCCTCGGTGACGAGGAGTTCTACCTCCTGCTCCTGCCGGTGACCTACTGGGCGATCAGCCGGCACGTCGGCGTCCGCCTCGGGGTCATCCTGCTGCTCAGCGCCAGCCTCAACGGGGTGCTCAAGCTCGTGTTCACCACCCCTCGACCGCTGTTCCTGCGGCCGGAGGTCGGGGTCGTGACCGAGACGAGCTTCGGCCTGCCCTCCGGGCACGCGCAGAACGCGACGGCCTTCTGGGGGGTGCTCGCCGCGCACGTCCGCAGCTGGCTGCCGCGGCTCCTGCTCGTCGCGTTGATCGCCGCCATCGCCTGGTCGCGGATCCACCTCGGCGTCCACTTCCTCGAGGACGTGGTCGTCGGTGCGCTCGTCGGAGCGGCGCTGGTGGGGGCGTTCCTGCTGCTCGAGCCGCGGGTGGTGCGCTGGTGGCAGCGCGTGGGCACGTTGGAGCGGATGCTCGCCTCGCTGGTGGCCGGCCTGGTGTGGGTGGCCCCCGCGGTCCTGCTCGCGGGACGGCTGATGGGTGTCGGGTTCCCCTGGCCCGGCATCGAGGATCTCTCGGAGCTGACCGGAGCGAGCAGCGTGGTCACCCCGGCCGCCACGCTGTCGGGGTTCGGGATCGGGCTCGCCTGGTTGCAGGCGCGTGGCGGTTTCGACCACCGCGGCGCACCGGGGCGACGTCTCGCGCGGGTGCTGGTCGGCCTGTCGGGCGTCGTGCTCCTCTACCTCGGCCTGTCCGTGTTGTTCCCGGGTGGTGAAGGCCCGCTGGAGCTGACCCTGCGGGCCGTGCGCTACGGGTTGATCGGTGCCTGGGTGGGTGGGTTCGGACCATGGGTGTTCATCCGGCTCCGCCTCGCGGATCCGGCCCCATCCGATGCCGCCGCGTCCGGCCCGGTCCCCCCGGGCACCGGCGGTATCGTCGGCGCGGAGCAGCCGTGAGGAGCGCCACGTGGCCCGCACCCGCCTGAGCGAACCCGACGCCGTGATCGTCGGGTCCGGCCCGAACGGACTCGCGGCGGCGATCGCCCTGGCACGTGAGGGCTTCAAGGTCGTCGTCATCGAAGCGGCCGAGGAGCCCGGCGGCGGGCTGCGCAGCTACGACGATCCAGAGGTCGCGGGGCTGCGCCACGATCACTGCGCCGCGGTCCTGCCCTTCGCGGTGGCCTCGCCGTTCCTGCGCACGCTGCCGCTGACCGAGTACGGGCTGACGTGGCGGCATGCGGAGGTCGACTGCGCGCACCCGCTGGACGACGGCACTGCCGTGGCGGCCTACCGCGACCTCGCCCGCACGGTGGCCGAACTCGGGGCCGACGGGCCGATGTGGGACCGCTTGGTCGGAGCTGCGGCCCGTCGCTTCGAGGCCTTGGCCGACGACGTGCTGGGACCGATCGTGCGCGTCCCACGCCATCCCTTCGCGACCGCTCGAGCCGGTCTCCCGGCGCTGCTGCCGGCCACCGTCACCGCCACGCGGTTCCCGACCGAGCGGGGTGCCGCCCTGTTCGGTGGCATGGCCGCGCACGCCATCAACCGGCTCGACCTGCCGATCGCCGGCGCGGTCGGGGTCCTGCTGGGTGCCGCCGGGCACCGGCACGGCTGGCCGGTGGCCCAGGGCGGAACCGAGGCCCTGTGGCGAGCGATGGTCGCGTTGCTCGAGGACCTCGGCGGCGAGGTGGTGACGGGCCACCACGTACGCGCCTTCCGGGAGCTGCCGCGCGCCCGCGTGGCGCTGTTCGACACCACGCCGACGGGTCTCGCCCACATCCTCGGAGACCACCTACCGGTCCGGGGGCGACGTCGCGCCGAGCGGTGGCAGTACGGTCCAGCTGCCTACAAGGTCGACTTCGCGGTCCGCGGTGCGGTGCCCTGGACCGCACCGAACGCACGCCGCGCGGGCACCCTCCACCTCGGCGGCACCTTCGACGAACTGGTCGCGACGGAAGCGGCGGTGGTCGCCGGGGACCTGCCCGAGCGCCCCTTCACCCTCGTGGCCCAACCCCATGTGGCCGACGCCTCCCGCGAGGTGGACGGCGTGACACCGTTGTGGTCCTACGCCCACGTCCCGCACGGGACGAGCGAGGAGGTCGCTCCCCTCATCGAGGCGCAGATCGAGCGCTTCGCGCCCGGCTTCGGCGACGCGATCGTGGCACGGCACGTCACGACCCCCGCGGACTTCGAGGCGACCAACCCCAACCTGCACGGCGGCGACATCGCCGGCGGCGCGAACCTCCCGAGCCAGCTGCTGGCACGTCCGAGGCTGTCGACCGACCCCTACCACACGGGGGTGCCCGGGGTGTACCTGTGCTCCTCGTCGACGCCGCCGGGAGGTGGGGTCCATGGCATGGCCGGCTACCACGCCGCCAGGTCCGCGCTGCGGGTGCTGACCGCCTGAGCGACGCGCTGCAGGCCCCCGAGCGCCGAGCGGCCGAGGTGTCGGTCTCAGACCTCGGCGCTGTCGGCCGCCTCGCCGTACTGCTTGCGGAAGTCCCAGCTGGCCATGCTGAGCGGTGCGAGCCGCAGCCAGCGATGGTGATCGGCGGGTTCCAAGGGATGGTCGGTCCCGAAGTACTTGATCGAGAACCCTCGCCGGACCTCCAGGGGGACCTGCTCATCGGGGACGAAGGCGTACTCGAGCCGGCCCGAGATGCCGCGCAGCTCCACGTACTGCTCCCCGCCGTCGACGACGAACGCGGCCCGGGTCCCGGCCTCCATCCGCGCCGTGCGCTTGGCGCGGGTGAGGTTCCAGACCCAGAACGCGCCGTCGTGCCAGACGAACCACACCGGTACCACCGCCGGCCAACCGTCCTCGTCGATCGTGGCCAGCCGCAGGACCCGCTCCTCGGCCAGGAACGTGTCGCGCTCCGCTGCGGTCATGCTGAGCTTGCCCACCACGTGCCTCCTCGTGGCCATCGTGTGCGCGGTCCCTGCTGGCGGTCAGCCCCGTGCGCGATCCCTGCTGGCCGCCAACCCCGACGCGCGGCCACCGTAGCGCGGCCATGGCTACCCTCTGGGCTCGTCGGCAACGTCGCCGTCGCATCGCCGCGCCGCCACGGGTGTGCTGCCGGCGGGACGCTGTCGTCGCGTCGTCGTCGCGTCGTCATGACCAGGAGGGCTGTCGTGGGTCGGGCCGAGGAGCAGGATCCCTTCGCTCCGATCGAAGCCTCAGAGCGGTTCGCCACCCTGTTCGCGGTGGTCGGTGCGGTGTGCGCGGTGGCTGCGGCCGTGACCGGCCTCGCGCCGGTGTTCGGGCCGATCGGCATGGCCTCGGGGCTGATCGCCCACGTCAAGGGCAGTCGCTACGGCATGCCCAGCGCGGTGCTCGCCGGGCTCGGCATGATCGTCGGGATGTCGGTCATCCTGTACCTGCGCTGAAGCCGGGCCGCGCGCTCGTTGCCAAGGAGGACACCGCCCCCTCGCGCGCGGTCGTGGCGTGCGCCTACGCTCATCGAACGGCTGGAGGGTGCGCAGTGGGTGTGATCAAGACCATCGACCTGGTGGGCGTGTCGACCGAGTCCTGGCGGGACGCGGCGCACAAGGCGCTCGAGGAAGCGACCAAGACGCTGCGTAGCGTCGAGGGCTTCGACGTCCTTGAGACCTCGGCGGTGGTGGAGGACGAGGCCATCAGCGAGTACCACACCCACGTGCGTATCCGCTTCCGGATCACGCGCTGAGGCCAAGCGGACCGGGCGCCGCACCCGGCGCACCGCCAGGGCGGGCGCCGGAGCGGACGTCACAGGCTCCGGGTACCGCTCACATCGCCGCGGTTCGACAGCGCCCGCTGCAGGGTGCTGGCCAGCTCACGGATCGGGCCCTGGTGGATGGTGGCTCCGGGGAGGCGGGTCGCGTCGCTCGGGAGGAACCCGGGACCGCCGAGCACCACCGAGGCGCGTCCGAACCGGGCCTGATCGGCCAGGAACGCCTCCGCGTGGGAGCGGAACATCGATCCGATCAGCACCAGATCGGGATCGAGGTCGCCGACGCTGCCTTCGATGGCCATGGTCGGCATCCGGGCACCGAGGTAGTGGACGCGCCAACCGGCGTCGGCGGCGACCACCGCCGCGGCCAGCAGACCGAGGTCGTGGTCCTCCGCCTCGGGCGCGGCGGCGACGCAGCTGCGGGCGTCGGGTCGGACCGGTGCGCGCAGCAGGCGCTGCAGGCGCGGACGCAGCGTGTTGGTGGCGAAGTGCTCCCGGGCGATGACGCGCGGATCGTCCTGCCAGCCCTCGCCGACCCGCCGCAGTAGCGGGAGCACGACCTCGTCGAGCGCGCGCGGGACGTCGAACCGCGCGAACACGTCGTCCATGGCGGCGTCGGCACTCGTGCCATCGAAGCTGTCGATCGCTGTCTCGAGCCGCGACACGAGGTCGTTGGAGGCGGGGCCGTTGCCAGCCGGGACGGGCCGCAGGGGCGTGACACTGGCTGGCTCGCGCAGTACCTCGCGGGCCGCCGCCGCCGCGGACCATCCCTGGTCGAGCAGCCGCTGCATACCGCGGACCCGACCGATGTCCGCTTCGCTGTACAGGCGGTGGCCACCCTCGGTGCGCGCCGGGCTCAGGAGTCCGTACCGACGTTCCCACGCGCGCAGCGTCGGGACCGCCACGCCGGTACGGCGTGACACCTCCCCGATGCGGAGCACGGCGCGGTCGTCAGGCATCGGGGCGGGTCCGTTCGTGTGCTGGTCGGAGGTGGCGGTGGACGGGCCGACCGCTCGGGTGCGGGTGCGAGGTCACATCTCGCCGGAGGTCGTTGCGTCGGTCGTTCGCCGCCACGCCCCGACCTGGACGGCTGCGGACCAGCAGGTGACGGGCGGTCGTCCAGATCGGGTCCAGGATGCCTCATGGCGGTCGAGCGGCGAGGTCAGGAGCGTGCGTCCATCGCTCAGCATCGTGCGTTCGCGCCGACGGGTGCCGGTGGTCGTGACAGCGCGGCCGTCCGTTGCTGCCATGTGGCGTCCGCGGGACGGGTCTCGTAGCGTGCACCGCATGGAGCCCTCACCACTGACCCGACTCAGCCCCGGCATGCCCATCCTGGTGGGCGGTGACCGGTTCGTGCCCGTGTCCGAGGAGCTGGCGGCCACCTTCGCTCCCGGGGATGCGTTGCTCAGCGTGGCCGAGGACGGGACGTTGCTGCACGTGCCGGCAGCCGACCGGCGGGCCGCCGAGGTCGCGGTGGATGCGGCCGTCGCGGCGTTCGCCGCGCTCGGCCAGGTCGACGACGCTCGGCTCGACGCCTTCTACACGGCCTTCGCCGACCGCCTCGCCGACGACGAGGTGTTCTCGCCGATCGCGGCGGCGAACGCCGACGACGTCGCCGCGGCTGCAGAACGCGGACGTTCGACCACTCGGCTGGTGCTCGACGAGCGGATGCGGGCTGGCATGGTGGAGGGGCTGCGCGCGTGGGCGACGACGGGCAGCGCCCGTGGCGCCGTCCTCGCCCGACATGATCACCCCGGGTGGACCCTGGAGCAGGTCACCGACCGATTGGGCGTCGTGGCCTTCGTGTTCGAGGGACGCCCGAACGTCTTCGCCGACGCGTGCGGGGTGCTGCGCACGGGCAACGCCGTGGTGTTTCGCATCGGGTCCGACGCGCTGGGCACGGCGCGGGCGATCGTCACCCACGCCCTGGATCCGGCGCTGCGCTCGGCCGGGTTGCCACCGGGTGCTGCCGCCCTGGTCGACGCCCCCTCGCGCGCCGCGGGCTGGGCGCTGTTCAGCGATCCGCGGATCGCCCTGGCGGTCGCCCGTGGTTCCGGGACCGCGGTCCGCCAGCTCAGCGCCGTCGCGCAGCAGGCCGGCAACGCCGTCTCAGCGCACGGCACCGGCGGAGCATGGTTGCTGGCGAGCGAGCACGCCGACCCGGCCGCGCTGGGGGCGGCCGTCCACCGCTCGCTGGACCGCAAGGTGTGCAACACACTGAACACCGTCGGTGTCGCCCGTTCACGGGCCGAGGTGCTCGTGCCCGTGATCCTCGAGGCGCTCACCCGCGCCGCCTCGGAGCTCGGCACCGAGCCCAAGCTGCACGTGCTCGAGCGCGACCGTGCCGCCATCGACCCGGGATGGTTCGCCACCATCGTGCCGATCCATCGGGCGGCGGGCGTGGTCGACGAGCCACGGGCCGAGACCCTCGTCGAGGCGCAACTCGGGACCGAGTGGGAGTGGGAGCGCTCCCCGGAGCTCTCGTTGTTCCTGTTCGACGACCTCGACGAAGCGATCGCCACCTACAACCGTGCCTCGCCCCGGTTCGTGCTCTCGCTGCTCAGCGACGAGCCCGCGGAGCACGACCAGGTGTGGGCCCGGGCGGAGGCCCCCTACGTGGGCGACGGGTTCACCCGTTGGGTCGATGGGCAGTACGCCCTCGGGACCCCGGAGCTCGGACTGTCCAACTGGGAACGCGGGCGGCTGTTGGGACGCTCGGGGATCCTGTCGGGTGAGGCGATCGTGACCGTGCGTTCCCGGGTCCGCCAGCAGGACCCGGACGTGCACCGGTGACCGACCCCCAGGTCGCGCGCCCGGCCCTGTCGAGCGCGTGGCTGCTCCTCGCCGTGCTCGGCGCCGCACTGAACCTGCGCGCTGCCGTCACCAGCGTCGGGGCGCTGCTGCCGGAGGCGCAGGCGGCGCTGGAGATGAGCGCGCTCCGGGTGGGGATCCTGACCAGCCTGCCCGTCGTCAGCTTCGGGGTGGTCGCGCTGCTGTCCAACCTGATCGCCCGTCGCCTGGGGCTGACCCGCGCACTGACCCTGGCCACGGCCGCGATCGCGGCCGGCCTGCTGCTGCGGGTCGCGATCGTCGACAGCACCTGGCTGCTCGCCACCAGCCTGGTCGCCCTGTCCGGCATCGCGGTCGGCAACGTGTTGCTCCCGGTCGCGGTCCGGGCGTGGTTCCCCGACCGCGTCGGGCCCATGACCGGCTGGTACGCGATCGCCCTGTCGTTGGGCACCGGTCTGCCGGCCGCGCTGGCGGTGCCGTTCGCGGCCGCGCTCGGCGGGTGGCGCCCCGGGCTGGCGATCTGGGCGCTGCCGGCCACCCTGGCGGTCGTGCCCTGGGTGTTGGCGCTGCGGGCCGGTCCGGCGGCCACCTCGGTCCGGGAGGGGGATCCGCGGACCACCTCCCCGTCGGTGTCCGGCTCCGGATCGAGCACTGCGTCCGGGAACGCATCGGCTGCCCCACCAGCTGCGTCGGCGGTGCCGCTCGGCTCCCAGCGGCGACCCGCGGCGCCGGTGCACCGGCGGCTCCAGAGCTGGTCGCTGGCGGTGTTCTTCGGCATCCAGAGCCTGGAGGCCTACGTCGTGATGGGGTGGCTCCCCTCGATCCTGCGCGATGCCGGGCTCGGTGCCCAGCGGGCTGGGGCCATGCTCGGGGTCGCGATGATCGTCGGCGGCCCGGTCGCGCTCCTGCTGCCGCGGGTCGCGGGTCGCACCGATGACCAGCGGGTGTTCGTCGTCGGTCTGGCCCTGCTGTCGGCTGGGGGGTACGCGGGCCTGCTGCTGGCGCCGGCGGCCCAGCCGCTGCTGTGGACGGTCCTGCTGGGGCTCGGTCTCGGGGCGTTCCCCTTGGCGCTGTTGCTGCTCGGTCTCCGGGCCGCCACGCCGACCGGCACCGCCGCGCTGTCGTCACTCGCCCAGGGTGTCGGCTACCTCATCGCCGCGACGGGGCCGGTCACGATCGGGGTGCTGCGCGATCGCACCGGCAGCTGGACGGTCCCGTTGCTGGTGCTGGCGGGACTGCTGGCCCCCAAGCTGCTGGCCGGGCTGGTCGCGGCGGCCCCGGGGCAGGTCGACGTGGCCGGCAGTGGACCGGGGCGCCGCGAGGTGCTCGGCTGGTTCAGAGCAGATCCCGGCCCGCCGCCCACGCCGTGAGCTCGTGACGGTTGGACAGTTGGAGCTTTCGGAGCACGGCGGAGACGTGGGTCTCGACCGTCTTGATCGAGATGTGCAGCCGGCCCGCCACCTCGCGGTAGGTGTAGCCACGGGCGATGTGGCGCAGGACCTCCTTCTCACGGGTGGTGAGCTGGTCGAGCTCCGGGTCGTTGCCCTCCAACCCCGGTGGGAGCTCCCCGGCGAAGGCGTCGAGGACGAAGCCCGCCAGCCGTGGGCTGAAGACCGCGTCGCCCTGGTGGACGCGCACGATCGCCCGCACCAGGTCCTCGGAGGAGATCGTCTTCGTGACGTAGCCGCGAGCACCGGCCCGGATCACCTGGATCACGTCCTCGGCAGCGTCGGAGACGCTCAGCGCCAGGAAGCGCACGTCCGGGTGGCTCTCCCGGATCGCCTCGAGCACGGCCCGCCCGCCGCCGCCGGGCATGTGGACATCGAGCAACACGACGTCGGGCCGGGTGGCACGGATGCCCTGGATCGCGCCATCGACGTCGCCGGCATCACCGACGATCGTCACCTGCGATCCGAGCTCAGCGATGACCCCGGCGCGGAACAGCGCATGATCGTCGACGAGGAAGACCCGGGTGGCTCGACTCATGGGTGGTGATCTCCTGGGCGGCGCGTGCGATCACTGGCGCCCTCGCGCGTGGGGACCGGACGTGGCACGGCGACCTCCACCTCGGTGCCGGAGCCCGGCTCGGTGTGCAGCGTGGCACGCCCCCCGTGACGCTCCAAGCGTTCGACGATGGAGCCGCGGATGCCGGCCCGGTCGCTCGGGATGTCATCGAGGTCGAAGCCGTACCCGCGATCACGGATGAAGGCGACGACCTGCCCGTCCTCCACCTCGACGAAGACATCGGCACGGTCGGTGCCACTGTGCTTGGCGACGTTGACGCAGGCTTCACGGATCGCTGCGAGCAGCGCCCAGACGTGCTCGTCGAGGGTCGTCTCACCGACCACGACGACCTCGATGGTGAGGCCGTGGATCGCCTCCACCTCCTCGGTGATCCCCTGGACGGCCTCCATGAGGGTCATCGCCGTCCCGGCTGCCGTGGAGCCGTACAGCCAGGTCCGCAGTTCGCGCTCCTGCCGACGCGCCAGCGCGACCATGCGTTTGGGATCCTCGGTGCTGCGCTGGATGAGGGCCAGGGTCTGGAGCACCGAATCGTGCAGGTGGGCGGCGAGCTCGGCGCGCTCCTCCTGTCGTACCCGCTCCCGACGTTCCAGGCCCAGCTGCTCGGTCAGCCGCCACAGCCACGGGCCGAACAGCAGTCCGAGCCCGGCGAGCGCCGTCAACAGCACGATGATCAGCTCCTGGGCCCCGCCGAGCGAGCCGGTGGTGGCCAGCGCACCGGCGATCGCCAGGGCGACCAGCGCCGTACCCGCCACGATGCGCAGCGGCGAGGCGGGGGCCGTTGCGGCCCGGCGCAGCGCGTCGCCGGGAGCGTGACCGGTCAGGTGTGACCAGGCGGCTCGATCATCGGTGTCGGCACGGGTCCACAGCACGGCCGATCCCGCCGCCAGCAACACCATCGGTCCGACCACCTGGTCGCCGAACCACACCCCGAGGGACCGGAGCAGCAGCAGCACCCCGAGCACGATCAGCGCCAGCGCGACGGCCTGTTGACCGGTCGCCGGTCGGCGACGGGGTGGGGTCTCGGTGGCGGGGGGGATCGCCGCCCACAGGACCCCGTACAGGACCAGGCCGGCGCCGCCGGCGAAGGTCAGCAGGGCGAAGGCGATCCGCACGAGCACCGGATCGACGCCCAATCGCCATCCGAGCCCGGCAGCTACGCCGGCCACCACGCGCCCCTCCTGCGGTCGCGCGAGGCGCGGCGACCCGCCTGGCGGTGCGGGGTCGCGGGCGTGCGCCGCGGTGGCCGGTGGCGGCGGAGGCGCGGGGGTCGTCGAGGTGTCAGGGGCGTCGGACATGACGTGATGGTGGCACAGCGGACGCCGCCTTGGCAGCCGGCGGTGCCCGAGCGCACCCCCGGTGGACTCAGGGTCGCACCAGGGTGGTCACCTATCGCGGTCGGTCGTCGAGAGGCGCATGCTCGGGGTGCAGGGTGCGGATGGTCCGCACATCGGCGGCCCGTCCGCACAGGATCCGAGGAGCACGGCGTGGACACGACGCAGATCCCCCCACCGCCCACGGGCCACGGGACGCCCGACGAGCGGCCCCCGCTGCGCCGCCCCCAGCAGGGGCGCATCCTCGCCGGGGTCGCGGCTGGCCTGGCCGACCACCTCGGCTGGGACGTCTCGCTGGTGCGGTTGCTGTTCGTGGTCGTGACGCTGATCACCCAGGGCCTCGGGCTCCTCGTCTACCTCGCCGCCGCGCTGCTGATCCCCCCGGCTGCACCCGGCGCAGCCCGCCCGGCACCAGCAGCACGCTCCGCAGGCGAGCTCGGCGGCCGGCCGCCCTCGTTCTGGCTCGGCGTCGGGCTGCTGGCCGTGGGCGCCTGGTGGTTGTTCGCCGTCACGCCGATGCGCTTCGGGCTGCTGCCCGGTGTCTCGATGGGCTCGATCGCGGCACCACTGCTGCTGATCGCCTTCGGGTTGGCCCTGTGGGTGACCGGTGATCGCACAGCCGCGGCGCCACCCGCCCCACCGACCACCACGTCCGCCGTCCCGGGCGCGACGGCGCGTTCGGCCGCTGACCGACCCATCACCTCCGCCAGCCCTTCCACCGCAACCTCCGCCAGCCCTTCCACCGCAACCTCCGCCAGCCCTTCCACCCCAACCCCTCAGGAGCTCGCCATGAACACCGTCACCGACCCCACACGTCAGGACCCCTCGTCGACACCCCCGGCGCCGCCTGCGCCGCCCGCTGCGGCAGGTGGTGACTGGACCCCGCCTCCCGCCCCCGAGCGCTCGCCCAGCATCCTCGGGCGCGCCACGGTCGGGCTGACACTGGTCACCGTCGGGGTCCTGTGGACCCTCCGGCTCGCCGGTGTACTGGCCATCACCGTGGGACAGTTGCTCGCGGCAGCGTTGCTGGTCGTTGGACTGGGACTGCTCGTCGGCGCGTTCATCGGCCGCAGCCGAGGGTTGATCTGGCTCGGCGTCGTGCTGTTGCCGTTCGTCCTGGTGGCCCAGATCCCAGAGGCGAGCTGGATCAGTGTCGTGCCGATCGTGAGCACCGACTCGTCGGCCGCCGGCGAGCTCCAGTTGGCCCCGACCGAGTTCGAGGACCTGCAGGCGCGCTACGAGATCGGCGCCGGCTCGATCCGGCTCGACCTGACCGAGCTGCCCTTCGATGGCGAGTCCGTCGACCTGGAGGTCGCGATCGGTGTCGGTGAGATCGAGATCATCGTCCCCGACGACGTGACCGTCTCCGCCACGGGCAGCGTCGGCATCGGACAGATCGAGCTCGACCAGCGCAGTGCCGGTGGGCTCGGCATCGGGGACCTCGAGGTGGCACTCGACCCGGACGACCCGGTCGGCGCGATCGACCTGGAGGTCGAGGCCGGCCTGGGTGACATCAACATGGACGTCGCTCCCGCCGCGACGACCAGCCGCAGCTGAGCGCCGGCGTCGCCGGCGGCGGTCCCGCGCCGACCTGCACCGCGCCACGACGGGCAGCTGCACCCCGACCCGCGCACCCGAACCCCGACCCGCGCACCC
>JAWLDJ010000061.1:0-1624 GCA_041686695.1 Nitriliruptoraceae bacterium
TGTCCGCGGTGCACACCAACGACGTCCGGGGCGGCGACGCCTACGGCGTGTTCCGGATGTGAGGGGGCGACCGTGAGCAGCCACCAGCTTCGTCTGCCGCGCGCCGTGTTGATCGCGAACCGCGGCGAGATCGCGATCCGTATCGCGCGTACCTGCCGTGCCATGGGCGTGCGGTCCGTCGGCGTCGCCTCTCAGATCGATGCCGAGGCCGCACATGTCGCCGCCTGCGACGATGTGGTGCTGATCGGGGGAGCCACCCCCGCCGAGAGCTACCTGCGCGGGGATGCGCTCATCGATGCGGCCCTGAGGACCGGTGCGGACGCGGTCCATCCCGGGTTCGGCTTCCTGGCCGAGGATCCTCGGTTCGCTCAGGCGGTGCTCGACGCCGGGCTCACCTGGGTCGGGCCGGCGCCTGCGGTGATCGCTGCGATGGGCGACAAGCTGGAAGCCAAGCGGCGTATGGCCACGGCCGGCGTGCCGCTGGTTCCCGGCGAGGAGCTGCCGCCCGACCCGACGGCACAGCAGGTGCAGGCCGCGGCGGAGCGCATCGGCCTGCCGATCATGGTCAAGGCCGCGGCCGGTGGCGGGGGCAAGGGCATGCGTGCCGTCCATGACCGCGACCAGCTGGTCGACGCGGTGGCGAGCGCGCGACGGGAAGCCGGCAACGCCTTCGGCGACGATCGTGTGTTCCTCGAGCGGCTGATCACCCGGCCTCGGCACGTGGAGGTGCAGGTCGTCGGTGACCACCATGGCCAGGTCGTGCACCTGTTCGAGCGTGAGTGCTCGATCCAGCGGCGCCACCAGAAGGTCGTGGAGGAGTGCCCCTCACCCGGCATCGACGCCGAGGTGCGCGAGGTGCTGACCACGGCGGCCACCGACGCGGCACGGGCACTCGGGTACGTCTCCGCCGGCACCGTGGAGTTCGTGGTGGACGAGAACGTGCTGGCGCGGCGCCGTGCCGGCGAGGACGTGCCCGCGGCCGAAGCGGTCGCCTTCCTCGAGGTCAACACCCGGCTGCAGGTCGAGCATCCGGTCACCGAGGAGGTCGTGCGGGTCCGTGATCCCCACGCCGGGGCGCTGCTGCCGATCGACCTCGTGAGATGGCAGCTGTTGATCGCCGGCGGTGGTGCGTTGCCGGCGCGGCAGGAGGAGCTGACACGGGTCGGCCACGCGATCGAGGTCCGGCTCTACGCCGAGGACGTCCCGGCCGGCTACCTCCCGGCCACCGGCACGCTCAGCGCCTTCCACGTGCCGCAGCTGCCCGGAGTGCGCCGGGAGCTCGGGGTGCGTGCCGGCGAGGTGGTCAGCCCCCACTACGACCCGATGCTGGCCAAGGTGATCGCCAGCGGCCCGACCCGGGCCGAGGCCGCCGCGCGGTTGGCGACGGCGCTGTCGCTGTCTGCGGTCCAGGGCGTGGTCACCAACCGTGCTCTGCTGGTCGCGATCCTGCGCCACGAGGCGTTCCTGGCCGGGGACACCACCACCGCGTACCTCGACGAGCACCTCGACGAGTTGCTGGCGGCCTCGCGCCCGGCCGCACAGGCCACGACGATGGCCGCGCTGCTGGCGGCCGTGCACGCGACCGCTGCTGGCCGGCAGGCGACCGCTGCTGGCCGGCAGGCGA
>JAWLDJ010000061.1:1724-9939 GCA_041686695.1 Nitriliruptoraceae bacterium
CGGACCGAGCCGGCCGTCGGACCGAGCCGGCGGTGTCAGCCGAGCATCCGGTCGGCGATCGGGGCGATGACCTCGCCGACCAGGGTGGCCGTGAACAGCCCGACCAGCACGATCGCGATCCCGAGTACCCACACGGTGGCGACGACCCGGCCGCTCGGCTCGGTGGCCTCGTCGACGACCGCCTCCTGGGGTTCGCGCACGAAGATCTGCTCGAACAGCCGCAGGAAGTAGACGAGCGTCAGCAGGCTGGACAGCGCGATCACCACCGCGACGACCCAGTTGCCCACCTCGACGGCGCCCCAGACGAGGTAGAACTTCGACCAGAAGCCCGCGAGCGGCGGGATGCCCACCATGGACAGCGCGGCCAGCGCGAACCCGGCCATGGTCCAGGGCATCCGTTTGCCGAGCCCGGCGAAGCGGGGGATCTCCTTGAGGTGCGTGCGCTGGATGATCCCACCGGCGACCAGGAACAGCCCACTCTTCATCAGCGCGTGGTTGAGCACGTGGAGCAGCGCGCCGATCAGCGCCAACGGGGTCGCGAGCCCGATGCCGACCCCGATGTAGCCGAGCTGCGCCACGGTGGAGTAGGCCAGCATCCGCTTGATGTCGATCTGCCGGATCGCCAGCACGGAGCCGACGATCACGCCGGCCAGCCCGAACCACACGAGCGCGTCGGAGACCGGCAGCCCACCGGTGTCGAGGTAGGCGGGGCCGAGGACGTCGTACAGGATCCGTACCAGGGCGTAGGCCGCGGCCTTGACCTGCACGGCAGCGAGCAGCGCGGCCACCCCCGGCGGCGAGAAGCTGTGGGCGTCGGGGAGCCAGATGTGCAGCGGGAACAGCGCCATCTTGAGCGCCAGACCGATGACGATCAGGCCCATCGCTCCGAGCACCGCGGGGTTGTCCGAGATGGCCGGCAGCGTGGCGGCCATGTCGGCCATGTTCAGGGTGCCGGTGGAGAAGTAGAGGAAGCCCACGCCCAGCAGGTAGAGCCCGGAGCCGACGGTGCCCAGCAGCAGGTAACGCAGGGCCGCGAACGCGCCCCGGTCACCGCCGAGCGAGACCAGTCCGTAGGTGGCGATCGCGTAGATCTCCAGCATCACGAACAGGTGGAACAGGTCGCCGGAGAGCATCACGCCGGTGAGGCCCGTGAGCAGCAGCAGCGCCAGCGGGTACAGCGGCGCACCCTTGGGCGGGGAGAGATCGAAGGCGGCGTCGACGGGATAGATGCAGATCAGGAGCCCGATCAGGGCCACGATCGTCACCATGAAGGCCGACAGCGGATCGAGCACGTACTCGATGCCGATGGGGGGTGGCCACCCGCCCATCTCGTAGGTGATGCGGCCGTCGGGCACGACCGCGAGCAGCCCGGCGACGGAGAAGACCAGGGCCAGGCCCGTGGCGGCGACCGCGACGACCTGGGCGGCGACGGGGCGCCACAGCCCGGCCAGCACGGCGAGCACGGCGCCGAAGAGCAGGGGCAGCAGGGGCAGGATCGGCAGCTGGCTCACGCGTGCTCCCCACGTGCCACCGCATCCGGATCATCGGGATCGACGGGCCCGGGCTCACGGCCCGAGAGCCGCTCGGCGATCACCGACTCGTCGAAGGTGCCGTGGATCCGGTAGAGCCGGACCAGCAGCGCGAGCGCGACACCGACCACCCCGACGCCGACCACGATGGCGGTCAGGATCAGCAGGTGGGGGACCGGGTCGACGTAGAGCGACGGGTCGGAGTTGCCGTCGAGGATCACCGGCGCCGTCCCGCCCTCCACGACGCTGCCCTCGATGAAGAACAGGTAGATGGCGGTGGAGTAGATCGTCAGCCCGATGACCTTCTTGACCAGGTTGGTCTTGACGAGCACGCCGTACAGCCCGATCGCGAGCAGCACGAGCACCAGCAGGTAGACGTAGCGCCCCTCCAGCAGCTCGATCATCGGCGCACCTCACCGGTGAGCACGTCGAAGATCGTGAGCATCGCCCCGAACACCGCGGCGCCCACCGCCACCTCGACGATCAGGATGCCGAGGTAGCGCAGGCGGGGCGCGGCCACCTCGCCGAACCCGATGACGGCGTAGTCGAGGAACGCTCCGCCGGCCAGCACCGGGGCCAGCCCGACCAGCAGGAACGCGAGCATCCCGAGACCGCCGACGAGCGGGCCCAGCCGGACGGGGAACACCCGGTAGGCCACCTCCTCGGGCAGGGTGAGTCGGGGCAGGATCGCGCCGACGGCGATGAACACCCCGCCGGCGAACCCGCCGCCCGGCCCGTAGTGCCCGTGAGCGACGACGTAGAGCCCGAACATGATGATGAAGGGACTCAGCAGGGTGCAGATGACCCTGACGACGATGGAGGGGTAGGCGCCGGTCATGCCTGGTCCTCCTCCGGCTGGTCACCGCTAGCCGACCGCGAGGTGGCACCTCGCCGACGGCGTCCGGGCAGGACCACGCTCGGGCTGGAGGCATCGCGGCGCAGCAGCACGAGCGTGGCGGACAGTGACGCGGTCAGGATGACCAGGGTCTCGCCCAGGGTGTCCATGGACCGGTAGTCGGCCAACAGGGCGGTCACGACGTTGGGGGTGTTGGTCTCCTCGAGCGCGCTGCTGAGGAAGACCGTGCTGATACCGAGGTGGCCGGGAGCCTGGGGATCGCCGCGGTCGGGCAGACCGGTGGAGGCGAACAGCATCAGGCCGAGGAAGACGATGATCAGCGGGGTGACGACGATCCGTCGGCGGATCTGCAACCTCGGATCGGCCCTGCGGGTGGTCGCCAGGATCGCGACGATGAACAGCACCCCGGTCAGCCCGGCCCCCAGCGCCGCTTCGACCAGCGCCACGTCGACGGCCTGCAGGCCCGCGAACAGCAGGGCGGCGAAGAGGCTGTAGGCCGACAGCAGCGCCACCGAGGTCAGCAGATCCTTGGTGCTCAGCGCCAACCAGGCGGTCACGACCAGGATCAGCAGCAGGGTGATGTCGAGCGCGAGGATCATCGGTAGCGCTCCAGTTCGCGGTCAGCTTCGTCCTGGCCGGTGACCCGCCAGGGCTCGTTGCCGGACCGGATCGCGGCGCGCAGCAGGGCGTGGACCGCGGTCGGGTTCGCGATCAGCGCGAACACCAGCACCGCGGCGAGCCGGCCGTAGGCGTTGACCTGCATCTCCGGACGCAGGAACACCCCGGCGAACACCAGGATCAGCCCGACCGTCTCGGACTTCGCGACGGCGTGGGCGCGGGTGTAGACGTCGCGCATGGAGAACAGCGCGTAGGTGCTGACCACGATGAAGAACACCCCGGCCACGAGCAGGACGTTGGCGACGATCGTCATGCCGGACCCTCCTCGGGCCGGGGTTGGTGGTCTGGGTGCTCGGGGTCACCCGTACCGACGGCGCGGTCCTCGGACCCGAGCTCGAAGTAGCGGCCCAGGGCGATCGGCAGCAGGAACGCCAGCAGCGCGAACCCGAGGGCGATGTCGAAGAACAGCTCGGGGCGTTCGAGGACGACACCGAGCAGCACCAGCAGGACCACCCCGTTGACCGAGACCAGGGCGACCGAGACGAGACGGTCGAACACGGTCGGACCCACCCAGATCCGGTACAGCGCAGCGGCGATCGTGATGCTCAGCACGAGGACGCACCCGACGAGGAAGGGGCTCATCGGTGCGCCTCCGCTGGCGGGTCGTTGACCGGATCCCAGCGCATCCGGGGTGGGGCATCGGCCGGGACGCCGAAGACCCGGGCGATGCGGGCCTGCATGGCCGCCTGGGCGAGGTCGGCCACCGAGCCGACCGTGAAGGCGTGCACCGTGAACTCGTCACCGTCGACGTTGAGCGTGATCGTGCCGGGCGTGAGGGTGATCGAGTTGGCCAGCATCGTGCGGGCGGCGGGGCTCTGCAGGTTGGTGGTGAACCGAACGACGCCGGGTCGCGGGGACAACCTGGGGTCGAGCACCACCCGCGCCACGGCGAAACCGGAGGCGAAGATGCGCGGGAGGAGCCACGCGAGGTAGACGAGCAGCCTCGCCATCGAGAGGCGTGGCTCCCCCTCGCGGGGCCCGATGACGTGTTCCATCAGCCAGAGGCTGAAGGCGGTCAGGACCGCCGCCGAGATCACGCCCATGACGAGGAAGAGCGGGTCGATCCGCCAGGACAGGAGCTGCCAGAACCCCAGCAGGAGCGCGAACAGTACGAGGGCGCGGAGGGTCCTCATGGCGTCAGGCTCGTGAACAGCACGATGATGGCGCCGAGGAGCATCAGGCCTCCGAGCACCCAGGTCGCGATCAGCGGTGGAGGCCCCGCGACCGGGGAGAACAGGCGGGTGGGCGTGCCGACGCGTCGTCGGGTGGCGGTGGCCGTGGTCGCGGCCGCCGTCGATGGTGTCGCGGCATCGGGAGCGTCGGTGGCGTCGGCGTGGTGGGCTTCGGCTGCTGCAGCGTCGGCGGCGTCGGCGGCTCCGACCCGCGCAGGACCGCCCACCGGCTCGGCCGGTGCAGGACCACCCACCGGCTCGGCAGGTGCAGGACCGGCCACCGGCTCGACCGGCTCGGTGGCGACCCGGCTCGACGGCTCGCTGGGTCGTCCGCTGTGGGGGGTGGGGGGGACCAGCCGGCGCCACAGGTCCCGGAGGTAGCCGGGCAGCTTGCGGTAGACCCAGTCGGTGTCGACGCTGACCACGGCCTTGGCGTGCAGCTTGGGGAGCAGCAACCAGAACGCGAGGGCGGTGAACAGCAGGATCTGGAGCTTCTCGACCACCTTGCCGAAGGTGTAGACGTCGTAGGTGACCGCGTAGGGCAGCAGGTCGTAGAGCAGCTGCGGGCGGATCCCGAGCAGGAAGTTGAGGGAGGCCGACAGCGCCATCGCGGCGATCATCGATGCCGGCACGGCGCCGACGAACACCGGTCCCTCGCCGTTGAGCCGCGGGCCGAGCCCCTTCTTGCCGATCCAGGTCCCGAAGGGCAGCTTGAGCCCGGTGTGCAGGAAGGTGCCCACCGATGCCACCTTGAGGAGCACCACCAGCCAGGTCAGGTCGCCCGCCGAGGCCGACGCGACGACGAGTTCCTTGGAGACGAAGCCGCTGAACAACGGGAAGCTCGAGATCGACACCGCCCCCACCATGTACAGCGCGAGCACGAGCCGCATCCGGTTGGCGATCCCACCGAGCTCGCTCATCTTGGCGCGCCCGGTGGCGTAGAGCACCGCACCGGCCCCCATCAGCAGCAGGCCCTTGTAGAGGATGTGGGCGAACGCGTGGGCGGTGGCGCCGTTGATCGCGAGCTCCGTGCCGATGCCGACGGCCGCGACCATGTAGCCCACCTGGCTGACGATGTGGTAGCCGAGCAGGCGACGGATGTCGTTCTCGAGCACGGCGTAGACGACGCCGTACAGGGCCATGATGACGCCGAGGTAGATGAGGATGTCGAACCCGGGGAAGCCGCGGGCCAGGGCGTAGACGGCGGCCTTGGTGGTGTAGGCCGACAGGAACACCGTGCCGGCCACGGTCGCCTCGGGGTAGGCGTCGGCGAGCCAGGCGTGCAGGGGTGGCACGGCGGCCGAGAGCAGGCACGCCACCATGATCAGGTAGGCGGCAACGCCGGGCTCGAAGGTGGTGAAGCTCAGCGAGTCGGTCTGCCATACGTGGACGATGATGCCGGCCAGGAGCAGCTTGCCACCGAAGATGTGCACGAACAGGTAGCGCATCCCGGACCGCCCCGAACGCGCGGTGCGGCGTGCCAGGATCAGGAAGGTGCTGGCGATCGCCTTGGTCTCCCAGAACAGGAAGAACGTCAGCAGGTCGCCCGCGTAGACCACGCCGAAGGCGGCGCCGGCGTACAGCAGCGCCGCCGAGCGCTCCGGGCCGCGCTGGGTCGCGATGCCGTAGATGCCGGCGATCAGCGCGGCGATGGCGAACACCACGCCGAACGGTGTGGAGAGCCCGTCGGCCCGCAGGACCTCCAGCTGCCAGTCGAGGTAGTCCACCTGGACGCTGGTCCCGGCTTCGAGCTGCCAGATCTGTGTCATGGCGACGACCGGGGCCAGGACCATCACCACGTGGCCGAGCGTGTGCGGCAGCAGCCGCACCAGCACGGCCCCCACCACGAAGGGCAGGATCGGGTGGAGCAGCAGGTCGCTCATGGCCGTCCCCGCCGCGCGTGGGCCTGGCGCTCGGGATGCTCGGGCGGCAGCAGATCGGGCTGCAGGTCCGGGGGGACCTCGTCGGGGTAGTAGTCCTCGGGCCGGTCGAGGAGCACCGTGCCGAGCCACTTCGACACGATCACGATGGCGATGCAGCCGAACAGCCCGATCGCGGCGCCGTAGCCGGGGAACGGTGAGTAGCCGATGAAGACGTCGGCGATCGTGCCGAGCACGAACAGCACGACGATGGGTGGGATCGCACGGCGGATCACGGGGCACCTCCGGTCACGGCGGCGGCGACCTCGGCGGCGAGGGCGTAGAGGCCGGTCCAGTCGCCGAGCCCGAGGATGATGCTGAGCACGCCGGTGAGCACGATGGGCACGACCATGCTGGCCGCGGCCTCCCCGTGCTCGACGTGGGCATGGTGTCCGTCGTGCCCGTCGTCGGCCCCGTCGTGGTCGACCGGACCGCCCTGGGCGTGGACGAGCCGGTCGGCACCCGCGTCGCCGTCGGCCGGGGCCTCGCCCGGCGCCGTCAGCACCGCCGTCCCACCGCCCGGGCCGGTCGGTGCGGTCGCCGCGGCGGGGGCAGCGGGCGAGCTCGCGGGGAGCTCGGGCGCGGTGCTCGCCGGGTCGGGCGCCGGGCCGCGCTCCGGTCGGAAGAAGGCGCGGTAGACGATCGGGAACAGGTACCCGGCGGTGAACAGCCCGGAGCCGACCATGACCCCGGCCAGCAGGAACTGTTCGGCTTCCAGCGCACCGGTGACCAGGGTGAACTTGCTGAGGAAGCCACCCGCGGGGGGCAGCCCCGCCAGGCTGAAGGAGGCCAGCGCGAAGGCCACCATGGTGAAGGGCATGCGTCGACCGATGCCGTCGAGCTCGCTGACGTGGTCCTTGTGGGCGGCGATGTGGATCGCACCGGCCGCGAAGAACAGGGTGATCTTGGCGACCCCGTGGTTGAGGATGTGGAGCAGTGAGCCCTCGAACCCGCTGGCCGACAGCAGCGAGAACCCCAGCACGATGTAGGCGAGGTGCGCGATCGTGGAGTAGGCCAGCCGGCGCTTGAGGTGGTCCTGGCGCAGCGCGATGATCGAGGCGACCACGATCGTGATGGCGGCGGCCAGCGACAGCAGCTGCTGGACGTCCAGACCCGCGAAGGCGGCGGGGCCCATGACGAAGCCGAGGAAGCGCCCGAAGGCGAACACGCCACCCTTGACGACCGCGACGGCGTGGAGCAGGGCGGAGACCGGGGTCGGCGCCACCATGGCGCCGGGCAGCCAGCGGTGCAGGCCGAGCAGGCCGGCTTTGGTGCCGAACCCGATCGCGAACAGCAGGAACACCACGATCGTCAGGGTGGTGCCCATGGTGCCCGCCACGAAGCCACCGGCGGTGAAGGTGAGCGTCCCCGCCGAGGCGTAGACGATCACCAACGCCAGCAGTACCAGCGCGCCGCCACTCAGTAGGTAGCCGAGGTAGGTGCGGCCGGCGGCCAGGGCTTTGGCATCGCCCTTGTGGGTCACCAGGGGGTAGGTCGTGACCGTCAGCAGCTCGTAGGCGATGAAGAAGGTGAGCAGGTCCCCTGCGAAGGCGACCCCGAAGGCGGTGGACAGGCACAGGCTGTAGAAGGCGTAGAACCGGGTCTGGTTCCTGGCCTTGTCGCCGCGCATGTAGCCGATCGCGTAGCTGCCGGCCAGGACCCACAGGAACGAGGCCAACGCCGCGAACACCATGCCCATGCCGTCGGCGGCCAGGGTGACCTCGAGGCCGGGGAGCAGCTCACCCAGCACGGTCGTCGGGACCTCGCCGGCCAGCACCCGGCTGCCCGTGGCGGCCACCACGGCGAAGGTCGCGACCGCGCCGACCACCAGGCTCGCGTCCCGGACCGCCGGTGCGCGGCGCGTCACGACGATGACCGCGGCGGTGGCGACGGGAACGAGCACGGCCGCCAGGGGCAGCAGTGACGACGTTTCCATCGGCCTCCCGAAGCGATCGAGGATCGGGCGAGCAGGAGGCTAGTCGGCCTGCGCGGGAGCTTCACACGCCCGGCCCGGGAGGCACCGCCACCCGGCGTCGCGCCTCGTCGTCGCCGTCTGCGGTG
>JAWLDJ010000061.1:10039-13538 GCA_041686695.1 Nitriliruptoraceae bacterium
GTCGCCGTCTGCGGTGGCACTGCCGGCGGCTCGTGGTCGCCGTCTGCGGTGGCACTGCCGGCGGCTCGTCGTCGCCCGATGGTGGCCGCCGGCCCGCGGCGCCATGGAGGTGGCGGACACCATGCGGCCCTGTCGGCAGGCCCCGCTGGGGTCGTCCTGGCTGTCCGGCCGGGCCGGGATGCCGCCTGGTCGTGGGCTCGGTCTACGGTGCTGATGACGACCGCAGGAGGACCATGGATCCCAACGTCGATGCCACCAGGCCCGCTCCGGGGCCCGATCCGAACGGGCGCCTCGCCGGCCGCCGGTTGCTGGTGACCGGCGCCTCGTCGGGCATCGGTCAGGCGACCGCCCGGGCGGCGGCCGAGGTCGGGGCCCGGGTCGCCCTCCTGGCCCGTTCGCAGGAGCGACTCCGCATCCTGGCCGACCAGTTCGGCGCCGTCGCCGTCCCTGCCGACGTCGTCGACCCCGGAGCCGCCCGGGCAGCCGTGGACGCGGCAGCTGGAGCGCTGGGTGGTCTCGACGGGCTCGTCAACGCGGCCGGGGTGGCCCGCCCCGGTCCGATCGCGACCACCTCGCCGTCGGACTGGCAGCTGATGCTCGATGTCAACGTACGTGGGCTGCTCCACGTGACCCAGGCGGCGCTGCCGCATCTGGCCGCAGCGGAGCACGCCGACGTGGTCAACGTCTCGTCGATGTCGGGCCGGCGGGTCGGGTCGCCGGAGATGGCGGTGTACGCGGCGTCGAAGGCAGCCGTCCACGCGCTGTCGGAGGGGCTGCGCCGCGAGGTCGCCGACGACCGCGTGCGGGTGTCGGTGATCGCTCCCGGCTTCGTGCGCACCGGCATCTTCGACGGCCAGGACTCCGAGGCTGCCCGGCGCCTCGGTCGCAGGGGCGAGCAGGTCGGCCTCGATCCGCGGCGGGTGGCGGATCGCATCATCGAGGTGCTCGCGGCCCCGTCCGACCTGCTGCACGTCGAGGTGGCCCTGCTCTCCGTCGAGCAGTGACCGGCGGGCGCCGGTCCGTCAGGTCCTGGTGGTGGGTGCGCGGGCCTGGACGAAAGTCAGCTCCTGGTGGTGGGTGCGCGGGCCTGGACGGGAGTCAGCTCCGGGTGGCGTCGCAGGGTCATCAGGCCGATCGTGACGGCCACCAGCGCGAAGGAGACCCGCAGCCCCGCGAGATCGGCCACCAGGCCGACCAGGGGTGGACCCACCACGAAGGCGAGGTAGCCCACGGTCGCCACGGCCGCCACCCCAGCTCCTGGCGACGCGGAGCGGGTGCCGGCGGCAGCGAACACCAGCGGCACGGTGACCCCCAGGCCGCCACCCACCGCCGCGAAGGCGACCAGCGTCAGCGGAAACGAGGAACTGATCGCGATCGTGAGGTAGCCAGCGGTGGCGAAGGCGCCGCCGGTGACCACCACCCTCGCAGGCCCGACGCGCCGGACGAGCCGGTCCCCCAAGAGACGGATGGTCGTCATGGCGGCGGTGGAGGCCACGAAGCCCCAGCCGATGCGCCCCGGCGCGACCTGCAGCTGATCGGCGAGGTGGATCCCGCTCCAGTCGGCGGCGGTGGACTCGCCGAGTGCGGCGGCGAAGGCGATCAGCGCCAGCGGCAGCAGCGGTCCCCGGGGGAGGGCGAAACGCGGTCCACTGGGTGACGCCAGCCGGTCCTCGACCCGCAGATGGCCTGCCGCTGTGAGGACGAGACCGGCCAGGACGACCGAGATGGCGGCGAGGTGGATGGCCACTGGCACCTCGAGGCCCATGGCAGCGGAGCCGACGACCGCTGCCGCCAGCGCACCGACGCTCCACGCGCCGTGGAAGGCGAGCATGATCGAGCGTCCGTACGCGCGCTCGACCCCCACCCCCTGGGCGTTCATCCCGACGTCCATGGTCGAGCCGGCGGCACCGATCGCGACCAACACGACGACCAGCGTGACGGGGTCGGGGGCGAGCCCGGCCAGTGGCAGGAGCACGATCATCACCACCGCGCCACCCAGGGTCAGGCGGCGGCTGCCATAGCGCGCCGCCAGCGCCCCCGACAGCACCAGACCCAGCACCACCCCGACCGCCAGGCCGGAGAGGACCAGCCCGAGGGTGGCCTCGCGCAATGCGAGCTCATCGCGGACGTTGGGGACCCGCACCAGGAAGGACGCCACCGCCAGGCCGTTGGCCAGGAAGGCCAGCGTGACCGCACGTCGCCCGCGGCGGTCCGCGGCCGAGTGGGACGATGTCATCGAACGGCTCCGCCGGGCCCGGCCGCCCGCGTGACGGCCGCCCAACCGGCGAGGGTAGGTGCCCGCCGTCCCGGTGAGGTTCGCGCCCTGCATCCGCACGGCGGTGGCCGCAGGCGCCTGGCCTGTCGCAGGCCCTGCTGGTCACCTGGCGTGCTGGTCACCTGGCGTGCTGGTCACCTGGTGCCGGGTCGTGTCGGTTGCCGGTCGGCGCCGGTGTCAGTAGCTCCTCCTCGTCGTCGGTGAACAGCCGGGACCGGATCACGAACCGCACGCCCTCGGGCGCCTCGACGCTGAAGCCGGCGCCGCGACCGGGGACGACGTCAACGGTGAGATGGGTGTGGGCCCAGTAGGCGTACTGGGACACCGACATGTAGAAGGGCGTGTCGGCGACCCAGCCGAGGTGGACGTCGGCCTCGCTGACGATGAAGTCGTCGCGCGGGAAGCACATCGGCGACGAGCCGTCGCAGCAGCCACCCGACTGGTGGAACAGCAGGGGGCCGTGCCGGACGGCCAGGCGCTCGACGAGCGCACTGGCCGCCGGCGTGATGTCCACCCGCGCAGGCGCGAGTTCGGGACTCGGCATCAGAAGAACCCCATCGGTTCCGGGTCGTAGGACACCAGCAGGTTCTTGGTCTGCTGGTAGTGGCCGAGCATCGCCTTGTGGTTCTCCCGGCCGATCCCCGAGCCCTTGTAGCCACCGAAAGCGGCGTGGGCGGGGTAGGCGTGGTAGCAGTTGGTCCACACCCGTCCGGCCTGGATCCCGCGACCGGCACGGTAGGCCGTGCCCTTGTCACGGGTCCACACCCCGGCTCCGAGCCCGTAGAGCGTGTCGTTGGCGATCTCCAACGCATCCGCTTCATCGCGGAAGGGTGTGACCGCGACGACGGGGCCGAAGATCTCCTCCTGGAAGACCCGCATGTCGTTGGTGCCCTCCAGCACGGTCGCGTCGACGTAGTAGCCGTCGTCGTAGCCCTCGACCGTGCGGCGGGAACCGCCGGTGAGCACCTTCGCGCCCTCCTCCTTGCCGATGTCGATGTAGCTGAGGATCTTCTCCAGTTGGTCGTTGGAGGCCTGGGCACCGAGTGCCGTGTCATCGTCGAGTGGGTCACCGGTCACGATCTGCTCGGTGCGGGCGATCGCGCGCTCGAGGAACTCGTCGTAGATCGACTCCTGGATCAGCGCCCGCGACGGGCAGGTGCACACCTCGCCCTGGTTGAGGGCGAACATCACGAAGCCCTCCAGCGCCTTGTCGAGGTAGCTGTC
>JAWLDJ010000062.1:0-13399 GCA_041686695.1 Nitriliruptoraceae bacterium
GTCCGACGAACACCAGCACCTCGGCATCCGGGGCGAGCATCCGGTGGGCACCGAGCGCGGCGGCCCGGACGTCGTTCTCCAGGACCACGTTGGCCCCGATCGCCTCCGCGACCGCAGCACGGATCGGCAACGGGGCCGCCCCGAGCCCGAGGTTGACCGCGAGCCGGACCGTCCCGGCCTCGGGGTCGACCTGCCCGGGGATGCCGATACCGACGGCGCGGATGCCACCGAGCGGGACGTCGAGCGCGGCGATGGCCTCGAGCGTACCGGGGATGAGGTCGGCGCCCGGTCGCGTCGCCACCTGCTCGGTGCCCAGCACCGCACCGTCCGGCGCGATGGCGACGACCTCGGTGGTCGTGCCCCCGATGTCGATGCCGAGCCAGCGTGGGGCGAGCTCGTCGGCGGCCGTCGCCGTCACCGGTACCTCCTGCGCGATGCCCGTCACGGCCGGACCATCCCGAGCGCTCCGGCCAGGACCAGGGCGTGCGCTCCGTCGAGTACCAGTCCGCTGGGGTCCCCGGCCGCTCGCACGGCGACGTTGGGCGCGACGCGCCGCAGCAGCCGGGCCCGGACCTCGGCAGCCACCCGGGCCACCATGGCCTCGCCGTAGCCGTCACGCTCGACGCTGAGGACGACATCGCCGACGTCGAGGATCGCCACGAGGTGGGCGAGGACCGCACCGAGGTGCTCGGCGGCATCCGTCACCGCCTGCTCGATGGCGTCGTCGCCGCCCCCACGGGCCGCGATCGCACGGTCGATGGCGGGCAGGCTGGCCACCGTCTCGAGGCAGCCGGCGTTCCCGCAGGCACACGGGAGCCCGTCCGGCTGGACGACCAGGTGGCCGATCTCCCCCGCCGCGGCGCTGGAGCCGACGTGGGGTCGAGCACCGAGCACGAGCCCGGCCCCGATGCCCTTGCCGATCCGCACCAGGACGAGACCGTCGCGCTCGGACGGGAGCCGACCGAACTCGGCCAGTGCGGCGGCGTTGGCGTCGTTGGCCACCCACACGGGCAGATCCGTCGCGGTCTCGAGCCGGGCACGCAAGGGGTGGTCGGACCAGCCGAGGTGCGGGGCCTCGACCACGGTGCCGTCCTCGTCGACCAGACCGGGCGAGCCGATCCCGACCCCGGCGATCGGCGCGGTGGCCTGCGCCATCAGCTCCTCGATGAGCCCGACGAGCGCGTCGGTCGGATCCGCCACGTCCGCAGCCACAGCGGTGGCGTGCTCCGTACCGGAGAGATCGGCCAGGATGCCGACGAAGGGGCGCACGCTCGCGTCGATCGCGATGACCTGACGGGCCGCGAGATCGATGCCGAGCAGGGTGGGACGTTTCCCCCCGGCGGAGATCCCGGGGCCGAGCTCGACCACCAGACCGTCGGCGGAGAGCTCGTCGACCAACGAGGAGATCGTCGGTCGGGTGAGGCCGGTGAGACGGGCGAGGTCGGCGCGGGTCACGGCCGCGCCGGAGGCGACCGCGTGGAGCACCGACCGCCGGTTGACCGTCCGGGCGTCCTGCGATGAGGCGCTGCCGAGCGACCGCAGGGGGCCGAGCAGCTGTTGCGACATCCCACGTCCTCCGGCCGTCTGAGCGGTGCGGCTCCCTGCCATCTATTCGTAAGGGAAGGTAACTAACTAACTGTGGGACGTCAAAACGTGGCCGGACCCGGCCGAGAACGCCCGACCGCAGCGCAGGCCCGCGGCGGGCGCCGCGCCGTCGGCGATCAGCGCTCGGCGCGGGCCATCCGTCGACGCAGTTCGATCGCCGGGCAGCGATCCATGACCACGTCCAGCCCCGCGGCGCGCGCCCGGTCGGCAGCGGCGTGATCGATGACCCCGAGCTGGAGCCAGACCGCCGGCACCCCACGCTCGATCGCCTCGTCGATGTGGACACCGGCCCGGTCGGAACGCCGGAAGATGTCGACGACGTCGATCGCGACCGACTCGGGTACCGAGGCGAGGTCCGGGTAGGCGCGGCGGCCGAGCACCTCCTGCACCCCGGGCCGGATGGGGACCACCTCATAGCCGTGGTCGAGCAGCGTGCGCATGACGCCGTGGCTCGGTCGCCAGGGCGACGGTGAGGCACCGATCACCGCGAACACCCGCGCCCGGTCCAGGATGCGGTCGGCGGTGGCGGTCGGGTCCTGCTGCTCGGGCATGGGACTCCCTGCGTACTCGGGGGCTCGGGTGCGCACGCAGACGGGCGGCAGTGTGGCAACACCCGGCACGCGGCGCTGCTTCCACCACCGGCTCCCGACACCGGCCGGGACGACGGCGCTACGGTCCATCACGTCGCCGCCCGTGGGAGCTCGCCGTGACCCGAACCGTGTTCCGGACCTGCCCGTTGTGCGAAGCGACCTGCGGGCTACGCATCGAGCTCGACGACGCCGATCAGGTCCGCAGCGTGCGCGGCGACGCCGACGACGTGTTCAGCGCGGGCTACCTGTGTCCCAAGGGCGCGACGATCGGCGAGCTGGAGGCCGACCCGGACCGACTCACGATCCCGCGCCTCCGCCGTGACGGACAGCTCGTCGAGGCCAGCTGGCAGGAGGCCTTCGACGAGGTCGCCACCCGGCTGCACGCGATCCAGACCGAACACGGCCCCGACGCGGTGGCGGTCTACCTCGGCAACCCGAACGTGCACACCCTGGCGGGTCAGCTCTACGTCCGTCCTCTGCTCAAGGCGCTGCGGACCACCAACGTGTACTCCGCCTCCAGCGTGGACCAGCTGCCCAAGCACGTGAGCTGCGGCTACCTGTTCGGGGACCCGCAGGCGATCCCCGTCCCCGACCTCGACCGCACCGACCTGCTGGTGGTGCTCGGCGGCAACCCCCGGGTCTCCAACGGTTCGCTCATGACCGCGCCGGACCTGCCCGGGCGGCTGAACGCGCTGCGGCGGCGTGGGGGACGGCTGGTGGTGGTCGATCCGGCGCGGACCCGCACGGCCGAACGGGCCGACCTCCACCTCGCCGTGAGGCCGGGCAGCGACGCGTTGCTGCTGTTCGCGCTGGTGCACACCCTGGCCGAGGAGGGGCTGGTCCACCTCGGCGACCACCTCGAAGGTCACGTCAGCGGCCTCGACGAGGTCCTGGCGCTGGCCGCCCCCTTCGCGCCGGAACGGGTGGCCGCCGCCTGCGGCATCGACGCAGCGGCGATCCGCTCGCTCGCGCGGGAGCTGGCCGGCACCGCACGGGCGGTGGTGTACGGGCGGCTCGGGACCAGCACCGTGCCCTTCGGCACGACCACCTCGTGGCTGGTCGATGTGGTCAACGTGCTCACCGGCCACCTCGATGCGCCCGGTGGGGCGATGTTCCCGCTCCCGGCCCACCATCGCGCGCCGCGACGCCCCTTCCGGCACGCCCGCCGGCACAGCCGGGTCCGCGGGCTCCCGGAGGCCATCGGCGAGCTGCCGGTCGCAACGCTCTACGACGAGATCGTGACCCCCGGTCACGGCCAGGTGCGGGCGCTGATCACGGTCGCCGGCAACCCGGTGCTGTCGACCCCCGATGGCGCTCGCCTGGACGCGGCGATCGGCGGGCTGGACCTGATGGTCGCGGTCGACCCCTACCTCACCGCCACCTCCCGGCACGCCGATGTCGTGCTGCCGCCCCCGCGGATCCTGCAACGCGGCCACTACGACCTGGCGTTCAGTGCGCTGGCGATCCGCAACGTCGCCAACCACTCCCCCGCCGCCGTGCCCCTGGACGAGGGGCAGCCGGACGAGTGGGAGATCCTGCTGACCCTGGCCGCGATCGCGCTCGGCCAGTCGCCGCCGATCGACGTGGACGCCGCCGATGCCGTCGTGCTGCACCAGGCCCTCGAGAGGGTGGTGGCCGACCCCGCCGCGCGGCTGGCGAGCCGGGACATCGACGAGCTCCGCTCGCACCTGGACGGGCGCCGTGGTCCCGAGCGGCTGCTGGACCTGCTGCTGCGGGCCGGCCCGTACGGTGACGGGTTCGGGACCGACCCCGAGGGCCTGTCGCTCACGCGGCTGGCGGCCGCACCGCACGGGATCGATCTCGGTCCCCTGCGTCCGCGCGTGCCCGAGGTCGTGACCACGGCATCGGGACGGATCGAGCTGGCACCGGCACCGATCGTGGCCGACGTGCCACGGCTCGAGCGTCACCTCGAGGCATCGGCTGGCGGGGGCCCGCCCCCCGGCGCACCTGGAGGCGACGCAACCGCAGCGGCCCGGCCGGGGGCGGACGGGCTCGTCCTGATCGGCCGTCGGCACCTGCGCACGAACAACTCGTGGTCGCACAACGTGGCGGGGCTGGCCAAGGGCCAGCAGCTGTGCACGCTGCGGATCCACCCCGACGACGCGGCCGCGCGGGGCCTCACCCACGGTGCGACGGCGGTGGTGCGCTCGCGGACCGGCACCGTCACCGTGCCGGTGGAGGTGACCGACGCGCTGCGACGGGGGGTGGTGAGCCTGCCGCACGGTTTCGGCCACGACCTCGACGGCGTCGAGCAGACGGTCGCCCGGGCTGCCGGTGGCGCCAACAGCAACGTGCTGTCCGACCGGCACGCGATCGACCCGGTCTCCGGCAACGCCGTGCTCAACGGTTCGTCCGTCGAGGTGGTGCCCGCGTGACCTCGTCCGCGACCCGCCGGCGCATCGAGGAGCGGCTCAGCGAGCTCCACACGCGGATCGCCGCGATGCCCGTGCGGGCGGGCGAGCGGGTGTACCGCTCCGGCCAGGGCTACCGCGACGCCGTCTCGCTCAGCCGTGACAGCGATGGGCTGGCGATCGCGGTGGCCACCGTGGACGGCGGGCTCCACGTCGTCGGGGACCACGAGCGGGCGGTGCCGCTGCACTCGGTGTCGAAGGTGTTCACCTACGGCCGCGTGCTGGCCGACCTCGGACCGCAGGCGGTGCTGGCACGCGTCGGCGTCGAGCCCTCGGGCGATGCCTTCAACGCGCTCCGGGTCGACGAGCGCACGATGCGCCCCTACAACCCCATGGTCAACGCCGGGGCGCTGGTCACCACGAGCCTGGTGGCCGGGTCCGACCCGGCGGAGCGGTTCGCACGCGTGCTCGCCACCCTGCGCGCGTTCGCCGGCGACGAGCGCCTGGTGGTCGATCGGGACACGCTGGAGGCGGAGCTGGCGACGGCCGACCGCAACCGCGGCGCGGCCTACCTGCTGCGCAGTGCCGGCCTGCTGACCGGGGACGTCGAAGCGGTGCTGATCCGCTACCTGCAGCAGTGCAGCGTGCACGTGACGACGACCCAGCTGGCCACGATGGCAGCCACCTTCGCCACCGGCGGTACCAACCCGCTCACCGGGGAGCGGGTCCTGCCGCGGCGCCGCGTCCGCGACGTGCTGAGCGTGATGCACACCTGCGGGATGTACGACTACGCGGGCGAGTGGGCCTTCGAGGTCGGCTTCCCCGCCAAGAGCGGGGTCGGTGGGCTGATCCTCGCCGTGATCCCCGGCAAGATGGGCATCGCCGTGTGGTCGCCCGGCCTGGACGTCTACGGCAACAGCGTCCGGGGCGTGCAGGTCTGCCGGGAGCTGTCGGCGCGTCTCGGGCTCCACCTGTTCGCCGCACAGGAGGAGGACGCGCTGCTCACCACCGCCCAACCAGCCTCGGAACCACCGATGGACCTGGCCGCCCTGGAGCGCACCGCCCGCGAGCAGACGACCGTGCCGCCGGAGGCGACGGGAGCGACCTGACCCCTGTCGGGCGGTCGGCTCAGTCTGGCGTGCCGGGCGCGGTGCGGTGCTCGGCGTAGCTGATCACGGGTGCACGGGCGTTGAACTCCGCGTCGGCCTCGAGCTCGTGCGCCGCGCGGTAGCTGTGCATCCCCCCGGCCAGCGTGGCCACATCCGTGAAACCACGCTGCACCAGGATCCGGTAGGCGAGGTAGCTGCGGAACCCGACGGCGCAGTACACCCGGACCGGCTGGTCCCGGTCCCACTCCGCCTGGGCCGCCCTGAGCGTGGCCAGCGGCACGTTCTCCGCCCCCGGGAGGTGACCGGACGCGTACTCCTCGGGGCCGCGCACGTCCACCAGCCGGGCACCCTCGACCGCGTCGGGGAACTGGTCGCCGTACCACAGCTCGATGTCGCCACGCAGCAGGTTCGCGCCGATGAAGCCGGCCATGTTCACCGGATCCTTCGCGGAGCCGAAGGGCGGGGCGTAGGCCAGTTCGAGCGTCTCGAGATCGAACACGGTCAACCCGGCGCTGAGCGCTGTGGCCAGCACGTCGAGACGTTTGTCGACACCGTCGAACCCGACGATGCCGGCGCCGAGGATCCGGCCGGTGTCGGGGGCGAACAGCAGCTTGAGGTGCATGGCGGCGGTGTCCGGGTAGTAGCCGGCGTGTCCGGAGGGGTGCAGCTGGACCCGCTCGAAGGGGATGCCCGCCGCTTCCAGCTGGCGCTGGTTGGCGCCGACCCCGCCGGCGACCAGGTCGAACACCTTCACGATGCCGGTGCCCTGGACGGTGCCGAAGCTCGTGTCGCGGCCACACATGTTGTCCGCGACGACGCGGCCCTGCCGGTTGGCCGGCCCCGCCAGCGGGATCAGCCATGGGCCGGGCAGGATCGTGTGCTGCACCTCGATCGCGTCACCGGCGGCGTAGACGTCCGGCAGGTTGGTCCGCAGGTGGTCGTCGACCTGGATGCCACCTCGGGGGCCGAGCTCGATCCCGGCCGCCTCGGCCAGCGCCGTGTTGGGCCGTACCCCGGCCGAGAGCATCACGAGGTCGGTCTCCAGGACGGTGCCGTCGGCCAGGGTGACCCGCAGCCGACCGTCGACGGTCTCGTCGAAGGCGGTGGCCCCGACACCGAGGTGGAGGGTGACGCCACGGGAGCGCAGATGCGCCTCCATCGCGCTGGTCAGTTCCCGGTCCAGTGGTGGCATCAGCTGGTCGGCGAGCTCCACCAGCGTCACCTCACGGCCTCGGTGACGCAGGTTCTCGGCCATCTCCAGGCCGATGTAGCCACCGCCGATCACCACGACGTGGCCGACCTCGGGTGTGCCGTCCGGGCCGACCGCGTCCACAGCGGCCTTGATCGCATCCATGTCCGCCATGCGCCGCAGCACGTGCACCTTGGGATGGTCGATCCCCGGCAGCGGGGGCAGCAGCGGCACCGCCCCGGGGCACAACGCCAGCCGGTCGTAGGGGTGGTCCTCCTCGGCGCCCGTCGCCAGGTCACGGGCCCGCACCCGGCGGCGCTCGGTGTCGATGGCGATCACCTCGGTGCCCGTGCGCACGTCCAGGTCCAGGGACGCGCGCAGGCTCTCCGGTGTCTGCAGGAGCAGGCGGTCGCGCTCCTCGATGACCTCGCCGATGTGGTACGGCAGGCCGCAGTTGGCGAAGGAGACGAACGCATCCCGTTCGAACACCACGATCTCCGCCGACTCGTCCAGCCGACGCGCCCGGGCCGCCGTGGACATCCCGGCGGCGACACCGCCCACGATCACGATCCTCACGCGGTCCTCCTCGTCTGGGACCTCACGGTCCACGTACCGATGGTCGGGGGCTCGTCACGGACCTCGTGGGGGTACCGGGAGCTGCAGTGTGACGAGCAGGCCGCCGAGCGTGCTCTCGCCGAGTTCGAGGGTGCCACCGTGCGCCGAGAGGATGCGCGCGCACAGCGCCAAGCCCATCCCGGCACCGGGTGCCTGCGCCTGCGGTCCCCGTTCGAAGGACCGCAGGACGCGCTCACGATCTTCGGGTGCGATCCCGACCCCGTCGTCGGCGATGGTGACCGTAGCCGTGCCACCGGCGCGATGGCCACGCACCACGACCCGACCGCCACCGGCCTCGTAGCCGTGGAGAGCAGCGTTACCGAGCAGGTTCTGGAACACCTCGGTGAGTCGGAGCTCGTCGCCGAGCACGGTCGGCAGGGGGCCGACGTCCACGTGGACGCGACGGTCCTCCACCACGCCGGCGAGGTGCTCGAGCGCCACCTGCACGACGCGGTCCAGGGACACCGGCACCGCTACGCCGATCTCCCTGCCGGCCGCGGCGTAGGCCAGGAGGCGGTCGATCATGGTGGCCATCCGGCCGGCCGCTGCGATCGAGCGGTCCAGTACCTCCGCCTGTCGCTCGACGTCGATGCGACCGGCACGCAGCAGGCTGAGCAGGCCCTGGATGGTCGTCAACGGCGCCTTGAGCTCGTGGGAGACCGCACCGGCGAAGGTCGCCAGACGCTCGTTGGCCGCGGCGAGTTCCACGGCCGCCTCCCGGACCCGCTCCATGCTGCGACGCTCCGCGGCGTTGGCCAGTAGCTCCGCCAGCACCGTCAGTTGCTCGCGATCGCGCTCGCTCCAGGTCCGGGGACCATCGACGACGTCGAAGCCGACGAAGCCGACGCACTCGCCCTCGACCAGCAAGGGGATCGTGAGCAACGCGGTGATGCCCTGCGCCTCCCACTCCGCGCGCTCGGACGACGACAGGGCGGGGTCGGTGGTGTCCGGCCGGTAGACCGTCTGGCCGGCGCGGTGGCGTTCGGCCCACTCCGGCAGCCGTGCGAGGCTGACCTGCTGCAGATCGTCGATCACCGAATGGACGCCGGGAGCGCACCACTCGTGGGTGTTGGTGCAGGTCAGCTGGTCCCAGTCGTAGGTGAACAGGTAGGTGCGAGCGACCGCGCTCAACTCGCCGACCGTTCGCAGGGTGTGGTCGATGGCCTCGTCCAGCCGCTCCAGTGGCACGTTGACGAAGGACACGGCCAGCTCGAGCAGTACCCGGTCCAGGGACGCCGGCTCCGCGGCTCGAGACGCCGCCTGGCCGCTGTCGGTCCGGTCGGCGCGGTCGGCGCGGTCGGCGCGGTCGCGCCGGTCGGCCCGGTCGGCCCGGTCAGCCCGGTTGGCGCGGTCGCGCCGGTCGGCCCGGTCGGCACCCCCACCCAGCTGCATGCCACCTCCGCCGCTCGCCGATCGGCGGACCTGCACCGCCTCGGTCGACGACGGGCTCGCTGCTGCCTCGCCGTCGACACTCACGCTACCCCGGGGGTGCGACCGAAGGGTTCGCTCACGGCCGTGTGGGTCGCCCCCGCGCCGCCCCGGTGCCGCCCCGGTGCCGTCGGTCACCGATCCGCGGTCCCGGATCCCCGCGCGGCCCCGGTGCCCCCGGTGTCCCCGGTCACCGATCGTCGGTCACCGATCGTCGGTCACCGATCCGCGGTCCCGGACCCCCGCACCGTCCCGGTGCCCCCGGAGGCGTCCTCACGTGCCGTGTCGACGCTCTCGGGCGTCCGGTCCTCGTCGCCCATCTCGGCCGCCTCCCCCGCCAGCGCGGCATCGTGTCCCCGGTCGAGATCGATGACCACGCGCTCGTCGTCGTCAGCACCCTCCACCTCGGTGTCGGGCCTGGCGCGGGCACCGAGCTGGTGGTCCCGTTTGGCGCGTTTGACCCCCTGGGCGATCGTGCGCCACAGGTGGCGGTCGCCGATCTCGTCGCGCAGGCCAGAGCGCTTGAGCACGACCCGCGCCCGGAACATCACGCGCACCAGGTACAGGTCGACCCCGCGCCGACGCAACCGCTCGAGCAGCTCGTGGAGCATGTCGGTGCTGGTGGTGTCGAGCTGGTCGGTCGCCTCGAGGTCCAGCACCAGCGCCCGGGTGTCCGGCCGGCGGTCCACGATCGCGATGATCTGCTCCTCGACCACCGCGGCGTTCACCCAGAACAGCGGCGCCGTCAAGCGCAGGATGACCAGCCCGTCGACGCGGCGGCGCTCGGGGTGGCGCTCGATCGAGCCCCAGGCGGCCTTCTCCCCGTCGATCCGCCCTATCTCCTCCACCTCGACGCGGCTGGCGCGGTAGACCAGGCCGAGCACCGAGAGCCCGACCGCGATCAGCAGCCCCGCGAGCGTGCCGAAGGCCAGGACACCCAGCAGCGCCCCCAGCGCCGCGACCAGGTCGTTGCGACGGATACTGGCGTAGCGGCGCAGGGCTCCGACGTCCATCAGACCCCACACCGCGTGGATCACGACCGCAGCGAGCACCGCCCGGGGCAGGTCGCTCAGCGACGGTGCGAACAGGACCAGCACCCCGAGGCTGAGCGCGGCCGCGACCACGCTGGTCACCTGACTGGACCCGCCGGCACGGGCCACCGCGGCGGTCTTCGACAGGCTGCCCGCGACGCCGAGGCCCCCGAACAGCCCCGAGGCCACGTTGGCGGCCCCGGTCGCGACGAACTCCTGGTCGGTGTCGATCCGGTAGCCGCCCTCGGCCGCGAACAGCCGCGCGGCGCTGAGCGTCTCGGCCAGACCCACCAGGGCGAGCCCGATGGCCGGCACCACCAGCGACGCCACGTCCGACCAGGCGATCGGGGGGAGGGCCGGCACGGGCAGCCCACGCGGCACCTCGCCGACCACGACGACGCCGCGGTCCGCCAGCGACCAGGTGGCCGAGGCCACGAGCGTGCCCACGACGACCAGCAGCGCCCAGGGCATCTGACGCGTGACGGCGTTGCCGACGAACAGCACCGCGAGGCTGCCGAGCCCGATCAGCGTCGTGGTCGGATCGAGCGCGGGAAGCGAGGTGAGGGTGGCCAGTGCCCGCTGGAAGACCGCACCGTCGACGCGTTCGAGTCCGAGCAGGCTGGGTACCTCCCCGATGATGATCACCACGGAGAGCCCGAAGACGAAGCCGCTGACGATCGGTTTGGACAGGAACTCCGCGATCCACCCCGTCCGGAGCAACCCGGCGGCCAGCAGGATCACCCCCGACAGCACCGCCAACGCCACCGTGAGTGCGATCGCCCGGTCAGGGTCACCGCCGGCGTTGACGGCGACGATCGAGCCGGAGAGCACCGACACCGTGGACACCGGACCGACGATGACCTGCGGGGAGGATCCGAGCAGCGCGTAGGCGATGAGCGCCAGAGGGACCGCGTACAGCCCGACCTGGACGGGCACCCCGGCGATCGTCGCGTAGCCGAGCGCCTGGGGGATCACCAGCGCGGTCACGACCGCGCCCGCGATCAGGTCCCGTCCCAGCTGCTCACGCCGGTAGGTCGGCACCCAGTCGCGTGCCGGCACCCGCGGCGCGCGCCACCACGCGCTGCCGTCCACCATCTGCCCTTCCACCGCCAGGCACGCTAGCCAGAAGCGTCACGCCGCGCCGAGGTCGACAGCAGGCCGGGGGCCACGGCCGCCTCGAGCGCCACGCGACACCCACCGGCCAGCGCCTCGCGGTGGAGCGAGCTCCGCGCGGGTCAACGGCGCGAACGAGGTGCGGAACGGATCCGGGGCCGCGAGGACCTCACGGAGCCCGGCGCGCGGCGGCTGCCTTCCGGCTTGCGGCGCCGGATCTCAGCTGGACGGGGAGTCCGGCGACGAGCGATCGTCCGGCGCTCCTCCCCCTGCTCCCCCGGTGTCGGCACCGGGAGCCTCGGCGGCCCCGGCATCCCGGCCGAAGGGCGCCGCGGCCCCCAGCAGCAGTCCGAGCGCCGCCAGGACCGCGGGCAGGATCCACCACACCGCGCTGTCGAGTGCGATGCCGGCCGCGCCGAACAGCGTGGCTGCTGCCGTCAGCCCGCCGAGCAACCCGGCGACCAGTCCGACCAGCGGACGACCGCGTCCCCGGGTGTCCCGACGCCCAGCCGCGAACATGGCGGCCACGAGCAGCAGGGTGATCACCAGCAGGCCGATCGTCACCGGGTCCCACGTGCTGCCGGGCGTGGCGGCCGAGACCACGATGCGGCACACCTCACCACCGACGATGTGCACCACCTCGAAGGGGATCGGTCCCGTCCCGCCGGGCAGGACGCCAGGCAGCGCGTAGCCGCCGCTGGCCACGACCTCGCTGTCGGTGGTCTCACCGCTCCAGTCCTCGAGCGGCCAGGAACCGATGGGCAGCAGGAGCCGCAGCTCTCCGCTGTAGGGGACCGGCACCTCCGCGTCCCCGTCGCTGTCGATGCTGCCGACGAAGACGAAGGACCCGTTGCCGGGCACCTCCACGGGCACATCGCGAGGCTGCGTCGCCTCGAGCACGATGCTGTCGTCGATCGTCACCGTGCCGGTACAGCTGCCGCTGACCACCTCCGCTGCCGCCGGCGCCTGGACCGTCCAGGTGAGGAGCAGGGAAGCGAGCACGAGGGCGACGAGTGCGAGGCGGGATACGGCCGAGCGAGCGAGAGCGGTGAGCATCGGTGTCCTCCGGTCAACTGGCCGCAACGTCCGGCCGGGGGCTGCCGGCCACTTCTCCGGGCAGGCCGGAGCAGACCGACGAGGGCCTGGCTGGAACAGTTTCCCCTACCGTCCCCGGCATCGCCTCACCCTGGTCGGGTGAACCCCTCACCGCCGGTGCTGGTCGGGTGAACCCCTCACCCCGGGTCGGGTCAACCAGACAGCAGGAGTGCTCCTGGCTAACGTTGGCCTCGCGACGGCCGTCTCCACCGTTGCCGTTCCTCGCGTTGCCGTGTTTCCCCTTCCTGTTCCCCTCGTTCCTGTGTCTCCTGTTCTGTTCCCCTCGTTCCTGTGTCTCCTGTTCCTACCATCGCGGCCGCGGCCGTGACAGCATGCATGGAGCGCGTCCGGAACCCTGGACGCGAGCACACTTCGCGCGACACCCGCTCGACCACCTGGAGGAACGACGATGAGCGCCTCGACACAGCTCACACTGGAACGACGCCGGACCGGCTGGGACGTGCTCTTCGGCGTACTGTCCGTGATCGCCGGGTTCATCGTGCTGGGCCACGTCGCGTTGGCCGGCGTGATCTCCGTGCTCTTCACCGGCTGGATGCTGCTGATCGCCGGCGTGGTGCTGGCCGTCAGCGCGATCGTGAACTGGTCCGACGCGCCTCGTCGCTGGGGCCTGGCCTCGGGCGCGCTGATCGGCATCCTCGGCTTCGCCTTCGTCAGCAACCCGGGCATCGGCCTGCTGAGCCTGACGCTGCTCGCCGGCACCCTGCTGTTCGTGGGCGGCATCCTGCGGCTCGTCCTGGCGTTCCAGCCTGGTATGCCGAAGGGGTTGCTGCTGTTCAGCGGGGTCATCACCCTGGTACTCAGCCTGCTGATCCTGTTCGGCTGGCCTGCCTCCGCGTTGTGGTTCCTCGGCACCGTGCTGGGCGTCGAGCTCATCATCAACGGGCTCACCATGACACTGACCGGCCGCGTCCGCCTCAGCCAGGTCGCTGAGAAGGAGTCCGCCGAGGTGTGAGCCCGGCCACCTCGGCCACCGGCTCGACCCCAGGGCGTGACCGACCGGCGGTTCCACGAGCTGCGGACGTCGCGGTCACCGGCCCACTGGCCGGCCGCAGCCTGCGGACGTCGCGGTCACCGGCCGGCCGCAGGCTGCCGCGGCGGCGGTGACCCGGCAGCCGCAGCTCGCGACGCAACCGGTCACTCGGCAGCCGCAGCCTCCAGCGCGCGGGTCAACTCGGCCTTGACCTCGTCAGCCACCTCATCGAGCTCCGCGACCCCGCTCAAGCTCATCATG
>JAWLDJ010000063.1:0-13398 GCA_041686695.1 Nitriliruptoraceae bacterium
GACACCGACGCTCAAGCCCAGGAACTCGTGCACCTGGCCCATCCAGACCGCGTCGCGCTTGGCGAGGTACTCGTTCACCGTGACGATGTGGACCCCGCGCCCGGTGAGCGCGTTGAGGTAGACCGGCATGGTCGAGGTCAGGGTCTTGCCCTCACCGGTCTTCATCTCGGCGATGTTGCCACCGTGCAGGGCAGCGCCACCGAACACCTGGACGTCGTAGGGCCGCTCGCGCAGCACCCGCCACGCGGCTTCCCGGGCCACGGCGAACGCCTCCACCTGCAGGTCGTCGAGCGTCGCCCCGTCGGCCAGCTGCGCCTTGAACGCAGCGGTGCGGTCCCGCAGCTGTTCGTCGGAGAGCTCGGCGACGTCGTCGCTGCGCGCGTTGACCGCGTCCACGACCTTCTGGAGTTGCTTGGCTTTCTTGCCCTCTCCGGCACGGAGGAGCTTGTCGAGCACAGCTGACACGGTGGCGGTCCCTCGTTCTCGCTGGATCCCGCTGCGGTGGCCACGGAGGGGTGCGGGGGTGGCCACGGGGCACGGGCAGGTATCGAGCGATGGTACGGGGCACGGCAAGCGAACACCCGACCGCGGGCTCCAGGGCCGCTGCCGGGTGTCCGCCGACGGGCGGCGCTGCTAGCCGGTGAGCCCGTCGATGGGAGCGTTGGCTGCAACCGGCGCCGCCTGGGCCGCCTCGCGCCGTGGCTTGGAGACGAGCTTGGTCTTCAGCTTTCGGACCTGGCGTGCCAGCTTGGCCTCGGTGCGGGATATCGCCGTGACCGGATCGGGGCCCATCGCGCTCGCGCGCAGATGTTGGCCCTTGGCGTGCAGCGTGGCCTCGCACCGCACGCGCTCCTCGATGCGCGGGTTGGTCTCCTCCGAGAACACCACCTCCATGTCGATGAACCGATCGAACATCCGGCTCACGCGGGAGAGCTTCGCGATCGCCTCGTCCCGGATCTGGGGCGTGACGTCGAGGTTCGTTCCCTTCACGGTGATCCGCATCGATCCTCCTGTCCCACGGCCGCGTGGTCGCGACCCTGTCCGCTCGCCGCACCGGCGGCGCGGCGCTGCGCCAGCACGCGGACGGTCTCCCAGGAGGGTGGCTGCACGCGCGCGTGGCGTCGTGCTCACCGTGACGATGGTGCGTCACGGCCCGACCGGTTCACCGGATCACGGGTCCACTTCCCCGGCCGGACCCGTCACCGTAGCCCGTGAGCGGCTCGATACGCCAGGGGGCCGGGAGCTACCGCGCGCCCACAGGACGCGAACGCGCGCGCCCCACCGCCGCCTGTCTGCGCGTGGTCCCGCCGAGGGCGTGCGTCCCGGCCCGGGCGAGGACCGCGAGGTGGACCGCTCCCGCCCCCGCGCGCCGCAGTTCGGTGGCGGCGCGCCAGGCCGTGGCGCCGGTGGTCACGATGTCGTCCACCAACAGCACGTCGGTCCCCGGCAACGGATGGCGCGCGAGGTAGTCGTCACCAGCCCTGCCCCGCTCCACGGCCACCAGGAGGGCCAGCACGGGCAGCCCGAGGCCGCGCGCGACGGCGCCGGCGATCACGGCCGCGTGGTCGATCCCGCGCTCGCGCACCCGCGGTGCCGGCGTCGTGACCCAGGTCACCACGTCCACCGGTGGGGGCGCGCCCGCCAACCGGGCCACCAGTGGCGCGCTCAACCCGGCCCAGCCCGCGTGCGCCCCGGCGAGCTTGGCGGTGGCGATACCCAGAGCGACCTCCCCGCGGTAGTCGAAGGCCGCGACGGTCCCGTCGATCGGCGCGTCGGCCGGCCAGCAGGCGTGCACCCCGGAGCGGGGGGCGGCACACCGTGGACAGCCCGGCGGCTGGGGACGCACCGAGGCGGCGCAGGTCACGCACCACGGGATCCGGCCCCGCCGCCGGCAGGCCAGGCAGCGTGGCGGTGCGAGCAGCGCGAGCAGGCTGCGGTGCGGTGCCGCCAGTGGCGAGGGCACGGGCCGGGTCTCCATCGCCGCAGCATCGCAGGGCGTCCCCGGACCCGGCCGAGCAGTCACCCCGCCGCTGTGGAGGAGCGCACGGGATCGCTCCGCGTCGCCACCGCCGCCGCATCGCGGCGGGGGTGCATCAGCGCGGTGGCGCCGCTTCCTCGACGAGCATGACCGGGATGCCATCACGCACGGGGTAGCGCAGCCCGCACTCGGTGCACACGATCAGGTGCCGGCGCTCCTTGTGCTCGACCGCGCCACGGCAGGCGGGACAGACCAGGATGGCGAGCAGACGCTCGTCGAGTGCCACCACGGTGCTCCTGTCTGGCGAGGGTTGGTGGGAGCCTACGTGGCCGCGCCCACGTTGACACCGTCGCACCCGATCCGGCGGCGACGCCAGCGACGCCAGCGGCGGCGGCGCGCGGCACGCTCACGGCGCTTCGGGGCCCTCGGCGCGCGGAGCGTGGTGCCGGTCGGCCGAGGGGGAGGCGAGGTCCTGTGACGGGCGGTCCGACACCTCCTCCGGCTCGACGCGCTCCAGCGGTTCGCCGGCCAGGGTGCGGCCGATGTAGCGCTTGCGGGTGCGGCCCTCCTCCTTCCAGTAGGCGTACCAGTAGGGACCGTGGGGGCAGGTGGCGCACCCGTGCTTGCCGCACCGCACGTGCTCCTGGCGGTAGGTCAACGTCGGCGGCAGGCCGGGTTCGCCCTCCGGCAACCCGTCGACGTGGACGAGCAGCCCACGCACCAGGATGAGCAGCCGACGCAGCTCGTACTCGTCGAGTCGTCGGACCTGCTGGGTCAGTGCTCGTGACAGGGACATCGTGCCTCCAACACGGTCACACCGCTGGTTGGGTAACCCGTCGGAGCGTAAGAAACCACAGATGGCACACTCCAGGGTGGAGGCGCCACCGCGACCGGGCGCATCGGGAGCCATCGCCCCCCGACCGGCCGCCGGTCGCGTCGCGCGATCCGCCGGTCAGGTCCCCCCACGGCACCCCGGCCACGGCGTCGGCCGTCCGCAGCGGCGCCGTGGACGAGCCTCAGCCTGACAACGGCCGCGGGGCTGGCCGACCGGCCCGTGCCCGCGCGGCCGGCACGGGGCGTGGTTGCGGGGCGGGGCCCGGCGCGGTGCCGGCCTGCGGGGCGGGAAGCTCGGGCACGATCTCGGCGGTGGGTGACAGGGCGGCGTCCTCGGAGACGGCGCCCGGCACCGCACGCAGCGCAGCGGCGAGCACCGCCACGGTGCGATCACCGCCGAGATCGGCCGGCACCGACGGGCGCGCATCCGGCAGACGGGTGTCCTCCGGACGGCGATCACGCAGCTGCCACCCGTGGGGTGGCCGGGTGCGTGCCGCATGAGCGGTGCACAGGTCGTAGGTCTGTGGCTCCGGCTGCTCGAGGAGCAGCGAGAGGTCCACGCGACGCTCGGCGTAGCTGAAGCTGAGGGTGGCAACCGCCGGAGCCGGACAGGCGGGTCGAGCACAGGCCCGCCGATCGGGGTGGGGCAACCGGACGACCGTGGCGTCGCCACCGCTGGGGCCACGCTGACGCTGGCGGCGCGTGCCAGCGCCGCCCACGCCATCGGCGGGGCGGATCGCGTGCGCTCCTGCAGCCTCCTCCATGCGGCACACGCTAAACGACAAGGGTGTGGTTCGCCAATCACCGACCACCGCCAGCTCGCGTTCGAGCGGTGACGCCTGGGGTGGCGAGGGCCTGGGCCGAGGCCTCGAGCGCGACCCGGCACGGGTTCTTGGGTAACCGGTCGGCACCCAACCAACGGTTGTGATTCACGCGGCGGGCACCCGGCCCAGGTGGAGCACGGCGACCGGTGCCTAGGCTGGCGAACATGGACGATCGTCATGCGCGCCACCGGCTGCGGACCGCGGATCCACGCCGCCGACCGAGCGACGGGTACCGGGCCGCCGGCACGGTGCGGTTCGACCGGCTGGTCGGCGAGGCCCTGCGCCTGGTCCCAGGGCCACTGCTCGAGCACCTGCAGCAGGTCGAGATCCGCATCGCGGACGTGCCACCACCCGACCCGTTCGGCGTCGGTGACGAGGTCGTCCTGGCACGCTACGAGGCGTCCGCACCGGCCGCCCCGCGCCGACGCGAGCGGCAGCAGCCGCCCGATCGGCTCGTGCTGTACCGGCGCCCGCTCGAGGCCCGCGCCCGGAGCAAGCCCGAACTCGTGGAGCTCGTCCGTGAGGTCGTGATCCACGAGGTCGCGCATCACCTCGGCCTCGACGACGACGACCTCGGGGAACTCGGGTGGGGCTAGGAGCGCCGGGCGACCGAGCAGCCGGGATCTAGGGCTCGCTCGGGGCGGGCTCCGCCGGACCGGTACCGGGGTCGTCGTCGGTTGCGTCCTCCGGCTCGGAGCCGATCAGCCCAGCGGGCACCCCGGACGGAGCGCGGGGACCGGAGGTCCCGAGCTGGGTGACCAGGCCCGGACGCTGGACCGGGAGCAGCCCGCTGCCGGTCGTCAGCCAGCTCGACGACGCGACCCCGGGCGCCGCGACCAGGTGCAGGGGCCCGTCACCGGCGTCGACGCCGAGCCGACCCACCACCACGCCGCCCTCTCGCGCGGTGACGAAGGCGGTCCACGGCGCGGAGATCGACACGTAGGACGCCAGGTCGATCGTGGTCGTGCTGCCAGGCGGGAGCTCCAGCTCGCGCAGCTCGTCGGGGGTACGGACCCGGACCCCGTCCAGGAAGGCCACGTCCAGCACGGCCGGCTCGCCCTCCGGGTTGACGATCCGGAGCTGCTCGTCCCGGCCCTCGACACCGACCCCGGAGACCACCCAGCGGGGGTCGCTGCGCGCACCGAGCTGCACGGCGATCCCCGTGCGATCGCTGTCCTCGCCGCCCCGTGTGACCCCGCCCGAGACCACGATGGGCACACCGTTGGAGCGGGCGGTCGCCGCGACCTCGTCGACCTCATCGGGGAAGGTGCCGGTCATGTCCACACGGCGCAGCTCACCCGCCGGGACGCTGACCTCCGAGAGCCCGAAGGGCACCTCCCCGCCCTCAGCCGTGTGGAGGCTGAGCTCGACCGCGGCCGTGCGATCGCCGGTGTTGAGCACCCACAGCCAGCTCGAGGTGGTCTCGTCGTCAGCCAACCACGTGATGGTCCAGTCCTCGGCCGGCGTGGAGGTCGCGGCGAGCAGCGACATGCCGTCGATACCGCCGATCGCGGCGCGGGAGAGCTGCATGCCCTCGACCGCGATGCGGCCGGAGGTCACCTCGACGACCGCCGCCAGGTCATCACGCTCCGGCAGGACGTCGTTGACCAGCACCTCGCGGACGGCGCCCGGTGGGACCGACAGGTTCTGTAGGACCAGTGGTGCCTCGGGATCGCCCGGGGTGGCGAACCGGACGGCGACGCTCGCCGGGGACCGGTGCGGGTTGGCCAGCCGAAGGCGTGCCTCGTCCCCACCGGTGGTGGACAGCCCGGGCACCAGGTGCGTCCCTGCGCCGGAGTCGGCGCACCCACCGGCGATGGTCCCCGACGGGAGCACCGGGACGTCCTCCACCCGCCACTCGCGGGTCACGGCCACCGCTGCGTTCCGCCACCGCACCGTGGTGGCACCCGGTTCGTCCGCTTCCAGGGCGGTGAAGCGCACGTCCCCACCGGGGAAGACCGAGGGCAACGAGGTGGTCGTGACGTCCTCCTCGACGAGATCGGTGCGCTCGAGCCGCGCCGGGGTGTTGCTGCCGGGCCCGCCCGGCTCTGCCGCGATGATCGTGGCTACCGGAACCTCCTGCTCGCCCGCGCCCTCCTCGCCCTCGCCCGCGCCCTCCTCGCCCTCGCCCGCGTCCTCCTCGCCCTCGCCCGCGTCCTCCTCGCCCGCGTCACCGTTTGCGTCCCCCTCCCCCTCGTCGCCATCTGCGGGCTCGTCGACGGCGTCGTCGTCCTCGTCCTGCTCGTCCGCGGCGGGAGGTGCCAGATCGGGTGCGGCGATCGACGGTTCGCCCAGACCACCGACGCCGACCGTGCACAGCACCGTGCCCGAACGCGGCTCCACCACCACGGAGGGGTCCAGCGACACCGTCTCGGGATCGACCGGGCCGGCGATGGCGTCGATCGAGAGCACGTAGACCAGGACCGCGACGACCAGGACAGCGGGGAGCACGGCACGTCGGGTGTTCATGCGCGTCCCCCCTCCACGGTCGCACCGGCCTGCTGGCGGCGGGCGATCCCGGGTGGTCGCAGGGCCAGGGAGATCACGAGCAGCAACAGCAGCACCTGGACGGCGACCGCCCAGGGGCGGAGGGTGTCGTCGAAGGTGATCTCGGCGGTGCCCGCGGGCACCTCGTCGAAGCGCACGGCGGTGTCGCCACTGGGGGCGAACGCGGTGCCATCGACCTCCAGGCGCCACCGGTCGTCGATCGCCTCGGCCAGGAGCACGGCCCCGGGCGCGGTGACCTCACCGACGTAACGGCCACCCCCGAGCGGCTCGAGCTCGTCCAGGTCCGCGTCAGCGGGCGGGGCGCCCCGTTCGTCCAGGACCGCCACCTCGGCGGCCGTCAGCACCGCGGCCATGGGCAGCCAGCCCGTCACCGCGTGGAGTTCGCCCGTCGCGACCGGGCGCGGCTCCAGACTGGTCTGCCGCAGCAGGGCTGCGCTCAGCTCCGGCGCGCCGGCCCCCTCGGGCACGATCAGGTAGCGGATGCCCAGCCGGCCGAGACGGTCCGCCGCGCTCGGATCCCGGCGCTCGAGCAGATCGGCGATCGCCGCTCGGACCTCGTCGCCGACCGCGGCCGGCTGCCGCAGGCCGTAGGCCGCCATGGTGACGCCTCGGCCGTCCACGACCTCCCAGGCGACCTCGCCCTCCGTCGCCGCCAGGACCACGACGCGGAAGGGCCCCTCGCTCTCGGCCTCGGCGATCACGAAGGACGGCAGGGTGGGCTCGTCGACCACGAATGCGTCGAAGGGTGCCCGGACCCAGGTCCACGCGACGCTGGCGATGCTGACCGTCACGGCCAGGGCGGTGATCCCGGCCGCGATCTGCCGCCAGCCGAAGGCGTGCCGGGCCAGCTGTCTCGCGCCGGTGGCGAAGGCCAGCGCGAAGGTGCCGGCGAAGGCGGCCGCCGTCACCAGCAACGGGGTCCCCGCCCAGATGCCGACGTCGGCGCGGTCCGCCCACCATGCCGCCGTGGCCCCCAGTAGCGCCGCGATCCACAGCAGCGACACCAACCCGGCGCTACGACGCCAGCCGAGCGCCAGGCCGAGCAGCCCGGCGAGGAGGAACCCGACGCCGGCGACCAGCCCGGGGAAACCGGCCAGCGACGGGCTCAGGAGCAGCCACGCCCACAGCTCGTCGCCCGCGACCTCGGGGGTGGCGGCGGGTCGGGCCAGCAGCGGGCCGTTCGCAGCGAACAGCTCGAGCGACCAGGGGAACAGCAGCAGCAGCGGGCCCACCGAGGCGATGGCGAGCCGCCCGGCCAGCGACAGACGCCAGATGAGCTCCCTGGCCCGCAGGATCGAGGCCACGGCGACCAGCGCCCCGACCGCCAGCAGCACGAGCAGGACCGCCGGTTCGAACGCCCCCGCCACGGCGCCGAACAGCACGACCGCAGCGACCGCTCGCCAGGCCCTCGCCGGGGGCGTCGTGCGGCGGGTGAGGGTCACGTAGCCGGCGAACAGGCCGGGCAGCGCCGCCAGGACGACCAAGGCGTCGAGCCTGCCGGTGACCAGCGCGGCCAGTGCCGGTGGGGAGAGCACGTAGGCCGTGGCGGCGACCACCCTCGGCGGCCGCCGGTCGCTGTAGGTCTGCGCCGCGCGGAGCGCGAGGAGCCATCCCACCGCCAGGGGCAGGAGCAGGACGCCGCGCGACGCCAGGTAGGTGTTCCCGCCGAGGACCAGATGGAAGCCACCGAGCAGGGCCTGGGCCGGCGACGGCGTCGCGGCGGTCCCGAAGGCCGCCGCCTCGTGCCAGCCAGCGACGTAGTCGGACAGCAACGCCATGGGCGAGCTGGGCCACGGCGCCAGCTGGCCGCCCCGCAGCTGCCCGGGCAGGAGCAGCGGCCAGCTCCCGACGGCGGCCAGCAGGGTCAGGGCCACGCCGGTGAACAGCACCGGACGACGCCGTGTGAGCGCGACGACCCGGCGGGTCACCGTCTCCGGTTCCGGCGGCGGCGCCTCGTCGTGGGCGGGTTCGGGGACCGGGTCGGCGTCCCCACCGGAGATCCACGACGCCATCGCTTCCGCGTAGGCCCGCAGCCGTGTCCCGAGCCGTCCGAAGAGCTCCGAGAGCTCCGCGTCGGACCGCACCCGCTGCTGCTGCACCCGCCGCCGGTAGCGCCGGCTCTCGCGCAGGTGGGTGAGGTTCCAGACCCAGGCCCGCACCGTCTGCCAGGCGTCGGAGAACCGGCGCGTCAGCAGGAACCCGAGCACCTTGGCCACGCCCACCAGCAGGTAGAGCGGGACGACCACCAGGAGCTTGAGCGCGCTGTAGTTCTTGATCAGGCTGGCCAGGGTGTTGCGCTCGTCGAAGTAGCGCGGCCCGATGAAGCGGGTCTGTCCCAGACGCAGGTAGTTGGCCGCGCTGGCAGCGTGGTTGGCGACGGCGCTCGGCACCACCTCGACGTCGTGACCGGCGATCCAGGCGCGCCAACACAGGTCGAGATCGTCCCGGAAGACGTGGAAGCGACGGTCGAGACGCCCGAGCTGCTCCATCGTCTCGCGCCGGATCATCATCCCGGCGGTCGAGACGTAGAGCGTACGTCGCTCCTGGTCGCGCTGACCCTGGTCGAGCTCCCCGACGTCCACGCCGGCATCGACGCGTCCCGTGATGTCGATGGTCGAGCCCACCGCCTGGAGTTCGTCGGTGGCGCCCCAGCCCTTGAGCTTCGGGCCGACGATCGCCAGCCGCGGATCGGCCTCGAGCGTGGCGACCAGCTCGGCGACGGCATCGCTGGCCAGTTCGAGGTCGTCGTGGACCAGCAGCACGTAGGGCGCATCGGCCGCGGCACGGGCATCCAGCGCCATCGACACCGCACCGGCGAAGCCGAGGTCACGGTCGGCGATCAGGACCCGGTCCTCACCCAGGCGTTCCAGCAGCAGTTCGCGGGAACCGTCCGTGCTGGCGTTGTCCACGGCCACGATCTCGACCGGGGCGTGGGACTGCGCCAGCAAGGCGTCGAGGGTGCGCGGCAGCCACCTCACGCCCTCGTGGGCGACGAGCACCGCCAGGACGGCGGGTGGCGCAGCGGTGGTGGGTACGGACACGGTCTCGAGGTCCTCCCGCACGAGGCGCAGCATCGGGTGACGCCCGCTCCACTCGGCGCCACACCGTGGCCGCAGAGACTCGGCTCCGCCAGGTGGAGCGGTCCCGGGCTCACACCCCGGGAGCGGGGGCTGCGGCGGGTCGCTCGGGCCCGCGTGCGTCGCGGGAGGCTACCAGTCGGTCCCCGGGCGACCGCCGGCTGTCGAGCGCCGCACGGTGCGAGCCGGGGCGACGAGCACGGCTCAGGCCGTCAGACGCTTGGCCCGGCGCCGCTCACGTTCGGAGAGGCCACCCCAGATACCGAAGCGCTCGTCGTTGGCCAGGGCGTGCTCGAGGCAGTCGCTGCGGACCGGACAGGTCCCGCAGATGCGCTTGGCTTCGCGCGTGGAGCCGCCCTTCTCCGGGAAGAAGGCCTCCGGGTCCGCATCGAGGCACTTGGCCTCGAGCATCCAGGCACGATCATCCGCGTCGAAGGCGAGTTTCGTGCTCAGTTCGGTGATGGCCCCCACCTACCGCTCCTGACAGACGTGGAACTACACGGGTGGCATACTGCACGAGTGGGCCGGCCTCGTCAAGACCGACCCACTACCGGTGGTGGCCACGGACCCCGTCGGACACGACCCCTGGTGGCTGGCGACCCCGAGCGTGCCCCATTACGACACACGGCGATGGCCCGTGCCAGAGCACGGGCCATCGTCGGGGTGACGCTCGAGCGTGGGTCCTCAGACGAGCTCTTCGAGCGCTTCGCGTAGCCGCAGGAGCCCGTCGCGCAACCGCGACTTGGCGGTGCCCTCGGGGATCTCGAGCACCCGGGCGACGTCGCGGTAGGTGTGTCCACCGAAGTAGGCCAGCTCGATCGCCTCGCGCTGCCGTTCGGTCAGGGTCGCCAACGCCTTGCGCACCTGCCAGTGGTCGAGGGTGACCTCCACCTCGTCGGCGACGGCGTCGAAGGCGCGGGGCTCGTCGCGCCGGGACACCCGGTCATCGCGGTCGCGGCTGGCCTGCTCGCTGCGGACACGGTCGACCGCGCGGCGATGCGCCAGGGTCGTGATCCACCCCGACGCCGTGCCGCGACCCGGGTCGAACCGGTCGGCCTTGCGCCAGACCTCGACCATGACCTCCTGGGCGACCTCCTCGGCCAGCGACCGGTCCCGCAGGACCCGCAGCGCGACGCCGAGCACCTGCGGCGACACCCGGTCGTACAGGCTCGCGAACGCCGCCTGGTCGCCACCGGCGACGGCGACGAGCAGCTCCTCACTGGTGGCATCGCCGTAGGTGCGCACCGGCGCGGTCGTCGGCGCCATGGAGATGGCTGCAGCTGTCACGTTCGCTCCGCTCGTTGCGTTGTCGTTGGAGGGAAGCGTGGCGTGCTGTATAGATTCTGTCAAGCTGGCTGTACAGGTTCCTGTCGAGTTCTCGGGGTGCGAGCTGCCGCCTGGACGACCAGGGCTGCCCCCGACACCCGTCCCGCTGTCGGCACCACGGACCGGGAACCTGGCCGAGAACGGCCGATGGTGGCCAGCCACAGCGGATCTGGGCCAGCCCGCCGGCCGCTGGCCTCGGGTCCGAACGCAGCGCCGGGACGCCGGATGACCCGGAACCTCGACAGCAACGACCACGAACCTGGACACCTGCGCCGTGCAGGGAACGCACGGACACGGTCGAACGGACGAGCCGTCCCGGCGGACCCCCGGGTCAGTGGGTGCGCGCCACCTCGCCGTACAGGGTCGTGCGCTGGCGGACCGGGCGCCCGGCCACCCGTGCCGCCGCCTCGAGCTCCTCGACGCTCTTGCGCACGCCGTGCTCGCTGCCGGCCATCCGCGAGATCGTCTCCTCCATCAGCGTGCCCCCGAGGTCGTCGCACCCGCCACGCAGCAGGTCCACACCGCGTTCGAGGCCGACCTTGACCCAGGACAGCTGCACGTGGTCGATCGCCCCCTGCAGCAGCAGGCGGGCCACCGCATGCACCCGGCGGTCGTCCTCCCAGGTGGAGCCGGGTCGGGCGACACCGGCGAGGTAGATCGGCGCCAGCTGGTGGACGAAGGGCAGCGGCACGAACTCCGTGAAACCACCGGAGCGCTCCTGCAGGTCGCGCAGCAGCTTGAGATGGGCGACCCAGTGCCTCGGCTCGTCCACGTGCCCGTACATCATCGTGGAGGAGGACGGCAGCCCCACCTCATGGGCGGTGGTGACGACCTCGATCCACTGGGCGGTCGGCAGCTTGCCCTTGGTCAGCACCCACCGGATGTCGTCGTCCAGGATCTCCGCGGCCGTCCCCGGGATCGAACCGAGCCCACGGTGCCGGGCTTCCTGGAGCCACTCACGGATGGAGATGCCGAGCCGTGTCGCGCCGTTGACGACCTCCATGGGCGAGAACGCGTGGACGTGCATCCCCGGCACCCGCCCCAGCACGGCGTCGAGCACCTCGAAGTAGTAGTCACCGGGCAGATCGGGGTGGATCCCGCCCTGCATGCAGACCTCGGTGGCGCCGAGCTGCCAGGCCTCCTCCGCGCGATCGGCCAGCTGCGACAACGACAGCGTGTAGGCGTCCGGATCGTCGCGGCGCTGGGCGAAGGCACAGAACCGGCAACCGGTGTAGCAGACGTTGGTGAAGTTGATGTTGCGGTTGATGACGTAGGTGACCGTGTCACCCACCCGGTCGCTGCGGACCTCGTCGGCCGCCGCGGCCAGCGCATCGAGCTCGACCCCGGAGGTCTCGAACAGCAGCAGCGCCTCGGCGTCGTCCAGCACCGTGCCGGCCTGCGCCTTGGCCAGCGCCGCGGCGACCTCGCGCCGGATCGCGGTGCGGGCGGGCCCCTCGGTCCGGGGGGCGTTGGCGGCCACGACCCCGTCGGCGATCACGTGCACGTCGCCGAAGACCGCCCGGTGCAGCTGGTCCTCGGAGGCGGCGGAGCGTGCGTTGCGACCGTCCGCCGCCGAACCGCCGGCCTCGTCGCCGTCGATGACCGCGGCCATGCTCGCGGTCAGCGCACCCGAGGTGACCTCGGGGTCCTGCCAGGGCTGACCGGTCGGGACCACCCCGTCGCGGGCCAGGCCGCGCTCGTCCATCACCTCGGCCACCGGAGCGCGCATCCGTCCGGCCAGCCACGGATCGGGCACCGTCGCCTGATCGGGATAGACGGGCAAGCGCTGGGTGAGCACGAACCCCTCGTCCGCACTGCGGCGCTCGAGCTCGTCGAGGTGGGGCCAGGGAGCTTCCGGGTTCACGTGATCCGGGGTCAGCGGCGAGACCCCACCCCAGTCGTCGATCCCCGCCCGCAACAGCAGCGGGAAGACCCCGGGTGAGAGGTTGGGTGGGGCCTGCAGGTGGACGGTCGGACCGAGCACGATGCGCGCCGTGGCGATCGTGGCCAGCAGGTCCTCGAAGCTCGGCTCCGGGTGGTCGCGCATCGCCGTATCGGGCTTGGCGCGGAAGTTCTGGACGATCACCTCCTGGAGGTGGCCGTAGCGCCGGTGGACGTCGCGCAGGGCGAACAGGGTGTCGATGCGCTCGCCGAGCGTCTCCCCGATCCCGATCAGCAGCCCCGAGGTGAACGGGACCGACAGCCGGCCCGCGTCCTCCAAGGTCTGCAGACGCCGGGCGGGCTCCTTGTCGGGCGCCTGGAAGTGCGCCTCGCCCTTGGCCAGCAGGCGCTCGGAGGTCGTCTCGAGCATGATCCCCATCGAGGCGGAGACCTGCTTGAGCGTGGCCATCTCCGACCAGCTCATCACCCCCGGGTTGAGGTGAGGCAGCAGCCCGGTCTCCTCGATGACCTGGATCGACACCGCCCGCAGGTACTGCAGGGTGGTCTCGTACCCGCGTGCCGCCAGCCACTCCCGGGCGGCGGGGTAGCGCTCCTCCGGCTTGTCGCCGAGGGTGAACAGCACCTCGGTGCACCCGGCGGCCTGGCCGGCGCGTGCCACCTCGAGGACCTGCTCCGGCGACTGGTAGGCCGGCAGGTCCTGCTTCGGTGGCCACGCGAAGGTGCAGTAGCCGCAGGCGTCACGGCACAGATGGGTCAGCGGCACGAACACCTTGCGGGAGTAGGTCACGCGGCGGCGGCCGTCCCCGGTCCGACCCCAGGCGCCCTCGGCGTACCAGGGGGCGGCATCGCGGACCCGTCCCGCGACCTCCAGCAGCCGTTCCAGGTCACCGTCCCGCGCCGCCAGCAGCGCGGCCGCCTCATCACGACCCAGCGTCAGGCCCTGCTCGGC
>JAWLDJ010000064.1:0-8167 GCA_041686695.1 Nitriliruptoraceae bacterium
CGGCGGAAGTCCATCTCCCAGAACCGGTCCTGGGCATGGACGAAGCCCTGGGCGCGGAAGAGGTCGTCGCTCGAGCTCGCGACGATCGTGGGGATGCCGTGCTCGTCGCGCAGCACCTCGACCGGCGCGTCGAGACCGGGCAGGGCCAGCTCCGCGTCGGTGGTGGGCACGCTGCGGCGTGCGAACGTCGCGCCCGTCGCCGTGGTGGCGAGCAGGGCGAGCACCAGCAGGCCGGCGATGCCGGCCAGGCCACGCTTGATCCAGACCATCGATCCCCTCCCGTGCTCGTGGTGCTCGTGCTGCTCGCCACCGCGGGCCGGACCCAACGCTACCGCTCGATCGTCAGCCGACGGGTGCTCGCAGCACCCGGGCGGCCCAGGTCGGTAGCTTGCCCCCTCAGCCACCGGTCGCGTCGAGGTGCGGCCGGGCCCGCCCGTCCCGGTGACCCAGGGAGCCGATCGCGTGATCCTGAGACTGTCCGAGTTGTTCGTCCGCACGCTCCGCGACGATCCCGCCGATGCGGAACTGCCGGGACACACCGCCATGGTGCGGGCCGGCTACATCCGTCGCGCCGGGGCGGGGATGCACACCTGGCTGCCGCTCGGCCACCGTGTCTACCGCAACGTCGAGCGCATCGTCCGTGAGGAGATGGACCGGATGGGCGCCCAGGAGGTCCACTTCCCGGCGCTGCTGCCGCGTGAACCCTACGAGCTGTCGGGGCGGTGGGAGGAGTACGGGGAGACGCTGTTCCGCCTCAAGGACCGGCGGGGCAACGACCACCTGCTCGCTCCGACCCACGAGGAGATGTTCACGCTGCTGGTCAGGGACCTCTACTCCTCCTACAAGGACCTGCCGCTCAGCCTCTACCAGATCCAGATCAAGTACCGGGACGAGGCCCGGCCCCGCGCCGGGCTCCTGCGCGCCCGCGAGTTCGTGATGAAGGACTCCTACTCCTTCGATGTGGACGATCAGGGCCTGGAGGCCTCCTACCTGCGCCACCGTGACGCCTACATCGCCACCTTCGACCGGCTCGGCCTGGAGTACGTCATCGTCTCCGCCATGTCGGGCGCCATGGGGGGCTCGCGTTCCGAGGAGTTCCTGTGCCCGACCCCGGTCGGTGAGGACACCTTCGTGCGCTCACCGGGCGGCTACGCCGCCAACGTCGAGGCGGTGCGCACCCCCGTCCCGGAGCCGCTGCCCTACGAGCAGGTGCCGGCCGCCCACGTCGAGGACACCCCCGACACCCCGACGATCGAGACCCTGGTCGCCTTCGCCAACGACCACTTCCCCCGGCAGGACCGAGCCTGGGAAGCCGGCGACACCCTCAAGAACGTGGTCGTGATGCTCCGGCACCTCGAGGGGCCGCGGACCCCGCTGGTGGTCGGGATCCCCGGGGACCGCGACGTCGACACCAAGCGGCTGCAGGCTCAGGTGGAGCCGGCCGTGGTGGAGCCCTTCACGGACGAGGACTTCGCCGACCACCCGATGCTGTTCAAGGGCTACATCGGCCCCCAGGCGCTGGGGGAGGACTCAGCCAGCGGCATCCGCTACCTCGTCGACCCCCGGGTCGTCGAGGGCACCCGCTGGGTCACCGGCGCCAACCAGCACGGCCACCACGTGTTCGACCTGGTCTGCGGCCGCGACTTCACCCCCGACGGCACCATCGAGGCGGCGGAGGTCCTACCCGGCGACCCCGCGCCCGACGGCTCCGGGCCGCTGGAGCTCGCCCGAGGGATCGAGATCGGCCACATCTTCCAGCTCGGCCGCAAGTACGCCGAGGCGCTCGGTCTCCAGGTGCTCGACCAGCACGGCAAGCTCGTGACCGTGACGATGGGCTCCTACGGCATCGGCGTGTCCCGCGCGGTCGCGGCCATCGCCGAGACCACCGTCGACGAGCTCGGGTTGTGCTGGCCCCGCCAGATCGCACCCGCCGACGTCCACGTGGTCAACGCCGGCAAGGGCGAGGACACCGTCACGGTGGTCGAGCAGCTGGCGGCGGACCTGGAGGCCGCGGGGCTCGATGTCCTGCTCGACGACCGACCGAAGCTCAGCCCGGGCGTGCGCTTCAAGGACGCCGAGCTGCTCGGGGTGCCGACCATCGTGATCGTCGGCAAGCGCCTGGCCGACGGCGTCGTCGAGGTCAAGGACCGCCGCAGCGGTGAGCGGGTGGAGGTCGCCGTCACCGAGGCGGTCGACCACCTCGTCGACGTCTGCACGGGCTGAGCTCTGTAGCGGGTGTTGATCGTCGTCGGGTTCCACGGAGCGCCGGCCCAGCACGTGCTCCTCGGTCATCGCGACGGCCCCGGCGGACCACGGCGGGGCCGTCGCGCCTCGCGCACCGGCCCCGCTGCGGTGCGGGCAGGGTCACGGAAGCAGCGTCAGCGGCGTCGTCCGCTCGGACTGGATCGAGCCGTCCCGCGCGGAGTACTCCCACACGGTCAGCGTGCCGTCCTGGCGGGTGTCGACGTCGAAGCGGATCGTGCTGTCGATGTCACCCCAGCCGACGCCGTTGTCGGTCGTCGTGAAGCCCTCGGTCAGGACCGTGCCGTCAGCAGCCTCGAGCCGGTACTGGAAGGTGCCCTCGAAGACGGCTGCCTTGCCCGTGATCCTCAGCGGTGAGCTGACCTCGGCGCCCGCCGGCGGGGTGTCGATGAAGACGCCGGGCAGCAGGTCGAGGTAGTCATCACGGGACACCGGCGACTCCAACACGATGCCCTCGCCGGAGAAGACCGTGACCGGCTCACCGTCGAGCGCGAAGCGCACCGCATCCACGGTGGGGAACTGGGTCGCGGTGTAGACGACCTGCGCCAGGCGCGAGAACATCGAGAACGAGCCCCCACCGGACTCGAACTCACGGGAGAGGTCGACGGTGGCGACGCGATCGTCGATGGTGACGCCGAGCAGCAGGGTCTCGCCCGGCACAGCGCTCGAGACGTCGTCGATCAGCGCCTCGTCCGCGCCCTTGGGCCCCTCGATCAGGGCACGCAGCGCAGCGTGGGCGATCTGCGGTGTCGACGGGAGCTCGCGCTCCACGGCGACCAGGAACGGCTCCGCGCGGCCCTCGTTGCCGCCACCGGGTGCGATGAAGTACAGCCGGACCTCCGAGACGTCCGGTTCGTCGGTCTCGGTGCCCGGCTGAGGGTCCGAGGTGTCGCCATCGGTGTCACCGGCGTCGTCGTCGACGTCCTGCTCGGGGTCGTCCGCGGGCTCCGGGTCGGGCTCGGGGTCGGGCTCGGGCTCGGTGTCCGCCGGGTCCTGCCCGGGGTCCTCGGTGTCGTCGGTGGTGTCGGTGTCCCCCGAGGTGAGTGGGCCGCCGTCGACGACCTCCCCGCCGCAACCCAGCACCAGCAGCGAGAGGATGGCGACGAGCAGGAACGGGAGCGAGAAGCGCTTCATGGTGAGCCTCCAGCTGGTCGGTGGAGGACCGCTCGGTGCAGCGTGGTCCGGCGCTGTTCGTAGCGCCCAGTGACAGCATCCCGCGCAACGGTCATGGAGGCGTCCGCGGCCTGTCACAGATCGGCAACAACCTCGACCGGGAGCCGTACCCGGACCTCGAGCCCACCCCCGTCACGGTTGCGCGCTGTGATCTCCGCCCCCAGCAGCCGGGCGTGCTCACGGACGATCGCGAGTCCGAGTCCGCTGCCGCCACCACGGGCGGCATCGGCCTTGGCGAAGCGGTCGAAGATCCGCTCGAGCTGGTCCGTCGCCACGCCCGGACCCCGGTCGGCGACCGCCACGACCAACGTCGACCCCTCCAGCCTGGCGCCGACCGTCACCGGAGCGCCGTTCGCGCCGGTGCCGTGGGTGCGGGCGTTGTCCACCAGGTTGGCCACGATCCGCTCCAGGCGGCGGCGGTCGGTGCGCACGCGCAGCCCCGCCGGGACCGCGAGCTCGGCCTGTGGCAGTCGCCGCGCGACGATGGCGGCCAGCAGACGGCCCACGTCGAACTCGGACACCTCGATGTCGGCAGCAGCGTCGGTGCGATCGAGGCGGGACAGCTCCAGCAGTTCCTCGACCAGGTCGCGCAGGCGTCGCACATCGCCATCGAGGAGCTCCACCACCCGCCGGGTCGCCGTCGGGAACTCCTCGATCCGCGCGGCCAGTTCGTCGGCCTCCTGGACCAGCGCGGTCACCGGGGTGCGCAGCTCATGGGAGACGTCGGCCACGAACCGGCGCTCCCGGTGACGGGCGGCGGTCAGCTCGGCCACGGTGTCGGCCAGCGAGCCGGCCAGCCGAGCTCCACGCCAGCCGGCGACCGCGCCGAGCAGCACCAGCACCAGCGAGGCACCGAGCAGCACGAGGCGGAGCTGGGCGAGCACGGCCCGGGTGTCGCTGACGTCGGTCAGGAAGTAGAAGTCGGGTCCGGCCGGGGGCTTGCGCGCTCCCACGACGAGGTGGGGGACACCGTCCAGGTCGACCCACTGGGCCCCCACCCGGCCCTCAGCGACCGTGCGACGCAACGCCGGGGAGAGCACCTCCGGCAGGTTCACGACGTCCAGCCCCGAGACGTAGTCGTCGCCCGGCTCGCCGCCGAGGTCGACGTAGACGTCGACGCCGCGTCGCTGCAGGTCGCCGGCGAGCCCGGATGCCTCGATGTCGCCAGGTCGGACCGTCTCGTCGAGCCGTTCGGCCGCCAGCACCTCGATGTTGAAGCGGGCATCTTCGATGGCACGGTCGAGCACCTCGGCCTGGAGCGATCGTGCCACCAGCACGTAGGCCAGGGTGGACAGGGCGAGCGAGGCCAGGGTCACCGCGCCGACCACGGTGAGCACCAACCGGGAGCGGACCCGGCGGGCGGACCTCGTCTCCGCCGTTGCCGTGGTGGGCGCGGCGTCGGTCACGGCCGCACGGCGCGGTAGCCGACGCCACGCACGGTCTCGACGAGCTGCGGCTCGCTCGGTGTGGGTTCGATCTTGGCCCGCAGCCGTTGGATCGTCGCGTCGACGAGCCGTGAGTCGCCGAGGTAGTCGTAGCCCCAGACCAGCTCCAGCAGTTGGTCACGGGAGAGGACCTGCCCGGCGTGTCGGGCGAGTTCGGTGAGCAGGCGGAACTCGGTGGGGGTGAGCTCGATCGGCTGACCGTCACGTTCGACGGTGTGCGCGGCCACGTCCACGCGCACCGAGCCGACACGCAGTGGGTCGTCGCCGACCTGGTCGTTGCGGCTCGCGCGCCGCAGCGAGGCTCGGACGCGAGCGATCAGCTCCGCCATCTCGAAGGGCTTGGTGACGTAGTCGTCCGCCCCGGACTCGAGCCCGACGACCACGTCCAGGGTGTCGGAGCGGGCGGTGAGCATCACGACCGGGGTGGCCGAGGTGGCCCGGATCGCCTTGCACACCTCCAGCCCGTCGATGCCGGGGAGCATCACGTCGAGCACCACCGCATCCGGCTGGTCGGCTCGGAACCGCTCCAGGCCGGTGTCGCCGGTGGCGGCGGTCAGTACCTCGAAACCGGCCTGCTGCAGCCCCCGCTGGGTCAGCTCCCGGATCGAGTCGTCGTCCTCGACCAGCAGGATCGTCGCGTCCATTGCGCTCCACCTCGCTGCCTGCTCCGCGCCTGCGGGCCTCGAGAGCCTGCCAGGTGCCGCCAGCCGGTGTGGTCAGGTGACACCGGCCGGTGTGGTCAGGTGACACCGGCCGGGACCCGCCGCCAGGGCACCGCCGTTTCCAGCTGCGCGGCGAGCCGCAGGAGACCGGCCTCATCCCATGGCCGCCCCAGGAACTGGACCCCGACGGGTCCGTGCTCGACATCGTGGTGCATCGGCAGGCTGATGGCCGGCTGACCGGTCAGGTTGGCCAGCGGGGTCAGGCCGACCCAGGCGGTCTGGTCGGCGAACACCGCCTCGCCTTCCCAGCCGGCGTAGTGCCCGTTGGGCCGAGACGGCCCGGTGACCACCGGTTGCACGACCGCGTCGAGGTGGTCCATGGCCGCGACCACCCCTCGGGCCGTGAGCTGGATCGCGAACTGTGCAGCGGCAGCGTCGGCCGCGCTGCGTTGCTGGCCGATCTCGGCGAGCCAGGCGTTCACGGGCTCGAACATCGTGGCGTCGACCGGCTGCGACGCGACGTTGGCCGCCCACAGGGTGCGCAGCTGATCGCTGATGGTGGGATCGACCGGCAGCGTGACCTCCTCCACCTCGTGGCCGAGCTCCACGAGCACCTCGACCGTGCGGTCGAGCGCCGCGGTGACCGAGGGGTGGAGCCCCTCCGGGGTGAAGGGCGCCTGGCGGTCGACGCCGATCCGCAGCCGGCCGACCGGTGCCCGCATCTCCTCTTGGAAGGAGCGCGACGGCGGTGGGGCCATCCCCGGGTCTCCGGTCGCGTAGCCGGCCACGACATCCAGGCTCAGCGCAGCGTCCGCCACGGTGCGCGTCAGCGTCCCACCGGTGCTCAGCCCGAAGGACAGCTCGCCGAACAGCGGGCCGCTGGAGACCCGGTCACGTGCTGGTTTCAGCCCCACCAGGCCGTTGACGGCTGCCGGGATACGGATCGAGCCGCCACCATCCGAGCCCTGCGCGAGTGGGCACAGCCCTGCCGCCAGCGCGGCCCCGGCACCGCCCGACGAGCCCCCGGCGTTGCGCTCGAGGTCCCAGGGGGTCGCGCACGGCCCGTGCAGTTCGGTATCGGTGTGCCCGATCGTGCCGAGCTCGGGCACGTTCGTCTTGCCCAGCCCGATGGCGCCGGCGGCCAACAGCTTGGCCACGATCGTGTCGTCGGTGGGGGCGATCCACCCCGCCAGGCTGCGGGTCCCCAGCGTGGTCCGCACGCCCGCCCACAGGTTCAGGTCCTTGATGGCCACCGGGAGGCCGTGCAGGGCCGGGAGTGTGGTGCCCGCGGCCGCACGTTGATCCGCCTCGGTGGCCGCGGCGCGCGCTCGCTCGGCGGTCACCTCGACGTAGCTGCCGAGCTTGCCGTCGAGGCGGGTGATGCGCTCGAGGTACAGCTCGACCACGTCGCGGGCTGCGAGCTCCCGGCTGTGCAGGCGGGCCAGCAGTTCCGTGGCGCTGGCGAAGGCGAGGTCGGCGTCGTTGACCATCGAGGCTCCTGTCCGCTGGTCGGCTGCCCGGCGATGGTGTCGCCACACGCCGCCGGATCATCCGACCGGGTCGCGTGACCCGGTCGCTCCAGCCGGTCGCGCCACCGGTTCACGTCACCGGGTCAGTCGGTCATGCCACCGGGTACAGGGGATCGACCTGGGCAGCACCGTCGAGCAGGTCCCCGGCCCGTGCGCCGAAGGCGCTGACGTGCGGCGAGGCGTTGTGCGCCTCCCAGTGCTCGCGGCTGGCCCAGGTCTCGTGGAAGGCGAACAGCGTCGGGTCCTCCGGGCTCCGGTACAGGTCGTAGTGCACGCAACCGGTCTCCTTCCTGGTCTCCTGCACGAGGGGCGTGAGCGCTTCGAGGAGCTCGTCGCCGCGCCCGGGCTTGGCCTGGAGGCGGGCGATGACCGTCAACGGCGTGTCCACACGGACTCCTTCGTCCTGTGCCCCTGTGCAGCAGCGGGCCGGCGACCACCGTAGTCGTACGCGGCCGTGGCAAGGTCCGCGTCTCCGGGCCGGGGTCAGCCGTCGAAGACGTCGATCACCACGCGCTGCGGGTCCTCCAGGCGCTCGATCAGGAAGGGCTGCTCGCCCGTCGTTCCGATGAAGAACGTGTGCTGGCCCTCGAAGATGGTGTCGTTGACCACCTCGGTGACCACGCCGCCACTCGGTGCGCGCACGCGGTCCTGGTCCCAGACCTCGATGGTGTCGGGCAGGTCGGGCGGCAGGGGCACGTTGCGGATCGCGACCCGTAACACGGCATCCCCGTCCACCTCCACCGTTGCTCCGCTGCCCTGGGCACGTGCCTGGTCGACGTACTCCACGAGCCATCCGGCGCTGCCGTCGCCGGCGAGCTCGAACACGACGCGGTCGAAGCCGTCGTGCTGGCCGAGGCGGACCTCGGTCACCGCGAACGTGCCTGGCTCGCCGGTGGCCTCGCGGGGCTCGGTGGTCGGGTCGCCGTCCAGCGGCGCGAGGCTGCTGTCGCCGTCATCCGCCTGGCCACCGTCGTCGTCGCCGTCGTCGCCGTCACCGTCGCCGTCGGTGGGCTCGCCCTCGTCACCGTCGCCCTCGTCACCGTCGCCCTCGTCACCGTCGCCCTCGTCACCGTCGCCGTCGTCGCCGTCGCCGTCG
>JAWLDJ010000064.1:8267-10673 GCA_041686695.1 Nitriliruptoraceae bacterium
CCGTCGTCGTCTCCCGGCTGCTCGTCCGGCGTCGGCGGGGGGTCGTCCACGTCACCGTCGGGGTCCGCGTCGCCGCAGCCCCCCACCAGCACAGTGGCGACAACGGCCGCGCCGATGACGCCGAGACGTCGATGACCGAGCATGTTCCACCTTCGTGTCCGTGTCCTCCGAGCAGAGCAGTTCCGATCGACCGCCGGTACCGCCGGTCGTCGGTCGGCCGGACGGTGGACGAACGCCGAAGGCTCGCTTGGCCCGAAAACGCCCCTCGACGTCCACCAGCCGCACGTCGGCGGGAGCGTTCCCTCGCGGGCAGCGAGCGGACCTGGCAGGCACGGTCGAGGGTGACGCCGCGCTCGGAGCTGCTCGCTATCCGGAGCCCGACGCGGTCGACAACCCGGTCCCGTCGTCGAGGTGGTGACCGTGCGGTCGCTGTGGTCGATCAGGCGAGGAAGCCCCGCAGCACCTCGGTGTACGCCGCGGGCCGGTCGAGGTAGGGGAAGTGGCCCCCCTCGGTGAAGGTGTGGACCTGAGCCGTCGGGTAGGTGGTCACCAGCGCCGCCCGCAGCCGCGGTTCGAGGAGCGGGTCATTGTCCGATTGCAGCAGGAGCAGGGGGAGGCCCTCCGGCGTTGGATCGCGGATCGTGAAGGGTTCGACCACGGTGCGGTAGCGGGCCAGGAGTCGTTGCTTGAGCCCGGGAAGTCGTGCCTGCTCGGCCAGGTAGGCAGCAACCAACGGCGAGCCCTGGGACGCCGGGAGGACCTTGTGGGTGTTGCTGGCCCGGAAGGCGGCCGCCACCAGACGTTCCGGGAGGAGCCGACCGGCGCGCGCCCGCCAGCGGTGCGCGTCGCGGAGCTGATCGTTGGGCGGGAAGGTGTTGGCGAACACGGCGCGGTCGATGCGCTCCGGGTGGTGTTGGACGAGGTACTGGGCCAGGTACCCGCCCAGCGAGGACCCGACGATGGCGGCGGTGTCGGCGCCGACGGCGTCGAGGATCGCGAGGAGGCCATCGGCCAGCTCCGACAGGGTCGCCACCGGTGGGTAGGTCACGGCGATGGTGCGGTGGCTGTCGGATAGGGCTTCGAGCTGCTGCCACCAGATGTCGTGGGCGCCGGACATGCCGTGGAGGAACACGACCGTGGCCGGGCCGTGCCCGACCGAGACGTACTCCCAGGTGTGTCCGTGCAGGGTCAACCGACGGACCGGGTGGGTGGTACGGAAGGCCTGGAGCGAGGAAGCGGTGGCAGGGTCGACGTCGGCGTACAGCTGCTGGGTCGTGGCCCGCGGTCTCGGTAGCCGGTAGCGCCGGGCGATGGCAAGTGCGACCGCGCCGGAGATAGCGACGGCCACGGCGCCGCGGGAAGGGCTCATGGCGCCTCCCCGGGGTCGGTCCGCTGCGCGAGCAGCAGCCCGAGTTGGGCTTCCATCCGTGTCAGGCGCTCAGCGGTCTCTTGGCAGGCGCGGCAGGTGGCAGCGTCGCCACCCGTCGCCGTGGTGGTGACGTGCCCCGGCTCGGACAGGAAGTCGACGATGTTGGCGGTGGGCCGCTGCAGCCAGCGCTCGGCCTTGGCGAAGGCTTGGGCATCTCGGCGTCGTCGCCACCACGGCACCCCGGCAGTGGCGTCGGTCCCCGGATCCACCTGGTCGATCATGGTCGCGCCATCCCTCGGGCCGGCAACGCCGGCGAGAGCAGCAGCCTACGAGCGGCACGGCACCCGTCGAGGCATGGTCGACAGAGAGCGTGTGCGGTCGGGCTGCGAGGCCTGGCTCGTGCGGCTCCTCGCCGAGGTCTGGCGGCGCCGTCGCCGCGGCGCGGACTCAGGCGGCGCCATGGGCGATCGAGACGATCTCCGGGTCGACCAGGGACACGTAGTCGGTCGTGGCGAGCGTCACGGTCCGGGTGTGGGTGCCGTCGCGGAAGGCGATGCGTTCCTGGCTCCGAAGATGCTCGTCCAGGAAGGTCGGCAGTCCGTAGAGGTGACCGAAGGGGGGTTCGGCCCCCGCCTCACAGTCGTCGAACAGTGCGACGAACTCCTCCTCGGTGGCCAACCGGACCTCGTTGCCGCCGAAGACGTCGTGCGCCCGCTCGAGGTCGAGCAGCTCCGCGCCGGGGATCACCGCCATGGCGAGCTCTCCGCCGACGGACAGCACCACCGGCTTGGCGATCTGGAAGCCACTGATGCCCTCGGCGGCGGCGAGTCGTTGGGCGCTGACCGCGTGGGGATGCTCCTCGACCTCGTACTCGATCCCACGGTCGTCGAGCAGCGCATAGAGCCTGGTCGCGGGCATGTCTCCCACCTCCGTGTCACGTTCGCCTCCACCGTCGGTCGCCGGTCAGGCGATGTCAAGTGTCCGTCCCGCCCACGGCCCCACGACGAGCTGGCGCCGAGGCCAGGGGCGCCGAGGCC
>JAWLDJ010000064.1:10773-13375 GCA_041686695.1 Nitriliruptoraceae bacterium
GGGGCGCCGAGGCCAGGGGGACCGAGAGGTCAGCGCAGCCAGCGCGCGACCAGGTTGATCACGATGGTCAGCACGACCGACACGACCACCATCGAGGTGATCGGTAGGAAGAACCGGGTGCGTTCGGTCGCGATCCGGATGTCGCCCGGCAGTCGACCGAACCAGCCCAGGCCCCCGGTCCACACCAGCAGCCCGAGCAGGGCGATGCCCGCGCCGAGCATGAGCAGTAGCAGTCCCGTGGAGCGCTCCATCACAGCGAACGTAGCGGGCGCCGCCTCGGCAGGGACTTTCGGGACTTTCGGAGGTGCCGAGGTGTGTCGGTCGGTCCGGTCGCGGCGGCCCCCCTCGGTGTTGACTGGCGACTAGCTTCACCTCGGTGGCGCCAGCCCGGTCCGGATCTTCCGCCGTGGGAGCACGGGTGGATGAGGACGGGAGCTCCACGCGGTTCGACGCGCCTCGGAAGGAGGGCGGTATGACGGCCCTGTTGATGACGGGCTTCCCGGGTTTCCTCGGCTCGGCGTTGCTGCCACGCCTGCTGGCCCGCCGTGACGGGGTCCAGGCCATCTGCGTCGTCCAGCCGCAGCACCTGGTCACCGCGACCGAGCGCCTGCGCGTGATCGAGGCCGACCACCCTGAGGTCGCCGGCCGGACCGAGCTGGTCACCGGGGACATCACGCAGCCGGGGCTCGGGATCGACGCCGCCCACCGGTCGGCGCTCGAGCAGGTCACCGAGGTCTGGCATCTGGCAGCGGTGTACGACCTCGCGGTCGCCGAGGGCATCGCCCGGCGCGTCAACGTCGAGGGCACCGCCCGCGTCCTGGCGTTCTGCCGCGAGCGTCCGGCCTTCCGACGCCTGCAGTACGTGAGCACCTGCTACGTGAGCGGGCGTGCCGGTGGCCGCTTCACCGAGGACATGTTGGACGTCGGACAGACCTTCAACAACCACTACGAGGCCACCAAGTTCGAGGCGGAGCGCCTGGTCCGTGACGCGATGGCGGCTGGGCTGCCCGCGACCGTCTACCGGCCCGGGATCGTGGTCGGCGACTCCCGGACCGGCGAGACCCAGAAGTACGACGGTCCCTACTACATCGCGCGGTTCCTGCGCCGACAGCCGCTGCCGGTCGCGGTGCTGCCAGCGGTCGACGACCACCACACGACCTCGCTGGTCCCCCGCGACTTCGTGATCGCTGCGATGGACCAACTCTCGGTCCTCGAGGTCTCCCGCGGACGCACCTACGCGCTGACCGACCCGAACCCGCCCACCAACCGTCAGGTCGCGGAGACCTTCGCCCACCACCTCGGGAAACGCCTGGTGTGGGTGCCGCTACCGCTCGGGATCACCAAGGCCGCGCTGACCACGGTGCCGGGCCTCGAGCGACTCCTCGGGTTGCCCGCCGAGGTGCTGGACTACTTCGCGGCCTCGACCACCTACACCACCGACCACACGGTCGAGGACCTCGCCGGCACGGGCGTGTCGTGCCCGCCCTTCGAACGCTATGCCGGCAGGCTGCTCGACTTCATGGAACGCCACCCGGAGATCGACGCCTCGGCGATGGTCTGATCCGGCGGCGTGGACCACGGCACCACCAGGGGAGGACCGATGAGCACCGCACCGCACCTCACCGTCGTCAACGTGAGCCTCGCTGCGTCCGAACGCGACTACGACGAGCAGGTGACCTTCCTGCACCGGCCCTTCCGCCTCGTGCGTGTGGGTGCTGACGGCGACCTCGATGCTGCCGCACAGCTGCTGATCGACTGGGCCGACGAGGCCGACGCCATCGCCCTGACCGGCCTCCGCGAGGCGCAGGCGCTCGGGCTGTACAGCGGCGAACCCGACGGCATCGATCGGGTCCGCGGAGCGAGCTCGGAGGTCCCCGTGACCGACGGCCACACCCTGCACGAGGTGCTGCAGGAGTGGGCGATCCGACGGGTCGAGCAGGAGATGCCGGGGTACTTCTCGAACGCGCGGACCTTGGTCCTCGGGGGGCTCAACCACGACCGCGTCACCCGGGTGCTCAAGGAGTTCACGCCGAACCTGCAGTTCGCCGACCCGCTGCTGCGACTCGACGTCCCGGCGACCCTGGACGCCAACCCGATGCTCGGTCTGGTGGCCAAGGCCGCGTCCGTGCCCTACAGCCTGGTGCCCGACCCGCTGAAGGGTGCCCTGCGCACCCCAGGTCAGCGCTTGAGCCACGCTCTGGCACGTCAGGCCGCACGGGACTGTGACGTGGTCGTGGCCACCTACGAGGAGTTGACCGGGTTCGGCCTCGAGGACCTCGCCGGCAAGACCCTGATCTCGTCCTCGATCTCCGACGAGCGGCTCGCCGAGCTGGGCAGCCGTGGGGTCGACATGGTGCTCGACACCACCCCGCAACCCTTCGACGTCACCGTCAACGCCGCGATGCTCGAGGCCATGATGGTGGCGCTCGCGCCGGACCACGAGATGCCGACCAACGACGACCTGCTCGACATCATCGTCTCGGCAGGCCTCGAGTCACGCACCCTGTACCCGAACGGTCCGAAGCGCAAGAGCCGGTTCGCCTTCGTGATCCACCCGCTCTCCCAGGAGTACTTCCGCAGCGTCGAGCCGTTGGGCACGCTG
>JAWLDJ010000065.1:0-13096 GCA_041686695.1 Nitriliruptoraceae bacterium
CGGCCGTTGGTGGCCGGCTGTGCGCCCCGCCCCGGTGTGGGGCCGGTACCGTTCCGTCCTCGGAACGTTCCGGACGAGTTCGTTCCGTAGGGCCATGGGAGGGACGGACCGTGCAACGCGACATCTTCACCGAGGAACACGACGGCTTCCGGGACCTGATGGCTCGGTTCGTCGCCGACGAGGTGGTGCCCTACCACGAGCAGTGGGAACGCGACGGCATGGTTCCCCGGGAGCTGTGGACCAAGGCCGGTGCGCTCGGACTGCTGTGTACCGACGTACCGACCGAGTACGGCGGCGGTGGGGTCCCCGACTTCCGCTACAACGTGATCGTCACCGAGGAGCTCGCGAAGGTGGGCGCCTCCGGCGTCGGTTTCCCGCTCCACAACGACGTGATCGTGCCGTACTTCCTCTCCCATGCGACCGAGGAGCAACAGCAGCGGTGGTTCCCGCCCATGGCCTCCGGTGAGACCATCACCGCGATCGCGATGACCGAGCCGGGCACTGGCTCCGACCTCGCATCGCTGACGACCACGGCGATCCGCCAGGACGACGGCACCTACCTGCTCAACGGCGCCAAGACCTTCATCACCAACGGCATCCAGGCCGATCTGGTGATCGTCTGCGCCAAGACCGACCCGACGTCCAAGCACGGCGGCATCAGCCTGCTGGTGGTCGAGCGCGGGATGGAGGGCTTCGAGCGGGGCCGCAAGCTCGACAAGATCGGGATGCACGCGCAGGACACCGCGGAACTGTTCTTCACCGACGTCCGCGTCCCGGCCGAGAACCTGCTCGGGGAGGAGGGGCAGGGCTTCGTCTACCTGATGCAGGCGCTGCCCCAGGAGCGGCTCGGGATCGGGATCGCGGCCATCGCCGGCGCCAAGGCCGCCTTCGACGCGACCCTGGCCTACTGCAAGGAGCGCGAAGCCTTCGGCCGACCGATCGGCTCCTTCCAGCACTCGCGCTTCACCCTGGCTGAGCTGCACACCAAGGTCACGATCGGGCAACAGTTCGCCGACCGGTGCACGATGCTGCACAACGACGGCCAGCTCAGCGTCGAGGACGCCGCGATGGCCAAGTGGTGGCTGACGGACCTGCTCGGGGAGGTCGTGGACGCCGGCGTGCAGTTGCACGGTGGCTACGGCTACATGCGGGAGTACCCGATCGCTCGCGCCTATGTCGACGCCAGGGTGCAGCGCATCTACGGCGGCACGAACGAGATCATGAAGGAGATCATCGGACGCACGCTCGGGGTCTGAGGTCCTCGCCCCGGCTCGTGCTGCGGGCCGCGACCCTCAGCTGGTGCTGTGGGCCGCGACGATCGCCGGCAGGACGTCGAGGTAGTGGCCCAGCCGGACCTCGGCGGCATCGTGGTCCTGCTCCACCAGCCACTGCAGGAGCAGTCCGTCACTCGTGGCGACCACGAAGCGGGCGAGCTCGGAGGTGGCGTCGTCGTCGAGCGCGTCGGTCAGGCCCCGCAGCATGGTCGACACCCGGTCGACCAGCGCCTCGTACTGCTGGACGGCGAGGTGGTGCTTCGTCGGATCACGCAGCGCGTGCAGCGTCAGCTCGTACTGCGCCAGCTGGAGCGATCGCGACCGCTCGAAGTAGGGCCAGGCCTGCAGCAGGAACCCGCGCAGCCGCGCCACGACCAGCGGCTCACCCTCGAGGGGCGCCTCCGTCTCGAGGGTCACCGCCGATGCCGTCTCGGCCATGGTGGCATCGATGTCGCCCACGACGCGGTGGATCACGGCCTCGAGGAGTTCGTCTTTCGAGGCGAACACGTAGTGGAACGCCCCGAGGGCGAGCCCGGCCCGGTCGGTGATGGCCCGGGTCGTGGCCCGAGGCAGACCTTGCTCGGCGATCACTTCGACGGCGGCGTCGAGCAGTTGCTCGCGTCGCTCCTGCGCGCTGCGGCGCGCGTTCGGCTCGCCGCGGCCGCGGGCGGCGTGGCCGCCGGTGGCGGTGGCAGACGCCTCGATGTGCATGTCGTTCCCTCTGGACCAGGCATGCGGTGGTCGACGCTCGGTCACGGTCATCGCGGATCACGGTCATCGCAGATGGCGCACCACCAGAGGACCAGATGCCGCCGGTCAGGGAAGACGCGCACCCCGACCGACCGGTCCGCTGGCCGTTCGGTGGGTGCACACCCGACGGGCCGGGAAAGGACCGCGGGGAATGACCCGGCGCTGGTCCGCGTTCTCCTGCACGACCGCGATCCGTGCGATCGCCGAAACGTCACCTGACCCCCGAGGAGCCACCGTGGCCACTCCGCAGAACCTGACCGCCGACGACTTCCGCGAGACGATCGACGAGAACGACATCGTCCTCGTCGACTTCTGGGCCGACTGGTGCGGCCCGTGCAAGATGTTCGCTCCCATCTACGAAGAGACCGCCGAGGCGTTCGACGACGTCGTGTTCGGCAAGGTCGACACCGAGGAACAGCAGGAACTGGCCGCTGCCTTCCAGATCCGTTCCATCCCCACCCTGATGGCGTTCCGCGACAACGTGCTGGTGTTCAACCAGCCCGGGGTCCTTCCCAAGGAATCCCTGGTCGACCTGATCGAGCAGATCAAAGCGCTCGACATGGAGGACGTGCATCGCCAGATCGCCGAGCAGGAGGAGCAGGCGGCGCAGAACTGACCGGACCCGACGCGCCTGCGGGCGGGTCCGGCGCGGGACGCCGCTGGCCGGGGGCCGTATCTGCGGTCCCTGCCCGTGCTCAGTCAGCCGATCCGGCCGACGCTGGCGGGGTCCCCGTGACCCGCGCCATCCCCCGCTCGACCGCGTCGATCAGGTAGGGCCGCAGCTCCCCCGGCGCCACGATGTGGTCGACCGAGCCGACCTGTCGGGCCCGTTCGATCGAGTGGATCCGGTCGAACTCCGCTGCCACCTCGCCGAGCTTCTCAGCACGCACCTCGCTGCGGACGGAGGCCATCGCGGTGCGCAGCCGACCCTGGTCGAGCGGCGCCGCCGTCACGATGCGCTCCTGCAGCGTGGCCAGGCGCTGGTCGGCGTCGGTGCGGCGGTTCACCTCGCCGGCGAACACCACGGCGGCCGCCGGTGGTCCCCCGATCACCGAGGCGTGAGAGCCCTCGACCGCTGCCACCTCGAGGTGGTCGTTGAGCGCCTTGGAGAACACCACGAAGGCCCCACCGTGGTACCGCGAGATGACGCAGAACACGATCGGCCCGTCGAAGTTGACGACCGCACGGCCGATCTCGGCGCCGAGTTCCAGTTGCAGTTCGCGCAGGGACTCCGGTGAGCCGTCGAAGCCCGAGAGGTTGGCGAGCATGACCACCGGCCGGATGCCGCTGGCCGCGTTGATCGCCCGGGCCACCTTCTTCGATGCCCGGGGGAACAGTGTGCCCGCCGTCCACCCGTCGGGTCCGTCGGCGGGCACGGGTCCCCGGCGAGGGAGCGGACGTGACTCGATGCCCAGCAGGGTGACCGGGTACCCGCCGAGATGGGCATCGGTGACCACGGCCACCTCGGCGTCCGCCATGTCCTTCCAGCGTTCCAAGGGTTCGTGATCGAGGTCGCCGACCGCGCGTAGCACGGTGCGGATGTCGAAGGGCTTCTTGCGGCCCGGGTTGGTCCGTTCGTCGAACACCTCGCCCACCGTCGCGAAGCCGAGTCCCTCGATCTGATGGGGATAGCCGCGGACGTCCCGGCGCCGGTCATCGGTGGTCGGGGACGGGCGCGGGAACCGTTCACCGGGCGCGACGTAGCTGTGCTCGTAGTGCGCGAAGAGCACCTCGATGGCGCTGGCGAGATCGGGGGCCCAGTGCTGTGCCTGGCCGTTGGGGCCCATGACGCGGTCGTAGCCGCCGATGCCGAAGTTGTCCTCGGCCGACACGCCACCGGAGTAGTCCAGCGCCTGCTTGCCCGTGAGCACCATGGCGCTGTCCGGGGTCATCACCAGGATGCCCTTGGTGTGCATCAGCATCGTGGCTTCGGCGTTCCAGTAGGGCTGGGCGCCGACGTTGATGCCGGAGACGACGATGTTGATCTGGCCACCGGCCTGGGTGAACCCGATGATCCGGCGCAGTACCCGGGCGACACCGTCCATGTTCTCGGTCCCGGAGTCCATCGCGATGCGGGCACCGGAGGACACCGCGAACCACTCGACCGGGACGTCGAGCTCCTCGGCCAGGTCGATCGCCTGGCAGAGCAGGGCGCACTCGGTGGTGGCGATCGAGCCGAGCCCCTTGGTGGGGTCACCGAACAGGGCGACCCGCCTCATGCCCTCCGGGTACCGGTTGGTCCGGGTGGTGACGAGTCCCACCACGATGCCGGCCCGGTTCTGGCCGAAGGGCCGCTCGACCGGGGCGAGCCGGCCGTCTTCGTCGAGGTCGTACTCCACGAACCCACCGGCGTCTGCGGCCGGGGTCGTGGCACGGTCCCGCGTCAGCAGCGGGAGCAGCTCGTAGGGGTAGACGCTGCCGCGACTGCGCGCCTTCATGACCTGCCGGGTCATCGCATCGAAGGGGGCCAGTGGCGCGGTGGGGGGCTCGGTGACGCGCAGCGTGAAGCCCTGGCCCGGGGGTCGCGACATGCGCACGACCACCTCCTCGGGCTCGGTGTCGGGACGCACCAGCCGGGCCTGGACGGTGACCTGCTCGAGCCCGAGCCCCTCCGTGGTCGGTGCCACCGCGCGGATGACGGGTTCCAGCTCCGGGATCGGGACCTCGACCGGTGGCCAGACGTGGAGCATGATGCGGTTCCACTCGGGGCCGTTGCTGGTCGGTGACGCCGCCCGGGCACGCCGCAGGTCGTCGAGGGCGGAGGCCAGGACCTGCTCGAGCTCCGGGAGCGCGACGACCCGGCCGTCCTGATCGCGCATCGGCGTGAGGTCACGGACCTCGGCGAGCACGAAGAGCCGCTCGTCCTCGGGGTTGTCGTGCGCCCGTGCGTGGAACAGGTAGGTGTGCTCCGAGGACGGCAGCCGTGTCAGTGCGAAGCGCTCGAAGCGCCACAGGTCCAGCCGTCCCGCGATCAGTGGATGGATGCCGCGCAGGTGTCGCCGCTCCTGGAAGTGGCCGGCCGCGTCGCGGCGGAAGGTCAGGTGCTCAGCCGAGGGCCGCTCCGGATCGTCGGGGTCGATCCCGGGCGCGACGGTCAGCGACAGGGTCACCCGCCTGAGCGCGGGCGGGAGCATCGCGTCGTCGAGGTCCGCTTCCAGCCCGGCGGCCAGCAGGTCCAGCTCGGTCGGCGCGTCCGGCCAGGCGATGTACACGTCCGCGACCACGCCGGCGCCCGCGCTGGCGGGATCGACCTCGCTGGCCAGGTCCGCGGTCGCCTGCAGCGACTCCGACAGGTCGTCCGCCGTGGCCGCCAGGGCGATGACCCGCCCGCGGCCGCGGGGATCACGGAAGTCGGCGACCACCGCCTGCCCGCCAGCCACCTCGACGGTCCGTAGGGTGTCCAGCTCCCGCGTGCGGTAGTACCGGCGGGTCAGCACCTCCAGCAGCGGTGCGAGCCGACCACCGGTGACCTCGGGATCCTCCAGCAACCCCAGCAGCTGTTCCGGGGTGTCGATCAGCTCCTGGATCCGCTGCGGGCGGTCCGGGCGGTCGGGATCGTCGGCCAGCACCTTGAGGTGGGTACGGGCCCGATCGTGGACCTCCTCGCGTCGGGCCGCCAGGCGTGGCTGGTCGAAGCATCGGTACCGCGCTCGCCGGGCGAGATCCCCGACCACCGGCTGTCGGGCCTGCGTGGCGACGATCAGTCGGTCCAGGGTCTCGCGCAGCTCCTCGCCGAGCGGATCACCGGGGACCGAGCCGGCCTTGAGGAGCCGGTCGAGCAGGGCCACGATGACCGGCACGTGCGCCTTCGAGCGTCCTTGAGCGAGGTGGATGCGGAACAGCGCCTCCTCCAGCTGTGGCGTGCGGTCGAGGGTCGTGATCGAGTAGTGGGCCAGGGCGCGTCGCAGCTTGGCCACGAAGGAGGTGGGGAGGGCCTCCGCGTCGAAGGTGCGCAGGAAGGCGTGGAGGTGCTCGCGGGCGCTGCGCTGCTCACCGCGGTCCTCGTCGTCGCCGAGGCGACGGTTGCGGGACAGGGCGGCGACATCGGCGTGGATGCGGAGCACGTCGAGTTCGGCGCGGACCACCTCGTCGTCGGGATCGCCGTTGCCCTGCAGCGCAGCGAGGAGCTCCCGGACGGTGTCGTCGGGGAGGTCGTAGCCGAGCGCCGCTCGTCGCAGCGCGTCCAGCACGCGGAGACGGTCCCCGTCGACGGTGGGGTGCTGCGGCTGGAGCCGCGTGAGGTCGACGAGCTCCCCGACCGGCTCCGCGGCCGCGTCGGTCGCCGGCTCCAGCCGCAGCACCGGCTGCCCGGCGTCGAGCTGGACGTTGCTCGCGGCTAGCACCTCGGCCACCGTCCCGGCGAACGGCGCCGTCAACGGTGTCTCCATCTTCATGCTCTCGAGCACGGCCAGCGTCGCCCCGACCGTGACCGTCTCGCCAGCGGCGACGTTGACCGACACCACCACCGACGGCGCTGGAGCACGGACCAGCCCGGCGTCGTCCTGGGAGACGCGGTGGGGGACCCCGTCCACCTCGATCAGCTGATCGGCGCCCTGGCGGATCGCGACGACCCGGAAGCGCTGGTCTTGGACGGTGAGGCGCCGCTCGTAGCGGCGGAGCGCTTCGACGGTGGCCGCCACGCGCGTGCCGTCGGTGGCCACGAGGTAGCTGCCGGGACCCGTGCAGGCGACCTCCAGGCGGTAGGCCGTGCCGTCGTAGCGCAGGTCGACGATCCGCGGCAGCTCCGGGGCGATCTGTGGTCGGCCACGGGCCGCGGAGGCGTAGAACCGCGTCCGGTCGTAGGTGGACGTCTCGTCGTAGGCATCGATCGCCGCCGCGACCAGGGCCACGTCCCCGCGGGTGGCGAACCGGTAGCCGTCGGCGGTGCGACGATCCAGCCAGCCGGTGTCGAAGGTGCCGGCCAGCACGTCGGCGTCACGCAGCAGGTCGAGCAGGAACGCACGGTTGGTGGTCCCACCCTCGACCAGCACGGTGGTCTGGGCCAGCGCGCGCCGCAGCCGTCGGATGGCGGTGTCCCGATCGGGGCCGTGGGCCAGGAGCTTGGCGACCATCGAGTCGTACTCGGCAGCGATCCGGTCGCCCTCGGCGACCCCGGTATCCACCCGGATGCCCGGGCCTGCCGGGAGGGTGAGCAGCTCGATGCGGCCGGCAGCGGGGGTGAACCCACGTTCCGGGTCCTCGGCGTTGAGGCGGACCTCGATCGCGTGCCCGGAGGAGGCGGGCGGGTGCGCTGTGGGGAGTCGCTCGCCGGCCGCGATGCGCAGCTGCCACTCGACCAGGTCGAGGCCGGTGGTCAGCTCGGTCACCGGGTGCTCCACCTGGAGACGGGTGTTGACCTCGAGGAAGGTGGTCAGACCGGTGTCGGGCTGGTGCAGGAACTCGACGGTGCCGGCACCGCGGTAATCGGCTGCCCGGACCAGGGCGGCCGCAGCGACCCGCAGATCGGTGTCCTGCTCGGCGGTCAGGGCCGTGGAGGCCGACTCCTCCAGCACCTTCTGGTTGCGACGCTGCAGCGAGCAGTCGCGGGTCCCCACCGCCCACACCCCACCGTGCCCGTCCGCCAGGATCTGGACCTCGACGTGTCGCGCTCCGGGCAGCATGCGCTCCAGGAACACGGTCTCGTCACCGAAGGCGGCGCCGGCTTCGGCCCGTGCGCGGCTGAAGGCGGCCTCGAGGGAGTCGAGGTCCCGACATGCGCGGATGCCGCGGCCGCCGCCACCTGCGGTGGCCTTGACCACCAGGGGGACGCCGATGCGCTCGGCGTGGTCGCGGGCCGCCTCCAGGTCGTGGACGGGGCCACCGCTCCACGGCGCGACGGGAACCCCGCAGCGCTCGGCGAGCTGCTTGGCGCCGATCTTGTCACCGAGGGCCCGCATCGTGTCACCGGTGGGCCCGACGAAAGCGACACCGAGCTGCTCGCACCGGTCGGCGAAGTCGGCGTGTTCGGCCACGAACCCCCAGCCGACCCAGGCGGCGTCGGCCTGCGCGGCCTGCAGCGCCCGTGCCAACTCGTCGTGGTCGAGGTAGGGAGAGCGTGACCACGCCGGCTCGCCCGGTGCCGGGCCGATGCGCACCGCGTCGTCGGCCTCCCGGACGAACATGGCGTCGCGCTCCGTCGCGGTGTGCAGCGCCACCGTGCGGGGTCCGGTGCCATCAGCGTCACGCAGCGCGCGGACGGTGTGGATCAAGCGCATCGCCGGCTCGCCGCGGTTGACGATCGCGATGCGTTCGAACACGACGGACTCCTCGGTCGGCACGGGGTGCGGCCCGTGATCCAGACGCGGGGGATGCGGCCCCGGCTCGGCGCCATCCTAGACCTGACATCGACGTCAGGTTCAGATGGCGGTCACCCCCGGGCCAACGCGAACCGCCGAGCGCGCTGTGGCCCACCCCACCGACGCCTCCTTGGGCCGAGGGTGGCTCAGGTGGACCGAGCAGGTCAGGCCTGGGTGTCGTTGGGGTCCTGACGGCCGTCAGCGTCCGCCGCCGCCTCGGGAATCTCGACGGTCGGCAGCGTCTCGGTCGTCAGTTCGGCCTCGGTGAGCAGGATGCCGTCGTCGCTGGCCAGGAAGCCCGAGACCTCGGTCGTGCCGTCGGCAGCCTGCGCCATCCGACCTCCGGCGACGCCGGTGTCGCTGGCCGCGAAGGTGAAGGCCACGTTGCCACCGGCGTCCAACTGCTCGGCGATGTCGGCCTTCAGTTCCTCGCGGACCACGGCGGCGCCGAGTCCAGCCACCATGGCCTCGATCATCTCGACCCAGCGGTGTTCCACCAGTGCGACCAGCAGGGAGGAGTTCGGGCTGAGCGACGCCGCGAGGTCCTCGACGTTGGACCTGAACGGCACGTTCCTCACCTTGCCGATGAGCGCCCCGAGGACCCCGCCGCCTGCCGCGGTGGCCCAGCCGAGAGGACCCGACAGGAGTGCGAGCGTGCCGCCGATCGCGCCGCCGGTGAAGAACCCCCGGCGGCCATGATGCTTGGCGTTGGTGATCTTGAGATGGCCCTCGGCATCCTTGACGACCGCAGCGGCGTCGACGATGCCGATGAGACCGGAACGACGACCCTGCTTGAGTTCGTCGAGGAGGCGCCCGGCCTCCTCGGCGTCGTTGAAGGCCGCGACGATCAGTTGCACGGGTGCGGACATGGGGGATCCTGTCAGGTCTCGGGGACGTACGCAGGGCGGGGTGCGGTCCCGGCAGGGCGGGGTGCGGTCCCGGCCGATCGCCACACCCTTGCCGGGTCGCCGTCGGTCTGCCTCACCCGACACGGGTGAGGCGTTCGCTGGGTCGCCATCCCTCTCACGTGGTCGTGCGCCCCGATGACAGTGGTTGGGGCGAGGACAGGACCACCTCGTGCTGGTCGGCGAAGCGCGCTTCGACGATGTCCTTGCCGTACGGCGTCAGCGCGAGTCCGGCGAGCTTGAAGTGCGCGATGGCGAAGGGGATCCCGATGATCGTGATCGCGAGCACCAGCGCGAAGACCACGTGCAGGAGCGCCAGCCACCAGCCGGCGATCAGGAACCACAGGACGTTGCCGATCGTCGAGCCTGCGCCAGCATCGGGCTGCCGTACCACCACGCGTCCGAAGGGCCACAGCGTGTAGCCGGCCAGACGGAAGGCCGGGATGGCGAAGGGGATGGTGACGATGAGCAGGATCGACAGCAGCCCGGCGATCAGGTAGGCGATCGCCATCTCGATGCCGCTGAACACCAGCCAGAGCACGTTGCCGATCAGTCGCATGCACGTTCCTGTCGCCGTCCGGGATGCGGGCGGTGCCGGTCCAGCCGCACTCCTTCCACGATACTGCGGTGCCTGCCCTCGCGACGCCGGTGACCGGCCGATGCGCTCAGCCTCGAGGGGGGGCGATGTGGCCGTGATCAGGGGGCGACGCGGCCGTGATCGGGGGGGGCGACGCGGCCGTGATCGACGGTGCAGATCACCCTGCGGCCGGTACCGTTGCCAGCGGGTAGCGGGGGCCTGGTCGTCGCTCCGACGGCGTGCCCCCGCCGTCGAGTGGGGGGAGGGTGTCGTTCTCGTCGCTGACCCCCGGCACCGCGTGCCTGCCGGTCGCAACTGCCCGGTCGCAACTGACCGGTCGCAACTGGCCGATCGCAATTGACTGGCCGCAGTTGACCGGACCGACGAGGTGTCTCGGGTACTCGCAGCAGGGCTCCGGGTGTCGGTGACAGCCCAGAGCCGCTCTTTCCGATCCGTGAGGTGACCGCGATGACCGCCCTGGTGTCACAACGCGCCAGCGATGCGTTCCTGGATCTGGCGTTGGCCGGTGACCGCCCGCAGGCCGTCCGACTGACGCTGGACCTGGTCGACGAGGGCTTCTCCCTGCCGGCCGTCCTGCACGCCGTGGTCGGCGCGGCGCAGTACGAGGTCGGCCTCCGGTGGCAGCGGGCGGAGTTGAGCGTCGCCGACGAGCACCTGGTGACCGGTATCTCCCAGGCGGCGCTGACGGCGCTGTCGGCCAACGGTCACCACCAGCAGGTCGCCGCTGGCACGGTCGTGGTCGCCTGCGCCGAGGGGGACTGGCACGCGCTCCCGTCCCAGATGTTCGCCGAGTCCCTGCGTGCCGCCGGCCAGGGGGTGCTCCACCTCGGTGCCTCGGTTCCAGCCGCTGACGTGGGCGCGCTGCTCGAGCGCCGTCGCCCGGACGCGCTGGTCGTGACCTGCAACCTGCCCCTGTCCTACCTCGGCGTCGCCAGCCTTGCCGACGCGGCCCACCGCTGGGGCGTCCCGGTGCTGGCGGGTGGCAGGGCACTGAACGCCGCCCGGGCGTGCACCCTCGGGGCCGACGCCTGGGCCGCGGACGTTGCCAGCGCACTGGAGATCCTCGGTGGTTGGCGATCGGATCCCCCCGCGGTCGGTGCCGACCCGGTCGATGTGGAACCTGTGGCCGTCACGCTCGACCAGCGATCGAGGGCGATCGCTGATCGTGCGTTGGCTGTGCTGGCCGAGCGTTCTCCGGCGATCGCGGGCGATGATGGACGGCAACGTGACCGCACCCGTGATGATCTCGTGTCCATCGTCCGCTTCCTGGCTGCTGCACGCCTGGTCGATGACGACGAGGTGTTCACGGACTTCTCGGCCTGGCTGGAGGAGGTGCTCACCGTCCGAGGTGTCCCTGCTGCCGCCGTGGCTGCCGGCCTGGCGGCGCTCGCGCCCCTGATCCGCGAGATCGACGAGCACGGCGCTGCGTTGGTCGAGGCGGCCGCCGCTCGCCTGGACTGAGCTGACACGAGCGTGCGGCGCACGCGGCATTGGGCCCTTCGCCCTTAGGGTCACGGCCATTCGTCACATCGGTCGCGGAGCTACTACTGTGATAGCACCGTGGGAGCGTTGCGGGGACGCGGTCCCGGAGGCCGTGTCCAGGTGGAGTTCCGCGGCGGAGCGCACGTCAGTCGACGTGCGCCGCTCTGGACCCGAGGAGATGCACTATGAGGATTCGAACGGGCGGTAAAGCCGTCGCGTTGTTCGCGGCGCTCGCGATGATCGCCGCCGCGTGCGGTGGCGAGGACGCTACCGATGAGCCCGAGGACACGGTCGAAGAGGACGCCGAGGACGAGTCGGAGGAGCCAGACGAGGAGCCCGAGGAGGAGCCGGAGGAGGAGACCGAGGAAGATGGAGAGGCTGCTCCCTCCGGTGAAGGCCTGACCCTCGGCTACATCCTGCCCGAGACGGGACAGCTGGCGTTCCTCGGCCCCCCGATGATCTCGGGTGTCGAGCTCGCCGTGAGCGAGATCGAGGACTACGGCACCGACATCGACCTGCTCAGTGGTGACGAGGCCGGGGACACCGGTGTCGCCGCGGAGGAGGCCTCCCGGCTGCTGGCCTCCGGCGTGGATGCGATCGTCGGCGCGGCAGCGACCGGCATGACGCTGGCCATCATCGATCAGGTCACCGGTGCCGGTGTCGTCCAGTGCTCGCCCTCCAACACCGGCCCCGGTCTGACGGAGTACCCGGACGACGGCTACTACTTCAGGACCGCACCGAGCGACGCGCTGCAGGGCCCGGTCCTCGCTGAGCAGGTCATCGCCGACGGCAACGCCACGATGGCGGTCGCCGCTCGCGCCGATGACTACGGCCAGGGTCTGCTCGACGCGACCGTCGACGCCTTCGAAGCCCAGGGTGGCGAGGTGCTGTACTCCGACACCTACGACCCGGAGTCTCAGACGTTCGACTCCGTCGTCGAGGATCTGGTGAACGCGGGCGCTGATGCCCATGTGGTCATCGCGTTCGCTGAGGGTGCCGCCATCGTGCAGGGTCTGCTCGCCGCGGGCGTGTCGCCGGACGCGATGTACGGTGCGGATGGGATCGCGGGTGCCGCGTTCGCCGAGGAGGTCGATCCCAACGACCCGAACGTGCTGGACGGCATGACCTTCACGGCGCCGTCGAGCCAGTCGACCTCGGACTTCGACTCCAAGATGGACGAGTTCCGTCCTGACCTGGTCGACCGTCTGTTCTCGCCGCAGTCCTACGATTGCACCAACCTCATCGCGCTGTCGGCTGAGGTGTCCGGGTCCACGGATCCCGCCGACATCCGCGACGAGATGATCCCGGTGACCCAGGGTGACAACGAGTGCGGCAGCTACCCCGAGTGCATGGAGTTCGTCGAGGCCGGCGAATCCATCGCGTACCAGTCCGCTGCCGGGGACGCGCTTGCGTTCATCGAGGTCCGGGAGGGTTCCGGTGAGCCGTCGCGCGGCGCTTACGACGTCAGCCGCTGGGTCGATGGCGAGTTCACGCTGATCGACACGGTCACCGGCACGGTCGAGTGACCTGCGACGGCCACTCGGTGACCGGCGGTGACGCCGTGACACCGTGAGGCGGTCAGAACGGGCCCGGGGCGCGATGCCCCGGGCTCGTTCGTGTCGGTGCGCGGCCCGGGTGGGGTCGGGTTGGCGGGGAGCAGCGGTATCCGGCTGCTGCGCGCCCCGGGTGGCGGCCGGGTGGGGGCCGGGTGGGTGCCGGTGGGGTCGGGTTGGCGGGGAGCAGCGGTATCCGGCTGCTGCGTGCCCGCGGCGGCCGCGCCCGGGCCTTGGC
>JAWLDJ010000066.1:0-12332 GCA_041686695.1 Nitriliruptoraceae bacterium
CGCACCCGTCCGGTGGGTGCGGCGGGGCCGTGGCGGGGTTGGGTGCGTGCTGCCCCGGTTCCCGGGGTGTTCCGCACCCGTCCGGTGGGTAACGGCGGGGTGGCGGCGCGGAAGCGCTTCAGCGCGTCTCGACCGTCAGCTCGGAGGCGACCTCGGTCACCCCGTCGACCTCGGCGACCTCGGCGAGCAGTTCGCGCTCGGTCTCTGCCCGCGTCACGGTGCCCTTCAACGTGACCTTGCCGGGACCGTCGATGCGGAGCACGACCCCCGAGGTGTCGTCCTTCGTGCCGAGGACATCGCTCTTGATGCGCTGCTGGAGCAGCGCGGCGTCGGACTCGGGACGGTCGGGCAGGGCATCCTTGACCTGCTCGATGGCCTCGCCCTTGGCCTGCCGGACCGCACCCTTGGCGCGGTTGCCCAGGTCATCGGCCGTCTCCCGACCGCGGGCCATCGCCTGCTCGGTCACCTGCGTCCGCCGAGCCTTCCCGCGATCCGGGTCGGCGAGGTAGGCGGCGGCGGCACCGAGCGCCGCGCCGAAGGTCAACCACACCAGCCGCCGCGGCCAGCTCGTGCGCTTGGAAGCCGAGAGCAGGTCCTCGAGCTGCTCGTCGAGCCCATCGGCCGTGGCGTCCACGTGGGCGTGGAGCCGCTCCTCCGCCTCGTCGATGCGCGACCCGAGCCGGTGGAACTCGCGGAAGACCGATCCACCGTCCGCCCGGACGAGGTCGGCCGTACGGTCGCGGAGGCCGTCGAAGGCCGCGGAGACCGTCGAGCCCAGCTTCTCGGCCTGCTCCGTGACCCGTTCCTGGACATGCTCGCTCGCCATGGGTGCTCCTCGTCTCTTCGTGCTGCTGGGCGGTGGAGAGGCCTCGGTCTGCCTGGTCCCGGCGGACCGGGTGGCGCGTGCCGTGGCACTCGTCTTCGGGTTGAGAGCGACCGACCGTACGTCTTCCGGCCGACCGTTTCCCACCGGGACCTCACGGCTGCTGGCTTCGACCGCACGGCTTCGTTCGTCGACTTCGTTTCGACCGTACGGCGTTGGTCGACCGTACGGCGTTCCCCGACCCTAGGGGTGGAAGCGGGAGCCGACGATGACCGTCGGTACGGTGGCGTGATGACCGATCCGCAGCTCTTCGCCGACCGCCCCGGCTCGAACGATGACCAGGGGCGTGCCGCCGCGACCAGCGCCACCGATCGCAGCGCCACCGATCGCAGCGCCACCGATCGCAGCGCCACCGAGCCCACCGCCACCTCCGGTCGCCCCGGCGGGGTGCCGGCCGGCATGCCCCTGGCGGCACGGCTGCGCCCCCGGGACCTCGGTGAGTACGTCGGCCAACTCGACGCGCTCGGGACGGGCAAGCCGCTGCGCGCCATGCTGGATCGCGGGGACCTGCGCTCGCTCCTGCTGTGGGGCCCTCCGGGGGTGGGCAAGACCTCGCTGGCGACGGTGATCGCGGGGCACGTCGAGGCAGCGTGGACCGAGCTCTCGGCGGTCTCCGCCGGTGTCAAGGACGTACGGCGGGTGATCGAGGAGGGTCGCAGCCGCCTGGAGCTGCGCAGCCGGCGCACCGTGCTGTTCATCGATGAGATCCACCGCTTCAACAAGAGCCAGCAGGACGCGCTGCTCCCCGGCGTCGAGTCCGGGTGGGTCACGCTGATCGGCGCGACCACGGAGAACCCGTTCTTCGAGCTGAACGCCCCGCTGCTCTCGCGCTGCCAGCTCGTGCGTCTGGAGCCCTTGACCGCCCCGGACGTGACGACGCTGCTGGAGCGGGCGTGTACGGATCCCGTGCGTGGCTTCGGCGGCCGGGTCAGCCTCACCGATGAGGCGCTGACCCACCTCGTGGCGGTCGGCGACGGCGATGCGCGCGCCTCCTTGAGTGCTCTGGAGGTCGCTGCGGCGGCAGTGGGGGTGACCGGGCCCGCCAGCGCCCCGAGCGAGACCGGGCCGGACCGACCGGCCGGCGACGGCACCGACATCGAGGTGGTGCACCTCGACCTGGCCGCCGTGGCCGACGCGATGCAGCGCTTCCGCTACGACAAGACCGCTGATGGCCACTACGACCAGGTCTCCGCGTTCATCAAGTCGCTGCGTGGCTCCGACCCCGACGCGGCCACCTACTGGCTGCTGCGCATGCTCGAGTCGGGCGAGGATCCGCGCTTCCTCGCACGCCGCATGGTCATCTTCGCCTCCGAGGACGTCGGGCTCGCCGATCGGCAGGCGCTGCCGCTCGCGGTGGCGGCCTTCGATGCGCTCGACAAGGTCGGCCTTCCCGAGGCCCGGTACGCGCTCGTCCACGCCGCGATCTCGTTGGCGGTCGCTCCCAAGTCGAACAGCATCGCCCGAGCCCTGGCCGCGGGCAGCGAGGTGGTGCGTCGCGCCGGGAACCTGGACGTCCCCGCCCATCTGCGCGATGCGCACTACCGGGGCGCGCAACGGCTCGGCCATGGCGCGGGGTATGACTATCCTCACGACGACCCGAGCGGGTTCGCCGCCGGGCAGCGCTACCTCCCGGACGCGCTGGCCGGAACGGTGCTGTACACACCGAGCGGGCACGGGCACGAAGGTCCGGTCGCCGACCACCTCGCCGGCCTGCGGGAGCGGGCCAGCGAGGCAGGCCGGGACGATCGCTCCTCCAGCGGCTCGCCGCGCCCCACGACCGGCTCGACCCCCACGAACAGCTCGAGCCCCACGACCAACCCGAGCACCACCAACAGCTCGAGCACCACGACCAACGACACCGACCGTCCGGAGCGCACGTGACCGTCAGGGACTGGGCCATCGTCTTCGCCGTCGTCTTCTGGGGTGTGCTGGTCGTGATGGCCTCCTACGCCCTTCTCAAGACCGTCGGACTCCTCGAGGAGGCGACGCGTGACCTTCGGGACGCCACCGACCGGCTGCTGCCGACCCTCGAGCAGGTCACCGAGACCGCGACCGGGGTCAACGTCGAGCTCGCCCGCGTCGACACGATCGTGGCGGGCGTGCAGTCGATCACGGCCACCACGGACCAGCTCGTCGGTGTGGTCCACGCGACGGTCTCCAACCCACTGATCAAGGCGGCGGCGTTCGCTGCCGGCACCGCCCGGGCGGGCCGCAAGGTGGCCGAGTGACGCACACCGTCACCCGGCGTGGTCCACTGGTCGACCCGCCGTGTCGGGCGCCCTGCGGCGGCCACGACCGCCCCCTCACCCACCACAGGATCCTCACGTGAAGCGCGTGTTCACCCTGGCACTCGGCCTCGGCGCCGGTGTCGTCGTCGGTATGTACGTCGTACGTCGGATGGATGCTGCCCAGCGTGCGATCCAGCCCAGCAACGTCGCGGGCAACGCCGGGCGGGCGGCGGCCAACGTCACCAACCGGTTGCAGTCGGCAGCTGCGGAGGGCCGTTCGGCAGCCGCCGAACGCGAGGCGGAGCTGCGGGCACGGTTCGATGTCCCGAGCGTGCGGAACGCGTTCGGCGCCTGAGCGACCTTCGGCCCGCCGCAGCACCCGAACCAGCAGCACAAGGACCCGCAGTGGATTCCCTGACCATCCGTGAGACCTTCCTCACCTTCTACGAGGAACGTGGCGCCCGCCGCTACGACAGCGCGCCGCTGATCCCCAACGACCCGTCGTTGCTGCTCACGATCGCTGGCATGGTCCCCTTCAAGCCGTACTTCCTCGGGGACGCGACCCCGCCCTCCAAGCGTGCGGTCAGTTATCAGAAGTGCGTGCGCACCAACGACATCGAGAACGTCGGACGCACCACCCGCCACCTGTCCTTCTTCGAGATGCTCGGCAACTTCTCCTTCGGGGACTACTTCAAGCGGGAGGCGATCCGCTGGAGCTACCAGCTGTCGGTCGAGGGCTTCGGGCTCGACCCGGAACGCATCTGGGTCACGATCTACGAGGACGATGACGACGCGGAGCGGTACTGGCTGGAGGAGACCGAGATCCCGCTGGAGCGCATCCAGCGTGTCGGCATCCCCGAAGGTGCCAGCCGCAAGGACGCCTCGGACAACTTCTGGTCGACCGGAGGAGCCGGACCGTGCGGGCCGTGCTCCGAGCTCAACTACGACCGCGGGCCCGCGTGGGGCGAGGAGGGCGGGCCCACCGTCAACGGGGAGCGCTACCTCGAGTACTACAACCTCGTGTTCATGCAGTACGTCCAGGACGCCGACGGCAACGTCACCGGCGACCTGCCCGCGCCGAGCGTGGACACCGGGCTCGGGCTCGAGCGCATGGCGGTGCTGCTCCAGGACGTGGACAACGTCTTCGAGACCGACCTGTTCGCCCCGCTGCTGGCCCGGGCGGAAGCGCTCACGGGGGCCAGCTACGGCGGTGGCCGGGCGGAGACCGACGTGTCGCTGCGGGTGATCGCCGAGCACGCCCGTACCTCGGCGTTCCTGATCGGTGACGGTGTGCTGCCGGCCAAGGAGGGCCGGGGCTACGTGCTGCGCCGTCTGCTGCGACGCGCCGTGCGGCACGGTCATCTGCTCGGTGTCGACGTCGGCGGCGGGCAGCCCCTGCTGGTGCCGATGGTCGAGGCCGTGATCGACCAGATGGCCGCCTCCTATCCCGATCTCGCGGCGCAGCGTGACCTCGTCACCCGGGTGGCCGCCGCGGAGGAGGCCGATTTCGGTGCGCGGATCCGCCAGGGACTCGAGCGCCTCGACGCCGCGATCGAGGCGCTGGAGGCCGGCGGGCGGGCCGACACCGCCGCCGGCCCCGACACCGCCCAGCGCCCCGACCCCGCCGGGGTCCGTACCTTCCCCGGCGAGGTGGCCTTCGAGCTGCACGACACCTTCGGCTTCCCCGTCGATCTGACCGCGGAGATCGCCGAGGACGCCGGGCTCCGCCTCGATCGTGACCGCTTCGAGTCCTTGATGGAGGAGCAGCGCGCCCGTGCCCGGGCCGCAGCGAAGAAGGGCGGCGGCGGGATCGACATCGAGGTGTACCGCACGGCCGCCGGCCACGTGGGCACCACCGACTTCGTGGGCTACAGCGCGCTGGATCTGGAATCCGAGCTCGGTGCCATCGTCACCGCCGGCGGGTTGCTGAGCGGCGCGACCGAAGGTGACGAGGTGGAGGTGGTGCTGGCCCGCACCCCCTTCTACGCCGAGGGCGGCGGGCAGATCGGCGACGCCGGGGTCCTGCGCACCGACACCGGCCGGCTCGAGGTCACCGACACCCAGGAACCCGTCGACGGCCTGATCGTGCATCGTGCTCGGGTCGTCGCGGGCGAGGTCCGCACGGGCCAGGACGTGCACGCCTCGGTCGACCGTGAGCGCCGCGTGGCCACCGCACGCAGCCACTCGGCGACCCACGTGCTGCATGCCACCATCAAGGAGGTCCTCGGCAGCCACGCACAACAGGCCGGCTCGCTGGTCACCCCGGGGCGGTTGCGCTTCGACTTCCCCCACTTCGACCGCGTCTCCCGCGACGAGATCGACCTGCTCGAGCGCACCGTCAACCAGCGGGTGGTCGCCGACCCACACGTCCACACCGAGGTGCTGCCGCTGGACGAAGCCCGCGCCGCCGGTGCCGTCGCCAACTTCGGGGACAAGTACGGCGAGGTGGTCCGGGTCGTCACCATCGGCGACTTCTCCAAGGAGCTGTGCGGTGGGACCCACGTGCCCACCGGGGCCAAGATCGGCACCATCACCGTCGTGCGCGAGGAGTCGATCGGGTCCAACACCCGCCGGATCGAGGCGCTGACCGGGGAGGACGCCTTCACCTACCTCTCCCACGAGCGGCTGGTCGCCGAGGAGGTGGCCCGGCTGCTCGAGGTCCCGACCGACCAGGCGGTGGTGCGGGTGGCCGGCCTCCTGGAGCGCCTCAAGGCAGCCGAGAAGGAGTTGGCCGCCGCTCGTGGCGCCGCGCTGTCCCAGGACGCGGCCCGGCTGGCGGCGGGCGTCACGCGCGAGGACGGACTCGCCGTCGTCGTCCACCGCGTGGACGGTGTGGCGATGGACGACCTGCGCCGGCTGGCCACGGAGATCCGGGGCCAGCTGGCGACCCGGGCCGTGGTCGTGGTCGCGGGCGCCACCGACGACGGCAAGGCGCAGCTGATCGCGGCGGTCACCAGCGACCTGGCCGAGGCGGGCGTCCAGGCCCGCTCGATCCTGCACCCGGCGGCCCAGGTGGTCGGTGGGGGAGCGGGGGGCAAGGGCGACCTGGCCCAGGCCGGCGGCAAGCAGGGTGGCAAGCTCGACGAGGCGCTCTCGGTTGCAGCCCGTGAGGCCCGCGCGGCCGGAGGCGCCGCATGATCGGCGGCCGACGGCCGTGGACGGCCAAGGGCAACGGCCCGCCCGCACAGCCCGGCGCTGCCGGTCCGCCCGCCGCGCCCGAACCGCCCAGCGCAGCCGAGCCGCCCGCCGCGCCCGAGCCGCCCGCCGCGCCCGAACCGCCCAGCGCGCCCGAGCCGCCCAGCGCAGCCGAGGCAACCGAGCCAGCCGAGCCGCCCGCCGCGCCCGAACCGCCCCAACCGCCTGCACACGCCGTCACGACCCACCCGGCGGGACACGGCGACGCCCTGCCGAACACGGGCCGGCTGCTCGGGATCGACCTCGGCGAGGTGCGCATCGGCCTGGCGCTCAGCGACCCGGGCCAGGTGGTGGCCTCACCGGCGGAGACCCTGCACGTGCCCCGTGACGCCGACCGCCCCGCCATCGACGCGCTCGCCGATGCGTCGGTGCGACACGAGGCCGCTGGCCTGGTCGTGGGCTACCCGCGTACCTTGGAGGGTCGCGAGGGCCGCGCGGCTGGTCGTGCCCGTCGTTTCGCGGACGAGCTGCGGCAGCGCACCGGGCTGCCCGTGCTGCTGTGGGACGAGCGTTTCACCACCGTGGAGGCGGAGCGGGTCCTGCTCGAGGCCGACCTCTCCCGCGCCGATCGCAAGGACACGATCGACCGCATCGCCGCCAGCGTGCTCCTGCAGGCGGTGCTGGAAGCGCAGCGTCAGCAGCGCCCCCGTGCACGTGACGAGGAGGCCCGAGGGTGAGCTTGAGCCGAGGTTCCCGCTGGTTCCTCGCCTTCGGCATGCTCGCCGTGGCGGGCGTCGCCGCTGGGGTCTACTACCTCGACACCGAGGTGTTCGTCGATCCGATCGAGCCGGGTCAGCCGGTCGAGTACACCGTGCAGCGTGGCGCCTCGGTGCGTTTCGTCGGTGACGAGCTCGCCGATCTCGGGGTCGTCCGCAGCTCCTTCAGGTTCCGCTCCGCCGCCGAGGAGGTCGACCTCGAGACCAGCCTGCAGCCGGGCCAGTTCGAGCTCGAGACGGGCATGGCGCCCGAGGAGGCGGTGGAGGTCCTGGAGGCCGGGCCGCTGGCACCACCGAGCATCGTCTTCACGGTCCCCGAGGGCCTGACGGTGGCCCAGACCCTCGAACGTCTCGCCGAGCAGTTCCCCTCCCACGAGGTGGAGGACTACGAGGAGGTGCTCGCGGAGCGGCGCGTGGTGGAGATCGACGACGACGAGGTGTCGCTGGCCGGCCTGCTCACCGTGCCCGACTGGGTCCCGGATCCGGCTGCGGTGGATGCGGACCTCCAGGCCTTCGAAGGGCTGCTGTGGCCGCAGACCTACGAGGTGCCGGACACCGCCTCGCCTCTCGAGGTGCTCCAGCGCATGATCGATCAGCTCGACATCGAGCTGTCGGCCCTGCCCGATGAGCTGCGCGAGGGCGTGGCCGTCGAGGACCTCTACGACAAGCTGATCATGGCGAGCCTGATCGAGCGCGAGACCCGTGTCGACGACGAGCGGGAGCTGGTCGCCGGTGTCATCCAGAACCGGCTCGATGAGGGCGTGCCGCTCCAGATCGATGCGACGGTCGTCTACGCGTTGGGAGGTGAACCTCGCGACATCGTCCTGCTGGACGATCTGGAGATCGACAGCCCGTACAACACCTACCAGATCGAGGGGTTGCCGCCGACGCCGATCAGCGGGGTGGGCACGGCCTCGTTCCAGGCCGCCTTCGAGCCGGCGGAGACCGACTTCCTGTTCTACGTCCTGGCGCCCGAGTGCGACGGCTCGCACGTGTTCGCCGAGACCTTCGAGGAGCACCAGGCGAACGTGGAGGCGTTCCGCGAGAACAACCGCTGCCAGGACGACCAGATCGGCTGACCCGTGACGCAGGAGGCGCCCGGCGCCTGGCCGACGGCCACCACCCGGCTGGTGGTGCTGCTGGGGTGGCCCGCCCGGCACTCGCTGTCGCCGGCGCTGCACAACGCGGCGTTCCGCGCGCAGGGCCTGGACCTGGTCTACCTCGCCGTCCCGACGCCCCCGCGGGCCGTGCGCGAGGTGGTGGCGGCGCTCGGTGCGATGGAGGTGCTCGGCGCCAACGTCACCGTGCCCCACAAGCAGGCGGTGCTCGCCGCCTGCGACGAGTTGACCGAGGAGGCGCACCTGATCGGTGCCGTGAACACCCTGCACTGGAGCGAGGCAGGCCTCATCGGCGACAACACCGATGCACGCGGACTCCTCGCGGCGCTGGCAAGCGACGTGGCGCCGGCACCGCAGGACGGCTGGGTGCTGTTCGGCACCGGGGGAGCGGCGCGGGCGGCAGCGGTGGCCATCGGTCGGCTGGCCGGGGCCCTGACCGTGGTCGGGCGCCGCGAGGGCGCCGCGCGGGAGGTCGCGGACCTGGCGGCCCGCGCCGGCGCCTACGACACCGAGGTGGTGCTCGCGGACGACGCCGGCCGGCTCGGCGCGGTCACCGAGGCGGCGCGCACCATCGTCAACGCCACGCCGCTCGGCATGGGCGGGGAGCGTCTGCCCGAGGCGTTGATGGCGCTGGAGCCCGGGCAGGTGGCCTACGACCTGGTCTACGACCCGGCGCCGACGCCCTTCCTGATCGCGGCACAGCAGCGGGGCGCCGCCAGCCACCATGGGCTCGGGATGCTGATCGGGCAGGCAGCGGTCAGCTACGAGCGGTGGACGGGTGGTCCGGCCCCGCGACAGGTCATGACGGCCGCCGCCCGTCACGCGTTGGCGGCGCGCCAGGCTCCGCAGCGCCCGTAGCCGGGCCGGCGCGGCGCGGATGTGCGTGCGGCCGTAGCGCATTCAAGTGCGCTGGCTCGCGCGCCGATGGGTGGGTGACACCCGCCACACCTCGTTCAGGGACGCATCGTCGACGTCCCTGTCCGCGGTGCCATCGGCCAGCGCCAGCGACGGAGGCCACGATGACCGCGAGCGGCCCCACCGGCCACGCCGGTGCCGCCTGCCGCCGACCGACCGGGTGATGGCCGTGTTCGCTGGAGATCTCACCGACTTCGCCCTGCCGGCGGTGCTGCGCGTGCTGGCGGACAACGCGAAGACCGGCCTGCTCGAGATCGTCACCGACGACCGTCCGGGGGGCATCGAGCTCGTGGACGGGCGGCTGCGCACGGCCAGCGCGGATCGGCGGCGGGCCGGGTTCGCGCATCGCCTCCTCGGGACCGCAGGCATGGACGCCTCCACCCTGCGCAGCGTGCTGGCAACCGAGGGTCCGTCGGCGGGCGACCACCACCTCGCCGAACAGCTGGTCCGTGGCGCGCACCTCGACGCGGCCGAGGTGGCGGCGCTCCTGCGCGAGCACACCATCGACGCCGTGCTGCAGATGGTGCGCAGCGGCCAGGGCAGCTTCCACTTCCGGCCCCGCCGGGAGGCGGAGGGCGAGAGCGCGGCGGTGGTCCTGCGCCTGCCGGCCGCCGAGGTGGTCGAGGAGGTGACACGTCGCCAGCGAGTGATCGAGACGCTGACCAGCGCGGACGTGCCGCTGAGCGCCGTGCTCACCATCGACACGCCGCCGTCCGAGGAGCCCGTCCACCTCAGCGCCGGAGCCTGGCGGCTCCTGGCGATGCTGGACGGCCGGCGGAGCCTCGGCGAGCTCCTCGAGATCGCCGGGACCGGGGTCCAGGACACCTACCGGCAGCTCGCGGAACTGCTGGACGCCGGCGTGGTCACGGCCGATCCCACGGCGCCGACGCGGGGCTCGCTCGAGGAACACCGGCGTCTCAGCGAGCTCGAACGGCGTTGGGCCAGCGAGCTGGACGGCGATGGTGCGGGCGCGCCGGGCTCCCCCGACGGGCCCGTGGAGCCCGGCGCCGCTGCGGCGGCACCTGCCGCCGTCGGCCACGAACGCACGGCCACGATCACCAGCCTGTCCTCACGCGAGCGGCAGCGCCACGCCGACACCGCGCACGGCATCGACGAGCGCACGCTGCGCCGGCTGATCGCGGGAGTGGAGGCGCTGCCATGACCCCACCACCGACGCCTGCCGACCCACCCGTGCGGACGGCCAAGCTCGTGGTGACCGGTCCCTTCGGCGCCGGGAAATCGACCCTGCTGTCCACCCTGGTGGGCACGGAGCCGCTGTGCACCGAGCACCTGGTGAGCCGTGGCCTCGGCAGCCTGCCCGGCTGGACCACCGTCGCCATCGAGTCCGCGCGGCTCGCGGTCGCCGACGACCTCGCCCTGGCGCTGTACGCCACGCCCGGGCAGGACCGGTTCGGCTTCCTGTGGGAGGTCGTGGCCGACCGGTTGCTGGGCTACGTCCTGCTGATCGACGTGACGCGACCCGACACGCTCCCTGCCGCGCGGCACGTCCGCGACCACTTCGAGTCGCACGTGCGGGTGCCGTCGACCGTGGCGCTGAACCGCGTCCCAGGCGACCCGGCCCCGATCGAGCGTCGCGTCCGCGCGGAACTGGAACTGCCTTCGGAGGTGCCTCTCATGGCTGTCGATGTCCGTGATCGTGACGACGCGAAGCGTCTCGTGCGCTCCGTGCTGGTCCAGGCGTTGGAGAGCCAGCGCGATGCCGCTGTCTGGGCCGCGGCGCAGAGCCGGGTCGGTGATGCCGGATGAGGAGCCTCGGACACATCCTCGTCGACCGCGGCCTGCTCACCCTCGAGCAGCTGCAGGAGGCCGAGACCGAGCAGGAGAACACCGGGCACACGCTCGGGCGCGTCCTGGTCAACCAGCGCATCGTGACGGAGAAGGACCTGGTCGCCGCCCTGGCGACCCAGATCGGGATGGGTTTCGTCGACCTGGCCGAGGCCGACGTCGACCCGCGTGCGACGACGATGGTCTCCGAGAAGATCATGCGCCGCCACCACCTGCTACCGATCGGGTTCGAGGACGGCAAGCTCGTCGTGGCCATGAGCGACCCCTCCAACGTGGTCGCGATGGACGACGTGCGCACCATCACCAAGATGGAGGTCAAGACGGTCGTCGCCACCAAGGACGACGTCGTCAACGCGGTGTCCAAGTACGCGTCGATGAGCGAGGACATCGAGTCGATCGCCGACGGCCTGGCGGACGAGAGCGACGACGGTGCGCTGGACGACCTGGAGGCGATCACCGAGGACGCCCCGATCGTCAAGTTCGTCAACGTCCTGATCACCCAGGCGGTCGCCGACGGGGCCTCCGACATCCACATCGAACCGGGGGAGCGCGAGCTCAGGGTCCGCTACCGCATCGACGGCGTGCTCCACGAGGTCATGCGCAGTCCCCGGTCGATCCAGAACGGCGTCATCAGCCGCCTGAAGATCATGGCGGACGTGGACATCGCCGAGCGCCGCATCCCGCAGGACGGGCGGATCGGGCTCACGGTCCACGGCAAGCAGATCGACCTGCGCTTCTCCACGTTGCCGACGGTCTACGGCGAGAAGGTCGTGATGCGCATCCTGGACAAGACCTCGGTGATGCTCTCCCTCGACGACCTCGGCTTCCTCGACCACAACCTCAAACGCTTCGAGGAGGCCTACCGCAAGCCCTACGGCATGATCCTGGTCACCGGGCCGACCGGCTCGGGGAAGTCGACGACCCTCTACGCGACGCTCAACGTCGTCAACCAGGAGGGCGTCAACATCATCACCACCGAGGATCCGGTCGAGTACCGGCTCCCCGGCATCAGCCAGGTCCAGGTCAACAACAAGGTGGGCCTGTCCTTCGCGTCGGCGCTGCGGTCGATCCTGCGTCAGGACCCCGACATCGTGCTCGTCGGTGAGATGCGTGACCGTGAGACGGCCCAGATCGGCGTCGAGGCGGCGCTCACCGGTCACCTCGTGCTCTCCACCCTGCACACCAACGACGCCCCCTCCGCCGTCACCCGGTTGACCGAGATGGGCATCGAACCCTTCCTCGTCGGCTCGGCCGTGGACTGCGTCCTGGCCCAGCGGCTGGCCCGGCGGGTGTGCCCGCGCTGCGTCGAGATGGTGCGCCCCGAAGCGGAGATGCTCAAGGCGGCCGGGTTCAGCGACGACATCGTGGAGGAGCGACCGGAGGTGCCCCGCGCCGTGGGGTGCTCCTCGTGTAGCCAGACCGGCTACCGCGGACGGCTCGCGATCCACGAGGTGATGACCGTGACCGAGGA
>JAWLDJ010000067.1:0-1405 GCA_041686695.1 Nitriliruptoraceae bacterium
GCGGCCGCCGGCCCCCCGGAGCCAGTCGGCGGGGTCGACCGCCTGGCCGTGCTCGCGGACCTCGAGGTGCAGGTGCGGGCCGGTCACGGTCCCGGTCATCCCCACGGTGCCCAGTCGTTGCCCGGCGGTGAGGCGATCGCCGCGAGCGACGTCGATGCGGTCGAGATGGGCGTAGCGGGTGAGCAACCCATCGCCGTGGTCGACGTCCACCGTCAGCCCGTAGCCGCCGCGGCTGCCGGCGGCCACCACCCGCCCGGCCGCGGCGGTGGACACCGGGGTACCGATGGGAGCTGCCAGGTCCAGCCCGGTGTGCATACGGACGTCACCGTGGATCGGGTGGCGGCGCATCCCGAACCGTGAGGAGACCCGGTGTGCCCCCGTCACGGGTAGCTGCAGACGGTCAGAGCGCTCGAGCATCGACCGCTCGAACGCGAGGGAGTTCGCCAGCTCCGTACGTTCCGCGAGGAGCTCCTGGAGACGCTCCTGGAGCTGGGCTCGTGCCGGTGCCACCTCGGCGTCGAGCTCGCGGCGGGGAGCAGCGGTCGCCTGCTCGGCCTCGTCGAGCCGTCGGTGGAGCGTGGCGAGCACCAGGGAAGCCCGCACCACGTAACGCAGCTGCAGGTGCACCGCTGTTGCTGAGGAGGGCGTCCGCAGCGACACCGAGGTGGCCGCGTGTGGCCCGCCCTCACGGACGGTGGCCGTTTGTGGGCCGCCCTCAGGGGTGGTGGCGGCACCGGGACGTCGGTCCTCGGGCCACGTGGTGCCGTGGTCTGGAGGCTGCCCGGCCACGCCGGAGCGCATCGCCAGGGTGTGCAGGGCCTCGTCGACCTGCTCGACCGTGGTCCGTCGGTGTGCCAGGTCGAGCTGGGTGCGGTGCAGCGCCTTCGCGGCCGTGCGCTGCTCAGCGAGCCGGTCGACGCGGCTGGTGGCACGCTCGAGGTGGCGACGCACCTCGGCTTCACGGACGTCGAGGACGGCGAACGCCTCGGCGAGCTCAGCCAGCTCGTCCTCGACCGCAGCGATCTGCCCCGACAGTTCCTCGACGTTGTCCGCAGGGTCGGCAACGGCGGCGTTGGCCCCCCCGACGATCGCGGCGGCGATGGCCGTTAGCGCCGTCAGGGCGCGGCGCACCCCGACCGGAACGGGCAGCCGTGCACGGGGGTGGGGGGCGCTCACTCGGGATCCGGTGGTGGTCTCGGGCGCAACGGTTCTCGCTGTGCATCGACCTCCCCACCACCACCTTGAGTCGGCCGCTGCGAGAGCGGGCCGCGGCCCGGACCCGCGCCATGGCGGGTGCGATGGCGGTCCGACGCGCGGGCTACGCGGGTCGGCGCGGACCAGGGCGAGGGCGCGGGCGCGGTTGCGGGCGATGGCGCGGGCGCGGTTGCGGGCGAGGGCGCGGGCG